>NZ_BAAACX010000007.1:0-95311 GCF_039521865.1 Paenibacillus motobuensis | reverse complement strand
AATAAATAATTACCGATTACCGGCAGGAAGGGTGGAGCTGATTACCGTCTCTTCTTCCTCCTCGACGAGCCTGTCACGCTTAATCCGGTGATGAGAACCATCGTTGAGATAATTTTTCAGTAATTGATCTATTGGCATCAGAATCAACTTTGGCACCAATAGCTCTGGTGCCTGCTTCAATCTAGTCCCTCCATCCGGGTGGATCACTCTCATCAGGAACTTCAAATAAATTCGCGAAGAACTAGCAAAGAACCCCTTCGGCAAATCCGTAACCGTAAAGCCGAATTTCTCTGGTCCGCGGTTAATCATCGTTACCCCATACAGCGCCTTAACATTATGGAGTTCAGGATGATCGACCAAGTACTGGGCAATCTCGGGCAGTGCCTTCTCGACCTGCCTGATCATCTGAATGGCCAAGTGAACTGTAGATTTCGACTTCATCCCCATCTGGAACAACTTCCTATTATCGAAATGCAGCTCCAGCACCTCGTCGCCGGGTTGGAGCATCGTTCCATCCGTCAATTCAACGGACTGACCGTGATAAGGACGGCTTCGAAAATAAAAAATCGGGTCCTGTTCATTCGCCGTATGCAGCTGGAACATAAGATGGAACAGCTTCTCCCAGAGGAGCCATAAAGCCACAACCGATCGCTTCCACCAACTTAATGAGCGGGCACTATCTGCAGCCTTCGCTTCTGCCTTACTATGCTTCAGCTTACTGTCAGTCTCCATCAAGTGGTCGATCCGAACACTGCGCAAGCCTCGCTTCTGCGCTTCCTCCAGCACTCGCTCCAGTGCTATCAGCATTTCCCTTGGAGCCTCATTGTCGGCCCCCAGTGTAGCTCCGCAATCATGCAGCAGAAATACTTCGCCTCCGCCGAGCTTCTTCATCATCCGCTTCGCTAAGCGTTCAGCTCCGATGCGCTTGCGCCAATCGCTGAACATTGCCGACCAGAGCACGATCTGGACATCGCTTCGGTTAGCAAAGTCGAACAAATTCACAATCCCCCACGGCGGTCTATAGAAATGTGTATCTTTGCCCGTAACCTCGTGGATGATCTTATTCGTCTTCTGAATTTGCTTCTTCACGGCACCTGGACCCATCAGCCAATTCGTCTTATGAACATAATTATGGATTCCGATCAAATGCCCATCTTCATGCATCCGTCTGATCAGCTCAGGATTTCTCTCTGCATTGGAACCAACGACAAAGAAAGTAGCCTTGGCATCATAACGCTTAAGCAAATCGAGGAGCTGAGGAGTATAATAATGATCCGGACCATCATCAAAGGTAAGGGCAAATTCATCCTTGCTCGAACCATGCTTGAAGACACGATAACCAAACAGACGCGTGATCAGCCCTGGTATAAAAGCATACAACGATGAAATGTAAAACAGCCATATCAGCAAAGTCTCCATGTCGCTTTCCCCACTTCTCTCTGATCTTAGCTTTTCCACGCACATATAGAGGTAGTTCACTCGTACATATTGAATAGCATCCTAACTATTTTAGCACATACTAAGCACAATGAGGCGCATTTTTTAAAATTTGAAAATGTATCAGATCTGCTCCGGCCTGTAGGCGGCGAGAAGATCCATCGTACGTCTGAACAAAGCGGTCGCTTGATGCTCCGATCCTTCCGGCTTGTTCTGCACAAGCACGCTTACCGCATATTTAGGCTTCTCCACGGGACCATATCCAATGAACCATTGGTGATTGTATTTTTTACCTGCTTTTACGACCTGTGCTGTACCGGACTTGCCAGCCAAATGCCAATCTGCTTGTCTAAGCGATCTCCCCGTTCCCGATTCGACAACTTCATTCATCCAGGACAGCAGCAGAGCAGCCGTGCGAGGCGATACTTGCCCAGCCTTTGTAACCGCTTGGTGCTCTGGCATATTCGTGAGCAGAGAACCATCCCGGAAGCGGATCTCGCTGACCAACCGTGGTGATGTAACCCGCCCTTGATGGAGCAGCGTCACCACCATATTTGCTGCCTGCAGTGGAGTAACCAGAACATCGCGCTGCCCGATGGCCGTCTGGGCCAGAACCCCACCATCAACTAGGGAGTTACCGTGAAAAACTGCCCCCGCTTCCTCATGGTCGAATTGCCAAAGATCATCACCGCCCATAAATTTCTCCTCATGCCAGCCAACCTTGTGGCCGAGGCCGAGCTTTGCCGCAGCAAGCTCAATGCTGCCAGGCGACAAGCGTTCTCCCAATGTCGCAAACACGATGTTGCAAGAATGGGCGTAACCCTGTTCCAACGTAATATCGCCATGTCCGCCTTTCTTCCAACAGGCTAATCCGTACTTTCCATACTGCCCCGAGCAATGGAACACTTCGCCCGGCTTTGTGACTCCACTCTCCAACGCTGCCGCAGCGATGACAGTCTTGAAAATAGAACCGGGCGGAACAGCTTTCAGGGCGCGATTGCTCCAGCTGCCCCCGGCCAACTCAATATGATTGGGATCGAAGAACGGTCTTGAGACCATCGCTAGTACATCGCCGTTCTCCACATCAAGGACGACTACAGCCCCCTCCTTCACGTCCAGCTGTTCCGTAAGCGCTTCTAATTTCTGCTGAAGCATGATATCAATCGTCGTTCTGATCTGCAGCGGATGAAAGCGTTCCTCTGGTCCCTTAACCCGGGTACCTATATCCGGGAAGGGCTCCCGCTTCCCATCTACCGCGTAATATACCCTTGTACTGCCAGCACCGCGCAGGAATCTGTCGAACGTCTTTTCAAGTCCCGCCGCCCCTACTTGCATTGTCAGTGGGATTTGCTCACTCTGCTTCCTGCTGCCTCGAATCTGCTGGATTACATCAGGCCGCTGGGCCACGTAACCGAGCCATTGCTGTCCGTTCTGACCGGATTGATAGCGTACGACATGAGGAAGCACCTCTACCCCTTCTAATTGAGCAAATGGTTGCTCCCTGATCACGGATGAATGATTCAACACCCCATAATGGCTACCGGACTCAGACCAAATATAAGGCACCTCAAGGTTCGCCCATTTGCTCCTTAGCTCGCTCTCAGATACCCCTAGAGAAGCGGCGATACGTGTCAGATCCTTCTGTGCAGGCAGCTTCTTGACAGGGAACAGAACTGGTGACCAGGTTGTAATCCCGGTCAATTGCCGGCCATATCGATCGAAGAAATTCCCCCTTCCGGGATCAAGCTCGATTCCTTGCTCACGTTGACGTACAGCCAATTCATTTATCGTTTTCCCTGAAGATGTCACTGCGACGAGCGCAGCATGAGTCTGAATCCAGGCAATCCTCAGCGTATATACAGCAAAAAAAATACTAAACACTAATAGAATATAAAATATGCGTCTTTTCCGTGCTAATGACATGTACATCCCCCTTTTTCCTTACTGCTTCATTATTTCCCTGGAGAGGGATGTTAACACATGGGAAGAAGGAACAAGCAAGACCCGTATGATTACAGCAAAAAAACTGCCCCAAAAGTATGATCTACTCCTGGGACAGCTCCTATATACACTATTTAAACTGTAAATTTGGACAGCGATTCCTTCAAGCCGTTCGAGACATTCTCCAGCTTGCCGGAGAGCTGCACGAGCTGATCGCTTACCGTCTGCTGCTCACTGCTAAGCGAAGCAACCTCTTCGGAGGTTGCCGAAGATTGCTGAGCAACCGCGCTGACGTTACTCATTGCTTCTGACAGAACGTTCTGCGATTCATTCAGATCGTCGATCGAAGCCGTGACCATCTCAATTTGCTTCACGAAGCCTTCCATCTGCTCTTGCACAGATACGAAGATCTGACTTGTCTCCTTCACAGAATTAATCTGCTGCTGGAACAACGGACTTGCATCCGACAATGCTTGTACCGTCTCATTCATTTCCTGCTGGATATTGTCTGTGATCTCCCCAACCATCGTAATCGATTGACGGGACTGATCTGCCAGCTGACGGATCTCATCGGCTACGACCATGAAGCCGCGTCCAGCTGCGCCGGCCCGAGCCGCTTCAATCGTCGCATTCAGGGACAAAATATTCGTCTGCTGCGTAATATTCTGCATAACTTCCAGCACCTTCATTACAGAAGATGTACTCGATTTTAGAGCGTCTACCTTCTCAGTCAACGAATTAACAATATCCACGGTAGAGTTCGTTTGAGCAAGAAGCCCGTTCAGATATACGGTACCTTGCTGACTCGACTTCTCTACCTGATGAGCAGCGATCTCCATCTGCTTGTTCGACTGTACAACCTGTTCCATCTGTCTGGAAATGTTCTCTGTAAGCTCATTGCCGCGTTCAGCTTCGTTAGCCAGACTGGTAGCTCCGTTAGCGATCTCATCTGTTGCAATAGCGATCTCTTTGGCAGAGATGGCTGTCTTGTTGGAAGCCTGAGTCAATTCGGTTGCTGTGTCCAGAACATCCTTCGCAGAATGGTTCGTCTGCTTTACGAGCTCGGTAATCTGCTCCATCATCACATTGAAGCTGTTTGTCAATTGACCAATCTCATCCTGAGACTTCGTCTTCAGGCGTACATTCAGGTTACCCCTGGAGCCTTCTTCCATCAAGTTCTTCAACTGTGCCAATGGATGAGCAATCATTCTAACCATCCACATAGCGATCAAGATTGTAATCAAGGCAACGACAGCAGCCGCTATGTATGTTGCTAACAAAATTCCTTTGGCATCCTTCACTAGTTCAGCAGTGCTAACTGTACCGATCAACTTCCAGTCGGCAGCTGTAAAATTGTTATAGACAGCCAGTACGGAATTCTCATTCGCATCACTGATACGAATGCCTCCTTTTTTGCCTTCAGCTTTGGACAAATCATACTCTGTGGGTTCTCCTGATTCCCCTTCTAACGACGAACCGACAACAACATTATCGGTTCCGACGATCTGCAGCTTCGAGTTGTCCCCTAAATTAATTTCCTTCAAGTAGTTCTCCAGCACTTCAACATTCAGGTCTTGTACGAGAACGAACCGCTTGGAAGTCGTAACGCTCGATAATGAACGAACCAATCGTACTGTCGATTTGCCATTGCTCTTCTCCGGCACTTTGATCCAACGTGTGCCTACAGTCTTAGACATTTCATCGTACCAAGGTTCCTTGCGTGCTGCTTCGAAGAATGATTGGCTGGAGCTGCCGGTTGAAATATCATCCAAGCTGCCGTCCACACTCATCATATAGACCGCTTCCACGCCTTTGCTTGAATAGACAAGAGAATTCAATCGGTTCCTAATATCGTTAATGGTTGTAAAACGGTCGTACTCAGACACGCCCATAAGAGAAGCATTCATAATCGCCTTCTGCATCTCATTGTCTAGGAATGTCTGTTGGAGATTCTCTTCGTACTTCTGCAAAATAATATCCAACTTCTGAGAAGTTTGTACTATCGTTTGCAGGTTGGAATTTTCCGCATTATTCTGTATCGTCGACTTCGCCATTTGATAGGACAATATACCGATAGATAATACGAAGAACATGATCGCCACGAAGAAAATCAGAAACAGACGAACGCCTACAGATTTAGAAGGATTTATTTGTGTTGGAAGATGATCTGAAACTTTGTCTCTCCAACTTGAAATAAACTTCTTTTCCCCACTTGATTTAGTTTGTTTCTTCTGTTTGTTCTTGCTGTCAGCTGTTTGGCCCTCCTTCTTCGGAACCAGACCCATGTCAATCACCCACCGCTCATAATAGTTGTATGCCGTGAAACTAGGCTAGAGGTCACCCCTCTATTGCTAGCAGCCAACATCGTTTTCATACTTAGTCTATTCGACAAACGATGTCATACTCCTATATGTATCGGTATAATAAGGGGGTATTTTTTAGTAGAATCTGTTGAATTTTCTCATATAACGCAAAAAAGGGCCTTTCGTCCTATAAGCGAAAAGCCCTAATTTCAATTGCCAAGTCGCAATTTGTCTATTTCTTCTTACGCATCATGTCAAAATAAGATACAGGATGATCCACCTTCATCTTGATTCTTTGCAGTGGATGACGAGCGGCATCGAGTTCATTGCCCTCTTCGTCCCAGATCTTGCCTACCGTCTGCTTAAAGAAGGTTCCATTCGGACCGAAGAATTCAATTTCATGACCCGGTTTAAAATGATTACGCTGCTGAATTACAGCAATTCCTGTAGCGTGATCGTAGTCCATGACAAGACCTGCAAAATCATAAGGCATTGCCTTCTCTTCCGGTTCATAAATATGATCCTCGTGATCGGGAATATCGTAGAAGAAGCCAGTATTAACCGGGCGATTAGCCGCCTTCTGAATTTCCTCCAGCCATTCCGGTTTGAGAACATAATTGTCTGGTTCAGCCATATAAGAATCGATCGCCTGACGATACACGTTAACAACCGTAGCAACATAGTGGATTGACTTCATACGACCTTCAATCTTGAAGCTGTCCACGCCAGCATCAATCAAATCAGGAATATGCTCAATCATACACAAATCCTTGGATCCCATCGTGAAGGCATTGTCGCCTTCATTGAATAATGGCAATTGATTCACACCTAGCTGGAACTGACGCAATACAGAACTTTCCTTTGCCTCTTCTTCAGAAATCCAGGTTTCGACCGGCCTGGCATCCTCGAACAGATCGTATTTCCAGCGGCAGGATTGACAGCACCCGCCCCGGTTGGAGTCGCGGTCTGTGAAATGATTGGACAGCACACAGCGGCCGGAATAAGAGGAACACATCGCTCCGTGAATAAAAGCTTCGATCTCAACATCTACATGCTGCTTGATCTCTTCGATCTCCTCCAGGCTTGTCTCCCGTCCCAGGACTACACGTGGTAGACCTTCATCCTTCCAGAACTTCACGGCCTGCCAATTCACTGTCGATTGCTGGGTGCTAAGATGCACCTCCAGCTCTGGCACAAGACGGCGTGCCGTATCAACAATAATCGGGTCAGCGGCGATAATAGCCGCAATCCCAACAGAGTGCAGGTCGCGCAAATAAGCCTCAATCCCTGCCAAATCCTCGTTGTGTGCATATATATTTGTAGCCACGAATACTTTGGCTCCATATTTCTTGGCAAATTCGACGCCCTCCCGCATTTCCTCCAGACTGAAATTGTCGGCACCTGAGCGAAGACCGTATTTTTGTCCCCCGATGTAAACCGCATCTGCTCCATAGTGGACTGCAAATTTCAATTTCTCGAGGTTCCCTGCCGGAGCCAGCAGCTCTGGCTTCTCCAAACGGTATCGCTTGCCGGTATATTTACGTATATGTTTCTCCGCAGTTTGCATTTATTTGTTCACCTCTAGAAATTTATAATCATTAAATTACATGTACTTCTTAAATTAATATACTTGTTCTTTATAGAAGAACCCAAAAGACAACTCGCGCTCAGGGTCCTGAACCACACGAATTTTCTCAATCCAGGCATCCTCAAATTCATAGGCTTCCGGATCGGCGAAATAAGTGTCAATCGCTTGACGATAGACACGGATAACCGTCTCATTATAGCTTATCGGCTTAAAAAGCGTCTCGATCTTCAAGCTGTTCACTCCAGCGCCCAGCAGCATATGAAGATCTTCCAGAATACAAATATCGTCGGAGCTCATAATATGTGTTCCATTACGATCCTCATAGATCGGGAATTTCTCATCCTGGCGCTCAGCCTCAATCAAGAACAGTCCTCGTTCCATTCCTACGGATTCATTCTCGCCAATCACTCGGCCCTGATGTGCCATGTAGCTGCGAACCAGACTACGTTTGGAATGGTAAATATTTGTCATCCCATGTACTTGTACCTCAGATTCGATTTGCAAATGCGGCTGCATTTCCGTAATCTCGTCCATATTCAGCTCACGAGCCAGCACAACACGGCTGGCCCCTTTGCTGCCCCAATAGTTCGCCGTCATGTAATTGGTCGAAGTCATTTCAGCATTCCAATGCAGCTTCAATTCTGGTGCTAACTCCTTCACCGTCTGCAGTACCGACGGGTCACCAAATTGGACGCCATCCACCCCGGCAGCCCCAAGCTGCTTCACATAATCGGGTAGATCCTTGAGCAGCTCATTACTCATCAAAATGTTGATACATACATATATTTTAGCCCCGCGTTCATGGGCAATCCTGACTGCTTCAGCAATTTCGGCCGGGGTAAAATTACCTGGCAGGCGCATGCCAAATTTATCCTCGCCAATGAGGAATGCATCAGCTCCACAATCAAGATATGCCTGCAGCTCCGCAAGGGAGCCTGCGGGAACAAGCAGTTCCGGTTTGTTACCCATTCTATACACCTCGGTTATTTAGCTGTTGCCTTGCTCTTCTCAATATTCTTTAAATGCTCTTTATACGTCTTGGCAAATAGATGCTCGCCGCTGCCATCCTTCTTCGTCACATAGAACAGATACTCCGAAGCTTCCGGCGCGAGCGCGGCCTCGATGGATTTCAGGCTTGGCGCTGCGATCGGCCCTGGCGGAAGTCCTTCATACAAATAAGTATTATATGGACTGTCTACTTTTCTTAAGTCCGAATTCATTAGGCGTTCTTTAGGTTTGTCTAATAGATATTGGACCGTGGCATCAATCTCTAGCTTCATGTTTTTAGCAAGTCGATTATAGATGACGCCAGCTACCAGGCTGCGTTCCGAATCGACAACGACCTCACGCTCCACAAGAGATGCAACCGTCATAATTTCATTCAGACTGAGTCCGCTCTTCTTCATCTTTTGCTCAAAATCAGCAATTTTGTGCAGACGTTGATCTGTCTCCGTGAACATCCGGTTGATAATCTCCTGCTCGTTGCTGCCCTTCTTCAATTCATAGGTTTCCGGGAATAAGTATCCTTCCAGTCTGAATTTCATCTCCGCACGATCTGGAATATCAGCCAGCAGCTGACTGTCGATGCCAATAGGAGACTTGGCCAACTTCAGGAAAGTATCCTCATTAACGAATCCCTGCTCGGATAAGGTCTCCGCCATCTGCTTGACAGTATACCCCTCCGGTATGGTGAAGCGGATCATCTCAGCTTTGACAACATCCCCACTGTTCAGCTTGGTGATTATCTCATCATAACCCGCTCCGGGATTTATATCATAAGTACCCGCCTGAAAACGGCTACCCTCGGATTTCAACTTTAAATACGATTTGAACAAGAACGCATTCTTGATAAGTCCTTCCTGCTCCAGGGTATCAGCTATGCCGCTCGTCCGCATTCCAGGTTCAATCGTAACCCTCACCGCTTCTTCCGAAGCTTTTACTGGCTGTATGCCGTAATAAATATAGGCACCGCCCGCTCCCGCTGCAATAATAATAATCAGAATAAATGCGAGGAACCATTTCAACGCTGTCTTCATAGCCCACTCCTTTACAGCAAAAAGAGCGGGATTCCCGCCCTTATGCCGATTTATATTAGCTCATCAGATAACACAATCGATCGTATTCAAGAGAAGCCCTGTAGAACTCATTCAGGGAACGTAAGTTCACCGTATAGCTCAGATACATTCTCCCATTCGTCATCATCTTCGATGGTAACAAGCTCTAACTCCCCATCCGAGGACTGAACAATCTTGAACAATTCGGGCTCTTCTACGGAAGAGTCTTGTTCAGGGCGCAAAGCGGCATAAGATGCTCCCGCTACGTCAAATTCATTCTCGACAGTATAGTAGGAAGCCTTGCCCTGTTCATCTTGAAGCTCGACAATGGTACCGTAAGCGTCACGCACCCGTGACGTCCACACTACCTTCTCCGCTGAAAAATCAGTCATCGTTGTCCTCCCCGTCGAATTCATCAACCAGGGTATTGAATGTCTCTTCAACGATCTCCCATTCTTCATCGCTCTCGATTGTGTACAGTTTCAGGTCATCGCCGTCTTCCTCGTAGCGGAAGGCATATACTTCTTCGCTCTCTTCATCATCATCATGATCCTCGGAATCCAAAGGAACGACCATCATATATTTGGCGTCGGAACCGTCAACTTCGAACTTCATAATTACTTCGAATTCTTCTTCATTCCCCTCTTCGTTGGGAATATAAATAATTTCCGGTTCTTCTTCATAGCCAATACGATCTTTAGACATAGCGATCACCCTCACTTTTTACTCTTAGAGTCCAAATAATTTTGCAAAATCAAGCTCGCGGCCATTTTGTCCACGACCCCTTTTCGTTTCTTCCTGCTCACATCTGCCTCGATCAGCGTTCGATGTGCTGAGACCGTAGTCAGACGCTCATCCCACAAGTGCACAGGCACCTGCAGCATTTCATGCAGTTGATCCGCAAAGTCCTTGCATATTTCACCACGGGGGCCAATCGTACCATTCATATTCTTCGGAAGCCCGACCACGACCTCTTCCACTTCATGCTGGCTAACCAGCTCAGCAATCCGCATCAGCTCCGCCCCTGCCTTGCGGCGTTCAATGACTTCAAGTCCTTGGGCCGTCCATCCGAGCTCATCGCTAATCGCGACTCCGATTCGTGCATCCCCGTAATCAAGACCTAGAATTTTCATAACTTCTCCTAACGATGACCAGCCAGATAGTATCTCACCAGTTCCTCAATCAGCTCGTCGCGCTCCTTCTTGCGAACCAAGCTTCTTGCGTTGTTATGCCGTGGTATATAAGCCGGATCACCCGATAGCAAATACCCGACAATCTGGTTAATCGGATTATAATCCTTCTCCTGAAGCGCATCATACACCGCAAGAAGAATATCTTCTGCCGACGCTTGCTGCTCATCTCCTGTTACATTGAACTTGACGGTTTTATCCATGGAGTCCATGACGACACCTCGCTTCCTCAGACATCCACCATCTGCTTAAATCGTCTTGATCTAATCTTACTATATCATATCACGGGCTCCATAAGGAAACATTCACTGAATAAAAAGCTTCCAGAATCTCAGGTCTTTATGCCTGGGAAGCGATCCATTCTTCTGCTACCTTCAGGGCTTCCTCCAGTTTGGAAGCATCCTTGCCGCCAGCTTGGGCCATATCCGGGCGGCCGCCACCGCCACCGCCGCATACCGCAGCGACTTCCTTGACCAATTTGCCAGCGTGCAGCCCTCGCTTCACTCCCGACTGCGGAACTACGACGACAAAATTCACTTTATCTTGTGCAGGCGCCCCAAGAACTAGAACAGCATCAGGGAGCTTGCCCTTCAGCTCATCCGCCAAGGTGCGCAGCGCATCCATGCTTCCTGCATCGACGCGAGCGGCCAACAGCTTCGTCTCGCCAATGGTCACGACCTGGCTAGTCAGTGATCCGGCTTCGATCGAGCTAAGCTTGCCTTGCAACGATTCATTCTCACGCTCCAGCTCTTTCAATTGATGCTGCAGTGCCTCAACCCGCTTTGGAACATCGGCGATGTTCGCTTTGAGCAATCCACCAGCCTGCTTCAGAAGATCAAGCTGCTCTTCCATGAACTGATAAGCTCCGCGACCGGTTACTGCCTCGATTCTTCGTACGCCCGAGCCAATTCCACTCTCGCTGATCAGCTTGAACAGGCCAATCTCGGCCGTGTTGTTCACATGACATCCTCCGCACAACTCGAGGCTGTAGTCCCCTGCTTTAACGACACGGACGACATCGCCATATTTCTCGCCGAACAGCGCCATGGCTCCTAATGCCTTCGCTTCGTCAATTGGCATTTGCTGAGTGACGATAGCGAGTGCATTCCAGATCTGCTCATTCACACGGCGTTCTATTACCACAAGCTCCTCCGCAGAGATACTGCCCAGGTGTGAGAAGTCGAAACGCAGACGCTGCGGCTCTACCAAAGAACCTGCTTGATTAACGTGCTCGCCAAGCGTCTCTTTCAACGCTTTGTGCAGCAAGTGCGTAGCCGTATGGTTCTTCACGATGTCGCGGCGCATCTCGCCACTTACTTCCGCCTTCACTTCCGCACCGGTACGCAGTTCGCCGGACAGTACGGTCACTTGATGCACATGCTGACCACGCGGAGCCTTGAACAATCCGGTAACCTCAGCAAGCGAGGAAGCATCGGAGATGATCCCCTGGTCGCTGACCTGTCCGCCGCTCTCCGCATAGAAAGGCGTCTTCTCTAGAATGATCTGGCCTGTCTGCCCTGCGGACAGCACATCAACAAATGCATTCTCAGACACGATCGCCACAATTTTAGTAGTAACATTAAGCTCATTATATCCAATGAACTCTGATTTAGTCGTTAAATCAGAGAGGACTCCGCCCTGAATCTTCATGCTGGCTCCATCATGACGAGCTGAACGCGCACGCTCACGCTGTTCCTCCATCGCAGCTTCGAAGCCCTCGCGGTCTACATTTAGACCATGCTCAAGCGCAAAGTCTTCCGTCAAATCAAGCGGGAATCCATAAGTATCGTAGAGTTTAAAGGCATCGGCCCCACTAATCACCGTTTGACCTGCTGCTTTGGCCTTTGCACTCATCTCTGCCAAAATAGCCAAGCCTTCAGTCAGCGTCTCATGGAAGCGTTCTTCTTCGTTATGAACGACCTTCTCGATAAATTCACGTTTCTCTACGACATCTGGATAGTAGCTGCCCATCACTTCACCAACAGTTTCCACCAATGTGTACATGAACGGCTTGTCCAGGCCGAGCATCTTCCCATAGCGAACCGCACGGCGCAGCAAACGGCGGATGACATACCCCCGGCCTTCATTAGAAGGAAGCACGCCATCGGACACAGCGAACGCAACCGTACGAATATGGTCAGCAATGACTTTGAACGCTACATCCAGTTCTTCTTTCTCCCCATACTTCACATTAGCCAGCTTGGCCGTCTTCTGAATCAGCGGCTGGAACAGATCCGTATCGAAGTTGGAATTCACATCTTGCAGAATTGAAGCAAAGCGCTCCAGGCCTGCACCGGTATCGATGTTCTTGTTAGGGAGCGGTGTATAGCTGCCGTCCTTATTGTGATTGAATTGCGAAAATACCAGGTTCCATACTTCAAGATAGCGTTCGTTCTCTCCCCCCGGATACATTTCCGGATCAGAAGCATCTCCATACGCTTCGCCGCGATCATAGAAAATTTCTGTACAAGGCCCGCATGGACCTTCGCCGATATCCCAGAAGTTATCCTCCAGCTTGATGATCCGTTCAGCCGGCAGGCCTACCTTCTCATTCCAAAGCTTGAAAGCTTCTTCATCTTCAGGATATACAGTTACAGACAGGCGCTCCGGATCGAAGCCAATCCACTCTTTGCCGGTCAGGAATTCCCAAGCCCAAGTGATCGCCTCCTCCTTGAAATAATCCCCGATGGAGAAGTTGCCCAGCATTTCGAAGAAAGTATGGTGCCGACGCGTCTTACCTACATTCTCAATATCATTGGTACGGATACATTTCTGCGAATTCGTCAGGCGCGGATTCTCCGGCTTCACCCGGCCATCAAAATAAGGCTTGAGCGGTGCCATACCGGCATTGATCCAAAGCAGGGATGGATCGTTATGCGGTACGAGCGAAGCGCTCGGTTCAATTTTATGCCCTTTGCTGGCAAAAAACTCCAGCCACTTGGAACGAATTTCACTTGCTTTCATTGAATACTCCCCCTAATTATTAACGTTTGGTCAAGCACGTTTGCTACACTAAGTTGTAAATAATTGTGAATCTTTGTGACAATTTAAAAAACAAAAAAACGTCCTCTGAAATTCAGGGACGATTTAATCGCGGTACCACCCTGGTTATCGCTGGAAAAGTGCCGGCTGAAGTTTCCTATGGAACATGCTCCAAAGTCACCTTCCGTCATCCGGATTCTAGCGATCGCCTTGTCAGTCCGATAACGGGGACCTGCCGGTGATTTTGAACTCACACTCAGAAATCAGCTTTCCATCCGCCCGTATTTCGGGTTTTCTCAGCCATCATACCTTGTTATGTCTATACAGACCATCGGATATGAAGAAACCCTTCTCTGCAAAAATCCGTTTGCGAATGTACTCCATTTCATCATCGCTTTGCTGCTATAACTGAGGCTTTCCCCCAATAGCTTTAAGTCATACTTTTCGAACATAATATTTTTAGTATATAGGGCAATATGCACAGTGTCAATGCACCTAAAAAGCGAACGAAAACCCTATCCAAGCAGCTGCCACGTTGTTACTACCAAGATGCTGCAGCACGAAGATATTCGGTGATCCTTCGCTTTTGTAGTATCTATCCCTGTACTGTTACGACAACGCATATCACTTTATACCGTCTTCCGACGTACATAGTAAGTATAGAAATGTTGTAGAATCACCTTGCCAACCGCGAACATGGGAACCGCAACAATAAGCCCGGGAACGCCCGCGATCTCACCACCGACCAGTAGAGCGAAAATGATCAACATCGGGTGCAAATGTAACGTTCGGCCCACCACCTGTGGCGAGATAATATTGCTCTCGATTGTCTGGCACAGCATATTAACGAGCAGGACAAACAGCGCCATTTTCCAGGAAATCGTCAGTGCCATCAGCATGGCTGGAGCAGCCCCAAGAAAAGGGCCTAGATATGGAATGATATTGCATACAGCAACGACACCCGCCAGCAAGAGAGCGAATGGCATGCCGATGATCATATAGCCAATATAAGCCAGCACACCGATAATGACGCAGACGAGCAGTTGTCCGCGTATATAATTCCCCAACGCTTCGTCAATCTCCTTCAGTAACGAGACGATCGATTTGCGATGTGTTCGGGGAAGGTACTGCAGAATCATACGCTCGAATGTATCGAAGTCTTTGAGGATATAGAAGATGAGGAAAGGGATGATGAACACGTTGAAGACAATGTTCAATGTCGTGCCAATATTGTTAAGAAAATCAGAGATTGCCGTGGCCATCCGTTGTTCGACCTGGAAGAACCAGTTGTTCATTCCCATGCGAATGCTTCCCGGAAGGATGCTGTTATCAAAGCGGTTCATAAATTGCTGTGTATGCATGGTAAGCTGCGGCAAATGTTCACCTAATTCCTCAAGCTGTTCTACAAACATTGGGATAACATTCATTAAAATAACCGATAGACTCGTCAGAAACACCGCATAAATGAGCAGCACCGCCATCGTCCTTGGTACCTTACGCCCGCCAAGCATTTTTACAACCGGATTAAGTACATAGGAGATAATCATGGCGATCACGAACGGGGCAAAGATTGCTTTCAGGAATCCGTAAATGACAGCAAACATCGGACGAAGCTGCCAAATAAAATATAAAATAATGAGCCCCAGCAGCAGCCAGACTCCATAACGGAATAGCTTGCTCTTTAGGAACGGCTCCATTGTCTCTCATTCCTCCCTGTATATGGACCAGCTATGGAAAGTATATGCGAAGGCGTGGAAAAATAATCGCCGACATGCAAAAAGCCCTTCTCCTGAAAAAAGGAGAAGAGCTCGTTACAATCAGACGGTCGTTTTCATTTAAGAGAGATGTACTTGCGAGAAATCCTGCATGGATTCATCACCAAAGAACAAATCATCCAGAGAACTGAGGGTTCCATCTTCTTCTACTTGATAGACCGACATCTTATCTCCGTTTACAGTCAATTCTATAAAGCAGCCCCAGCAATAATATTGGTGCGAACCGATCTTGCCAATATCTTTGGAACTGCAATTTGGACATTTCATCATACACATCACCTATCCTATACGTTTAACTGAATTCATCATTCTCCTGAAGTCTTTGTTCACTGTTTGCAGGGACCATAATGGCATGCTCCCCCTTCGTCATTTCCGAAATATAAGGAAGCTTCTTGCGACCCTCGATCAGATCGGACAAGAAGCCGTCACTGATTTCAATACCTGTAATTGTATTACCCATTTCCTGGTCAAAATAAACATCGCTAACATAACCTATCATCGAACCGTCCGCTGTAAGAATGGGCAGTTCCTTAATTCTGCCGCTACCTGATAAGAAGGTAAGCTGTATATTCTCGGCATTCCATACTTGGATAGCCTGTTGATTGCGAATCATTACGGCATCTTCGCCGTATGCGACGATATCATTCCAAGGGACCGCTCTAAGATGCGGAGAGAAGAACATCTTCCCCTCTAATTGAATACCCGAGATGGCCCAGTCCTGATCTAGCAGGATATCAGACACCTTCCCGACCCTTCTGCCGTTCTCTATATCAAATACAGCAAGTCCTATTAATTGCTGCAGCCTCACAGTACGCTGTCCTCCTATAGCAGGGCATCCCTGAACGTACCGCAATAAAAAACATAATCCTCCTCCCTCAGATTGGATAGAAAACGACTAATATTTTCTACTACGTATACGATCGAGAATGGTTGCAATTTTTTTTGCAGTAATTTTAATTTCTTCTATAGTATTACCCAACCCAAAGCTAAATCGAACCGCGGATTGTAAAAGATTTGGCGGAAGATGCATCGCTTCAAGCACATGCGAAGGCTCTAATGATCCTGAAGTACATGCCGAGCCGCTCGAAATAGCAATTCCCTCCATATCCAGATTCATGAGCATCGTCTCTGTACCGCATTCCGGGAAGCTAATGTTCAGGATATGAGCCAGATGATGCTCCGGATGTCCATTAATATGATAGTGGCTGCTGCCGACCAGTTCTTCAAGTTCTGTAAGCAGCGTCCGGCGCAGCTCTTCATCACGGCTTGTCCGTTCATGGATTTCAAGCTTGGCCAATTCGGCCGCTTTGGCGAAGCCAGCGATTCCGGCCATATTCTCGGTGCCAGCCCGGCGAGTCCGCTCTTGCAGGCCGCCATATTGCAGCGGCTCCAGCTTAATATTCTTGCCTACATACAGTGCGCCTACACCTTGAGGGCCGTTAATTTTATGTGAAGAGAAGCTCATTAAATCGACTGGAAATTCACTAAGACGGATCGGCAACGCTCCTAACGCTTGCACAGCGTCAACATGAAAAGCGATGTCACGCTCAGCCGTAATCTGTCCGATCTCTGCGATCGGTTGAATCGTTCCAACTTCATTGTTCGCGTACATAACCGAGACGAGAATCGTATCGGGACGGATTGCTTCCGCAACCTGTTCCGGATAAATTCTACCATAGCGATCGACTGGCAAATAAGTAACCTCATACCCATCTTTTTCCAACCTTTGGCATGTATGCAGCACCGCATGGTGCTCAGTCATTGTCGTAATGATATGCTTGCCCCGTTCCACACGGGCGGCAGCGACTCCGAACAGAGCCAGATTATCGCTCTCCGTACCTCCTGCGGTGAAGACCAGTTCATCTGGTCGGCAGCCTACCACAGCGGACACCTGATCCCGCGCTGAACTGATCAGTCTCTTGGCTGCACGTCCGAAGGAGTGAACGCTGGAAGCATTCCCATATTGCTCTGTCATCACCTTCATCATCACTTCAGCCACTTCGGGGTGGATGGGTGTAGACGCCGCATGATCCAAATATATATTGTTCATATTCATGATTATCACCTTATCCCTAAAAATCTGTTGTAAATAATTTCCGTTGTATGCACAATCACTAAATTAGAATATACGATGGGCCTGCAGTTAACAAGCGCATAACTTTATGAATTTAGACGAAAATTCATACCCTCTACTCTATAATTTGCATATTTTTACTATATAAATCTTGAGGGAGATGAGAAAGTGAAAATATCCGAGGCACTTTGCAAACGTCTGGCATCCATTCTAGGCGGAAAAGGAATGAGTGATGGCAAAAGCTGCTCAATTACGATCGAGAGAAAATTAAATGCAAAAATCCTAGGTAGAAATTACGAAACCGAACACGAAATCACTATTCAATCACTTAAGAATGGTAAAACCTTAAATACTGGAGAGATCACGCTGTTGCAATCCGAGGTCCAACGTTTCAATGATGCAGTGCGTAAACGTAATCTTAAAGTGACCGCCATTCATAACCATTGGCTGTTCGATAAGCCACGCCTTCTCTATCTACATCTTGAGTCTGTCGAAAATCCAATCTTATTTGCCCGAAAATTAAGATCCGCCTTAGATGTGCTTAAGAAATAAATAATTACAAAAAGACTCCCAAAGAGGAGTCTTTTTGTAATTATTTATTATGCTCTCTGCCTGAGAAAGAATTCTCAAATATAAAACATATAGTTCTCTTTAGTACTTTGCTCTTCGAATGTAATTAAATCCTCCAGGGTCGTAGAATCCAACACTTCAGCAATGCTATCGCGGATTCTAAGCCACAGATCACGTTTGGCCGGGTCATCCTCCTCCGTGAAATCCACCGGTGAGATCGGTCCTTCAAGTACGCGGATAATATCCCCGGCTGTAATCTCGGAGGCGTCGCGGGACAGGATGTAGCCGCCATACGCGCCGCGGATGCTCTTGACGAGGCCAGCATTACGAAGCGGGGCAATCAATTGTTCCAGATAATGCTCCGATAATTGATTTTTTTCAGCGATACTTTTCAGGGAAGTTGGTCCCTCGCCAAATTTTGCCGCCAGCTCCATCATGATCGTTAAGCCATAGCGTCCCTTTGTAGAAATCTTCAAAGAAGCCACCTCTTTCAATTTTCAAATAATCTTTATATAATGGAACCTTGATCAAGAAGAGAATAGTATAACTCTCTATTCCTATCACTTACCTCTGCTTATCGTATCATATCCTTTATGGCTTTGGGAAATAAATCTCTCATCAATATCGTACAATTTATGGGGCGATGCAGCTGAAGGTAAACTGATCGTATACATCGCCGGGGTATATGTTACAATAAAGAACAGGCCGATATCGGTCCAAAAGGAGTGATTAAATATGTCTAAACCAAATAGCGAGACTCGCATCGTAGTGGGTATGTCCGGTGGCGTAGATTCCTCTGTAACCGCACTGCTGTTGAAGCAACAGGGCTATGATGTGATCGGAATTTTCATGAAAAACTGGGATGATACCGATGAATTCGGGGTCTGTACTGCAGAGCAGGATGCCGAGGACGTACGGCGTGTCTGCGAACAGATCGATATCCCTTACTATACAGTTAATTTTGAAAAAGAATACTTCAATAAAGTCTTTGCCTATTTTCTCGAAGAATATAAGCGCGGCCGCACCCCAAATCCGGATGTCATGTGCAATCGCGAGATCAAGTTTGGGGAGTTCCTTCAGAAAGCGCTCGATCTTGGCGCTGATTATGTCGCTACCGGACACTATGCCCGCGTAGTCAATGACGCTGACGGATACAAGCTGCTTAGAGGAATTGACAGCAATAAGGATCAAACCTACTTCCTGAATGCCCTGAGTCAGGAACAGCTGTCTAAGGCCATGTTCCCGATCGGTCATTTGCCGAAGCCTGAGGTACGGCGGATTGCTGAAGAAGCTGGTTTATACACGGCGAAGAAAAAAGACAGCACCGGCGTCTGTTTCATCGGTGAGCGTAATTTCCGTGAGTTCCTAAGCCAATATTTGCCGGCCAAATCCGGTGACATGATTGACATCGTAACCGGCGAAGTCAAAGGCCGTCACGACGGCTTGATGTATTACACCCTTGGTCAACGACAAGGACTCGGCATCGGCGGATCGGGTAATGGAGAGCCTTGGTTCGTCGCCGAGAAGGATCTAGAGCACAACATCCTGTATGTTGTACAAGGTGACAAGCATCCAAGCCTCTACTCTACCGAGCTGACAGCTTCCGGTATCAACTGGATCGCCGGTCAGGACAAGCTGCCGCAAGAGCCGTTTAAATGCACAGCCAAGTTCCGTTATCGCCAGCCGGATCAAGGCGTAACGATCATCCCGAACAAGGACGGCACCGTACGCGTCGTCTTCGACCAACCGCAGAAGGCTATTACCCCAGGACAAGCCGTCGTCTTCTATGACGGCGAAGCTTGCCTCGGCGGCGGTACCATTGAGGCTCCGAAGAAGGTTACTATTCCAAATTCTTGAGCAACTACAGTTGTAATTAATGTAATAAACAAACAGTGTATCGAGCAAAATCGGCTATTTCGGAAGCTAAGCGACACTCAGGCATCTAACACAAAAAGAGAGGGATATTACCCCCTCTCTTTTTGTGTTAGATGAAAGTTTCCAAGGCGTTGCCCAGGAGGCGGCTGCCCTTGATACTGGTGTACTAATCAATCCTCAGTAATGGTTGAAAAATATTAAGTAAAAGATAAGCATTCTTTAAGGTTTGGGCACGGATTCGTTAAGTTCTCTCCTCTAGACTGTTGGCAGAACATCTAAGAGGGGGATTTTTTTGAAGATTACCCAAAATAATATGAACAAGCTGATTATACCCGTCTTACTTTTACTTGCTGTAGTGACCGGCTGTGTCCCAGATAAGAGCATGACAGAACAGCCGATTACCGTTACGTTGAACGGGCAGGAGGTCAAGGAAGCCGACATTCGTCTGGTGAATGGACAACTCCATATGTCGACTTCCTTTATTGAGCAAGAACTAGGTATGCGCATTCAGCTGACCGAGGAAGAGGAACCAGGGAAAAAGAAGTCATACTACTCGAATCAAGTTGCCGTCCTTATGTATCATGATCTCGACGATATTCCGCAGGAACCGCAGATCCTTCCAGTTTCGACATTCGAAAAACATATGGAACTGCTGAAAACGAATGACTTCCATGTAATCAGCATGGAGGAATACGCTAACTTCATGCAAAAAGGCGCAAGCATTCCGGATAATGCGGTACTGCTGACCTTTGATGATGGATATGTGAGCTTCTATACGAAGGCATTTCCAATATTGCGAAAATACGGATACACCGCCACTAACTTTATTATCGTATCCGCTGTCGACAATCAGACTGGCCGTCCGAAGATCACATGGGATCAGATGCGTGAGATGAAAGGGTACGGTATGAGCTTCTTTAGTCATACATATGATTCTCATCAATATGCGGAGATCAATGCCGAGGGGGTGGAAAGCCCCATGCTGTCCAGCCCCTTGTACATGAAGGATAAGCAAAGAGCAGAGTCTGAAGATGAGTATATTCAACGTATTACACATGATCTATCGATGGCCGAGCAAAGGCTAAAGAAGGAACTGGGCAATGCCTATGGTATCCTTGCGTTCCCATACGGAGTCTATAACAAGCATGTACTGGCTGTGTTGAATAAGCTGGACGTTAAACTCAGTTTTACGATAAAGGAAGGCATGACTTCGCTAAAGGACAGCATTGCTTATCGCTTCAATGCAGGCAGCCTTAAGACGACGCCTGAGGAATTGATCCAGCTCTTAAAAGAGACGTCGTCAGAAGAGGAAAACGGGAAAGTATCCCTTGATGTCAAAAAGCCGTCTCTTGGCAAAGTGTGGACAGATGATAGCGGCAAGGTAATGATACCGCTGCGCGAATTTTGCACGTTGAACGGCATACGGGTGGACTGGAACAACGATCGTAAGCATCTCTATTTAACCCAAGAGTAATGGACAATTATATCATGGTACTGCGATAAGACTTATTGACGACTCTATGAGCTTTTTGAGGCTAATCCATATGTGAGGCGTAATGCTTAACAAGAATACGCGGAGAATCCCCGTAATCCAATATCCTAGCCTGAACGGGGATTCTGTATTCACTACTGCCTGCGTCGCAACTCCTGGTTATGCCGGATCTTGGCTTCATTGCCTTGCTCTGTGGCTTCATAGAATATCCTCTTGGATATGCTGTCCGGCAAGTACTGCTGCTTCACATAATGGCCTGGATAGTTATGCGGGTATTTATATCCTTCATGTCCCAGCTTAACCGCACCTTTGTAATGAGTGTCCCGCAGATGAAGCGGCACCTCCGCCGACCTTACCTCTTCGATCGCCATCATCGCTTTGTCGATGGCCATCGTTACCCCATTGGATTTCGGGCTCTCCACCGCGAACAAGATAGCCTGAACAATGTTCAGTCTGGCCTCGGGCCAACCGTTGTTCCTGTAAGCTTGCAGAGCACTTACCGCTTGCACCATTGCCTGTGGATTAGCCAGGCCGATATCCTCGCTGCTGGCCGCGATCAGGCGGCGGATGAAGGTCATCGGATCCATGCCCAGCTTCTCGACCGCATACAGGAACCAGAACACCGCTGCATCGCTGGAGCCGCGAATGCTCTTGTGAAATGCCGATAAGACATCATATTGCGTGGACTCATCCGCTTTGACCAGCGGCCGACGAATCGATTCCTCCGCGACTTCTAGCGTCACATGAATCGTTCCATCTTCTAGAGGAGGTGTCGTCAGTACCGCCAGTTCGAGTGCATTCAAGGCCCGGCGAATATCGCCGTTGGCCATCGTGGCGATATGCTGCAGCGCTTCTTCATCCACCTTGAGCTTCATGAAACCAAGCCCCTTGTCCCGATCCTCAAGCGCCCGGCGCATTGCCAAGAGCGAATGCTCCTTGTTCAGCGGCTCAAGCTGGAACAGTGTCGAGCGGCTCATCAGAGCGCCATTCACATAATGGAACGGATTCTCCGTCGTAGCGCCGATAAATATAATCGTTCCCTTCTCCACCGCTGGCAGAAGTGCATCCTGACGAGAACTATTGAAGCGATGTACCTCGTCCAGGAACAAGATCGTCTTTGTACCGTAAAATGCTTTATCATTCTGTGCTTTCTCAATCACTTCCCGCACATCCTTGACGGAAGCGTCCACCGCATTTAGCCGGACAAATTCCGCCTGCGTATGGTTCGAGATAATATGAGCAAGCGTTGTCTTGCCGCAGCCCGGTGGACCATACAGCAGAATCGATGATACCTGGTCCGCTTCGATCGCCCGCCGCAGCAGCTTGCCAGGTCCTATAATATGCTCTTGTCCGATATATTCATCCAGGGAAGCAGGGCGCATCCGATCCGCAAGCAAGCGGCCCGACGGCTTCTGTTCCTGGCTATAAGAGAATAAATCCATACCGTTCACTTCCTTACTCCAAGTTCAATATTGCGGCTACACTCCCTCTATTCTAGCACACCAATAGTAAAAAACATTTATAATCGTTCTTTCGCTTCCAACGGCTGACAATATATGAGTTAATATAGATGTCGGGCCGACGAATCACGTGAAAGGGGGCTGATCGAAGTGATTTCAGTGATTGAGGTGGTTTCCGCGTAACGCGGAAACTCTAACAGCGAGGGTGGCTTTACAGCCATCCTCTTATTTCCGTTTGAACCAGACTATGCTAATATAAATGTTATGAACGACAATAAATTGCCGAAAGGGGGATTAACGAGCCATGTTGACTTTACTTGACTTGCATACCAAATTCGAATTACTGAGCAAGGAGGAACATGACCGTGAATTACAAAAATGGGAAGGATGTGCTTCCCCCTAGGCTGCTGAAGGAGCTCCAGTATTATATCCAAGGAGAGCTGCTCTACATCCCCAAACCGGAACGCGCAAAAGCGCATTGGGGAGAACTCAGCGGAACCCGCAAGCAAATTGCCAAGCGTAATGAGGAAATATATTATCATTACCGTACCGGACGCTCTGTCAAGGATTTGGCTGAGGACTACTACCTGTCCGATGAGAGCATCCGTAAAATATTGTGTAAAATGCGTGCTTCTCTCAAAGAAGTCGCTTCGGTTACAGAATGAAGATCATGAAGAAAAAGAAACTAAAAAAGACCGTCCGAACATTCACACAATTTCGGACGGTCTTTAACTTTATCTATAAAGGTAGTTCAACTGGCCTTTTGGAACCTTACCTATACCTCTGTCACCACGTAATCAGGAATTTGATCCCCATACAGCAGCCATAGTTCATGAAGAGCCCGTGTGCATCCGACATACAGCAGCTTTGCATCCTGCGGCCCATAATGCTGTGTATCTACATCCGTGACAATAACGGCATCGAATTCAAGCCCCTTGGACAAATACACGGGAAGAACAGAGATTCCCCCCACATATTGAGTCTTGTCTCCATCGATCAAATTAGCGGTCAATCCCTCAGCCGTAAGCGACTCATACATCTGCTTCGCCTCATCCAACGTTCTTGTCAGAATCGCCGTGGTGCGATATTCGCCATTCAATACTTTGGTTAAAGCCTGCTTAATCAGCTTCAGCTTACTCTCACCGGACTGCGCGTGCAGCCGAACAGGATCGCCACTGCGGAATACGGGAACTGCCAGCAAGTCAGTACCTACTCCGCGCTTCAATATCTCATTGGCATACTCAATAATTTCCATCGTCGAGCGATAACTCCGGGTTAGAGTGTAATACGCCGTCTCTTCTTGAGCGAACAGCCCCTGCATCTCTTGCCAATCATCAATTCCTTTGTAATAATGAATGCCCTGCGACAGATCCCCCAATATAGTAAAAGAATGACCCTTCACAAACCGATCCAGCACTGCCACCTGAAAAGGACTGAAATCCTGCGCCTCATCGATTACGATGTGGTCAAAGGTCAGCGTGCTATCCAATTCATTGACTCCAGCGAAGAGATACAATAGTGCGGCTAAATCATCTTCCTGCACGGTTCCGTTCTTCAAGCTGTCCTTCGTCTCTTTCCAGACCGCTGCCGGGATTCGAGCTTGCAACTCCTCCACCGCAAAATCAGCATTCTTCTTCACCTGGAACAAATTCCGGTATAACTGGAGCGAATCCAGCTCGGGCCATTTCTTCGCATAAGCCTTCTCACGCTGCTGAGCCTTCTTCTTCCGTTCCTTCAATACCGCAGCCGAAGGCGACTTCTTCAGCTCCATTTCA
This sequence comes from Paenibacillus motobuensis, assembly GCF_039521865.1. Classification (NCBI taxonomy): domain Bacteria; kingdom Bacillati; phylum Bacillota; class Bacilli; order Caryophanales; family Paenibacillaceae; genus Paenibacillus; species Paenibacillus motobuensis. Next base: position 70,795 of record NZ_BAAACX010000007.1, on the reverse strand, counting down.
ACCCAGCGGTGAATCCGGGCCAACACCCTCTCCTTGCGCCGGGCCACTGGATAGTATTTATACTCCCCTTCGAACCATTCCATAATTTCAGCCCGTGACAGCCGCTTGCCGTCCCAAGGCTCAAAATCAACCCGAGGTACACACTCCGCCTCGATCCTCAGTAGATAATCGTCTAACAAATTTTTGAACTCCATTGAGCCTTTATACCTGCCAGGATAAATTTGCTCCGTCCGTCTCTCCTGCTTACGTGCATGATTGTCGAACCAGCGCATCAGCCCTGCAGAACCGTCTGACGGTATAGTCGTAAGTCCGATCACCTTAGCGGCCCAATCGGTAAATGTGCATTGCTGAATATCGCCAACGCCCAACTCAGGCAGCACTTCGGAGATATAATCGATAAACATTAAGTTCGGGGCGAATATAACCATCCGCTCCGCTCTAATCTGTTCCTTATACTGATATAGCAAATAAGCCAATCTATGAAGGGCAACTGTCGTCTTACCGCTCCCCGCGACCCCTTGAATGATCAGCGCGGTATTTTTCAAGGCACGAATAATCTGATCCTGCTCCGCCTGAATCGTCGAGACGATATCGCGCAACCGATTATCCTTATTCTCACCAAGCCGATAGACGAGAAACTCGTCAGATACCCCCGGAGTGTTGGCATCCTCATTGAAAGTATCCACAACCCGCTCCAGCTTCCTCTGACGGATTACGATATTCCGTTTCAGGGAGACCTTTCCTTCGATTAACCCTTCTGGAGCCTCGTAAGAGGCTGAATCCCCACCGGTAAAAGAATAGAATAAGCTGGCAACCGGAGCCCGCCAATCGATCACCATCGGCTGTTTGCCCACTGCATCACTCACGCCCGCTTTTCCAATATAGAGCGGCATCAGCTCCCTGCCAGACTCCTCAAAATCCAAGCGTCCAAAATAAGGCTCCTGTGCGGACTGTATCAGCTTCTGGCGCTGTCCTTCCCTGCTTGCCTCGAGAGCTTGCTCCGTGAAATCATCCCCTACATAGACTGGGATGCTCCGGAGCTGCTGCAGCTGATTATCAATACTCGCCAGGGCACGGTCGAGCTTCCGTTCCTCTTCTTGATAGGCACTTTGAAATTCACTCACTTTCAGTTACCTCCTAAGATAAAATTTGTCAAAAGGAATTCAATTATATCACTGCATTCCACAAAAAGCGAATAGGCTGTCAAATAAAATAGACGCCCGGGGCTTCATAACCACCGTAGCGTCTGTTCTTAATATTATTTATTTGTCTGTCCTTTATCCAGTAGATCTCGTACCGCTACACTGACCATGATCAGACCGACGACCGGTGGAACGAAGGAATTGCTTGCCGGAGGCTGCTTCGCTTTGCGAATCTCTGGCGCATTGGCAGGCACGATCTTCTTCGTTACTTCAGCGCGCGGTTTAACCGGCTGCTCCGTAGAGAAGACGACCTTAACCCCCTTCTTGATGCCAAGCTCACGAAGCTTCGTACGTACAACTCTGGCCAGAGGGTCCATGTGAGTCTTGGAGATGTCCGCGACTTGGAATTTCGTAGGGTCCATCCGATTCGCCGCCCCCATGCTGGACAGCATCGGTATGCCTCTCTTACGGCATTCAAGAATAAGATGAATTTTATAAATGATTGTATCCGAAGCATCAAGCACATAGTCGATATCATATTTGAACAATTCCTCATAGGTTTCTTCCGTATAGAACATATTCAAGGCGATCGTTTCACATTCGGGATTGATCAATTTGACCCGCTCACACATCAGATCCGCTTTTTTCTGGCCGATCGTCGTCGTCAGCGCATGAATTTGCCGATTCAAATTTGTTATATCTACAACGTCCTTGTCGATTAGAATAATACGGCCTACTCCGGTCCGGGCCAGAGCCTCCACCGCCATCGAGCCTACACCGCCGATCCCCAGCACCGCTACAGTGCTATTCTTCAGAATTTCCAGCCCTTCTGCTCCGATGGCCAGCTCTGTTCGTGAAAATTGATGAAGCATGATTCATATACCTCCCATTAGCCCTGACGATAAATTCAATTTCCTGTATGCAAATGAACCGTCATTAAATATACAGAAGATTGTCCCGTTTGTCATCATATCACCCCGATGCATCTCTACTCAAGCTTCTCCTTAAGTTTTACACAAATTACATTTAAACAATAGGTTTAATAGGGGTTTTTCGTTTGTTCATAGTACTAAATTGGAGCATCTTGGGGATTTAAAAAAGGACCTCACCCCGCAGCAAGCGGAGTAAGGTCCTCGTGTATAACTCACTATAAAATAGTCTGTTCGGGCAGATTGCCCGAGACTATTATTGTTATTTTGCAGCTACAGGAGGCTTGGTTGCCAGCTTGATATGCAGCTGTTCCAATTGAGGCGTATCTACTTCGGATGGTGCATTCATGAGCAGGTCGGTCGCACTCGCTGTCTTAGGGAATGCAATCGTCTCACGCAGGTTGGAGCGTCCAGCCAGCAGCATGACCAGTCGGTCGAAACCAAAGGCGATACCGCCATGTGGTGGAGTACCATACTCGAACGCATCCATCAGATATCCGAATTTGTCCTTCGCTTCTTCCGGCGACAGGCCGATTGCGTTGAACATCTTCTCCTGAACATCACGCTTATAGATCCGCATCGAACCGCCACCTACTTCATAGCCGTTCAATACGAGGTCATAGGCTTGAGCCAGGATTTTGCCTGGATCTGTATCGAACAGTTCCAGATCTTCTTCGCGCGGACGGGTGAACGGATGGTGCTCTGCTACATAACGCTTCTGTTCTTCATCCCAGCCCAGCAGCGGGAAGTCCACTACCCAAGCGAATTTATAGACATTGTCATCGATCAGGCCGAGATCGCGTCCGATCTTCAGACGAAGTGCACCAAGCACATCGGCAACAACCTTTTTGTTATCTGCGGAGAAGAGCAGCAAGTCGCCTTCTTCAGCTCCGGTACGCTCTTTCAGAATCTCGATTTCTTGCTCGCTTAAGAACTTCACGATCGGTCCGCGGAACGTTCCTTCCTTCACCTGTACCCAAGCCAGACCTTTGGCTCCATAGCGTGCCGCATAGGGTCCAAGATCATCGATATCCTTACGGCTCCAGGTTCCGCAACCCTTCGCGTTAAGGACTTTAACCTCTCCGCCCTTCTCAATAACGGAGGAGAATACCTTCACACCGCTGGTTGCGACGATATCGCTAACGTCAACGAGTTCCAGACCAAAGCGAAGGTCCGGCTTGTCAGAGCCGTATTTGCCTATAGCATCAGCATAGGTAAGACGCTGGAACGGAGTCTCAATATCGATCCCCTTCGTCTCTTTAAACAGACGAACAACCAGCTTCTCCATCATTTCCAGCAGCTCATCACGCGACAGGAATGAAGTCTCAATGTCCACCTGAGTGAATTCCGGTTGACGGTCAGCACGCAAGTCTTCGTCACGGAAGCAGCGGGCGATTTGATAATAGCGCTCAACACCGCTCACCATAAGGAGCTGCTTGTACAGTTGCGGAGATTGCGGCAGAGCAAAAAATTCACCAGCATGCACACGGCTAGGCACCAAATAATCGCGTGCGCCTTCTGGAGAGCTCTTCGTCAAGATCGGAGTCTCCACCTCGATAAAGCCTTCCCCATCGAGGAAGTCACGGAATACTTTAGCTGCCTTGGAACGGAGCCAGAGCGTCTTCTGCATTTCAGGACGGCGCAGGTCCAGATAACGATATTTCAAGCGCAGCGATTCATCCACTTCCACTCCATCTTCGATGAAGAATGGAGGCGTCTTCGCAGCATTCAACACCTCGATCTCAGTAATATGCACCTCGATGTCACCGGTTGGCATATTCGGGTTAATTGTCTCGGCATCGCGCTTCACTACTTTACCGCTGACAGCAAGGACATATTCGCTGCGCACTCTGTCAGCAATCTTCAACGCCTCGCCAGAATAAGCAGGGTTGAATACGATTTGCACCTGGCCGCTGCGGTCACGCAGATCAATGAACAGTACGCCACCCAAGTCGCGACGGGTCTGAACCCAGCCGTTCAGCGTAACTGTTTCTCCAATGTTCGCGGCGCTAAGCGTTCCGCATTGATGAGTACGTTTCATGATATAAATATCTCCTTTGCATTTTTATGAGTAAAAGCTTACTTGAAGCTCTTGTTCATTTCGTCACTTCGTTAATTCATTGGCCAGATCGTCCAGTTTCACATTACGCTGTTCTCCGGTCTCCATCGATTTCAGCATAATCTCACCGCGCTCTAGCTCGTCATCACCGAGAATCGCTGTGAACTTGGCCTGCATCCGATCTGCCGATTTCATCTGAGCCTTAATCTTACGCCCCAGATAATCGCGGTCCGCCGAGAAGCCTGCCTGACGCAGCTTGGCTGTCTGGATCGTAACTTCCTTATCGGCCGCTTCGCCCAGTGCTACGAGATAAATATCAAGCGGTCTGATCCCGAATATCCCAATCTCCTGCTTCTCCAGAATCAAAGCGATGCGCTCCAGACCGATCGCCATGCCAATACCCGGCTGATCCGGGCCGCCCACTTCGCTGACAAGTCCGTTATAACGTCCGCCACCGCCAATCGTATCGATCGCACCGATCCCCTGAGCTTTATATTCAAACGCAGTGTGCGTGTAATAATCAAGCCCGCGTACAAGACGAGGATTAATGACATAATCAACCTCCATCGCGGTGAGCAGCTCTTGTACCTTGGCAAAATGCGTCGTGCACTCTTCATCCAGACTATCCAGAATCGAAGGGGCATTCACAAATTTATCTTGATCTATTTTGCAATCGAGAACGCGCAGCGGATTGCGCTCCATACGGGACTGGCAATCCTTGCAGAGCGTGTCCTTCATTGGTGTAAGGAAATCAAGCAGTGTCTGGCGATAAGCAGCCCGACTCTCCGCATTTCCTACCGAGTTAATCTCCACTTTAACATCCTGAAGACCGAGCTCGCGGCAGAACTGATAACCGAGCGCCACTACTTCTGCATCAATCGCCGGATCTGTCGCTCCGAACGCTTCAATACCGAATTGGTGGAACTGTCTTTGTCGTCCGGCCTGCGGGCGCTCATATCGGAACATCGGTCCGATGTAGTACAGCTTGCTCACATCCGGCTCTCCGTACAGTTTGTTCTCCACATAGGCGCGTACAACCCCGGCAGTGCCCTCCGGACGCAGTGTCATGCTGCGGTCCCCTTTGTCCGTGAAAGTGTACATTTCCTTCTCAACAACGTCTGTCGTCTCACCGACGCCGCGTTCAAAGAGCGAGGTCTGTTCAAATATCGGTGTACGAACCTCTTTGTAGTTATAACGCCGACATAAATCGCGCGCTTTCTCTTCGATGAACTGCCATTTTTCCACCGTGCCCGGCAACAAATCCTGTGTACCTGTCGGTTTCTGAAAAGCCATAATATCGATCCTCCATCGTTATGAATTGCTCGAAAATAAAAAAACTCCCGCCCCTGTCATCTATAACAGGGACGAGAGATTATATTTTCATATCACCCGTGGTACCACCCACATTCCGAATACGTGCAAGAGAATTCGCTCCGTATACAGCACTTATGTACGGTATACATTAATCTCGCCAGCATTCGCTTCATACGGTTAACGCCCGTTAACGCTGTACGTCTACTAAGCATTCCACGCAATTACAATTGCAAATGCCTTTCGCCGCCAGTTCTCGGGGAAGTCCTTCCTTCAATCATCAACCGGAATCCTTCCAGCCAGCTGCTTCAATTACTACCTAGCGGTGATACCGCCATACAGCATATTGAACAGTCAGGGATTCTTCTCTGTGGGTGTGGGGCTGAAGTACTCGTCCCGTCATCAAATCGGTATGTGTTTCAAAAAGCGCACTTCATCCAACCTTCTCGATGCTGAAAAGCAAACTTTTTGAACGCTTATTTAAACTAGTATCAAACTAATATATATTTTTTGATTTTAATTAACTAATGCGACAAAGTCAAGTCCCATATACAAGAAAAAAACCTGTTACCAACGGGGTACAGGTTCAAAAGTATATATTAAAAAGGGGGTCATGTCTTTATTATAAACAGGCTATGTTAAAGGACTGTGAAGCCAATGTTACAGTTAGATTACAAAGATCACATATTATCCGACTCAATATAGGCCCCCATAGACCGTAGTTTAAGAACTGCCTGCTCATACTGAGTATCACTTACTTTAGCGCTGAGCGTATACTGGAACTGGTCCGTAGCATTCGCTACTGTGTCATTCCGTGCATCACCTCTGACCGTATCTCCATGGTCAGCATCCGCACTATTGCTTCCATCCAGATCGCCGCGTACATCGCCACCCCCCATGTCAACGACATGGAATAATCCTTGTGCAGACATCGTCCCAGGTCCGGAGGCAACTGTAAAGCCGTTGTTGCTCATCGGGTAGAAGGCAGGAGCAGACCAATCGCTTCGAGCTACCGAGTCGGACAATCGCCCAACCTCAACGTCATCGGCCTGAAAGGCCATCAAGCTTGCTCTGGCACCTTCAGCCTCGTCCTCATTACGGAAATAAGCTTGTATATGTTTGGACACCCTTAATCACTCCCTTATAAAGGTTGTTCAAAAAGTCCGCTTTTGATCACGAAGTGAAACAGGAAGTCAGCTCGGCGTCGAATCTTGAATTCAGCCGGGACTTCCGGTGCTCACATACACACTACGTACGCTCCGCTTCTCACTCCCTAGCTTCATCCAACCTTCTTGGTGCTGAAAACCAGACTTTTTGAACTCATACTTAACGAACAAAGCAAGACCACCTTTTACTCCTGCTTAACGACGCGGCAGATATTCACTAAAAGGCCTGAAATCGCGCAAGGATTCGAACTCGTCCTTCTGCCCAGACTTCGCCAGCTTTCCAGCCTCATTACAGCTCCCTACCGGGATGTGTGAGAGACTCTGCCATATTTTTGATTTTAAGGATTGGCGCACAACAAACAAGCTCCCTCACTGATCATCTTCTATGCGGCAAATGCTTGTCCAACAAGTCGCCATGATTGAACCCAATCCCGGTAACTTTATTGAACTCTCTACATAGAAGGGTATCCAGTGAAGGAGCCCTTTATCCGTAACATACAGCGGTCGATTAACTAACGGTCAAGCGCTAGGGCTGTCCAGCACAATGGTAACAGGTCCCCAGTTCGTCAGAGCGACGTCCATATTGGCGCCAAATTGACCAGTCTCCACCACAAGACCCTTCTCACGCAGCATCTCATTGAAGCGATTATAGAGAGGCTCAGCCTGCTCTGGTCTAGCAGCAGCGATGAAGCTTGGACGCTTGCCCTTACGGCAGTCTCCATAAAGCGTGAACTGCGATACCGACAAGATGGCTCCCCCGATATCCGTAACGCTAAGATTCATCTTCCCTTCCTCGTCTTCAAAAATCCGCAATCCGGCAATCTTCTCGGCCAAATAAGCGGCTTCTTTCTCCGTATCCTCATGCGTAATCCCAACGAGCAGCATCAGGCCTTGCCCGATTGAGCCAACGGCCTCACCCTGTACTGTTACATTTGCTTCTTTACACCGTTGTAAGACGACTTTCATTTCTGCATTAACTCCGTTCCTCTTGAAATTACATATTCAGAAAAAGCTATTGTATGATCCGATGTACTGTATAGACATCCTTGACACGCTTGATCCTCTCGACGACGGACTGCAAATGATCTGTGTTGCGAATGAGGATAGTCATATGAACCTGAGCCATTTTGTTCTTATCCGAGCGCCCTGACACTGCAGAAATGTTCGTCTTGCTCTCCGATACAGCTTGAAGAACTTCATTCAGGAAGTTGCGCCGATCATGACCCGTGATCTCGATATCAACACTATAGTTGGCTTCGATCGCTCCAACCCATTCTACTTCGATAATACGTGCTGCCTCTTCGCCTTCTCCGTCATGGGGAATATTCGGACAGTCACTGCGATGTACAGACACGCCCCGTCCCCGAGTGATGTATCCAACGATCTCGTCCCCCGGAACCGGATTACAACATCTGGCGAAGCGCACGAGCAGGTTATCGATCCCCTTCACGACAACACCATTGGTCGGACGAGACTTACGGGCCTCTGGCCCCGGCTTCACTTCTTTGATCTCCGAAGTCAGCTCGATGGAATTGCTCTCTTCCTGCTCCTTGCGCAGCTTCTCTGTAAGTTTGGTGCATATTTGTGCTGCCGTAATCCCACCAAATCCGATGGCCGACAGCATATCATCGATATCATTGAAAGAATATTTCTTTGCAGCATCCAACAATTTATCATCCGTCATCCATAATGATGCATCGATACCGGCGCGCTTCAGCTCACGTTCAATCGCTTCGCGTCCCTTTTCAATATTCTCCTCGCGCTTCTCTTTCTTGAACCATTGCTTAATCTTACTACGGGCATGGGAAGACTGCGCGATCTTCAGCCAATCCTGACTCGGTCCGTAGGAATGCTTCGAAGTCAATATCTCGACGATATCCCCTGTCTTCAACTGGCAATCCAGTGGAACAATCCGCCCATTCACCTTGGCCCCGATCGTTCGATTGCCAACCTCCGTATGGATGCGATATGCAAAATCGAGCGGAACAGAACCCGCGGGCAGCTCAATGACCTCTCCGGAAGGGGTGAACACGAACACCAAATCGGTGAAGAAGTCCATCTTAAGTGATTCCACGAACTCTGAAGCATCCTTGGCTTCATGCTGCAGCTCGAGAATTTCATTGAAGAACGTCATCTTGTTCTCCGGACCACCCGTATAGCTTCCTTCCTTGTAGGCCCAATGCGCCGCGATCCCATACTCTGCCGTTCGATGCATTTCCCAGGTACGGATTTGTACTTCTGTCGGCTCGCCGTTTGGCCCAACCACGGTCGTATGGAGGGATTGATACATATTCGCCTTAGGCATTGCGATATAATCTTTGAAACGCCCAGGCATCGGTTTCCATAAAGTATGGATAATTCCGAGGGTTGCGTAGCAATCCTTGATATTGTTCACGATAATACGAATAGCAAGCAGATCATAAATCTCATTAAACTGCTTGTTCTTCGTCGTCATTTTCTTATAGACACTATAGATATGCTTAGGGCGGCCCAATAGATCAGCTTCTACCCCCATTTCCTCTAGCTTTTCTCTAATCCGCCCGATCACGTTCGCAATATATTCTTCTCGCTCTGCCCGTTTCTTGCGCATTAAATTGGCGATCCGGTAATACTGCTGAGGGTTCAAATAACGCAGCGCAATATCTTCCATTTCCCATTTAATGGCCGAGATACCGAGTCGATTTGCGATCGGACAGAAAATTTCCAGTGTCTCATAGGCAATACGACGCTGGCTCTCTTCTGATTGATATTTCAAGGTTCGCATATTGTGAAGGCGGTCGGCAAGCTTGATCACGATCACGCGAATATCCTGCGCCATAGCTATAAACATTTTCCGATAATTCTCATTCTGCTGCTCTTCCTTGGAACGGAACTTAATCCGTTCGAGCTTAGTCAGACCATCAACCAGCAAGGCGCATTCCGTGCCGAATTGATTCTCGATCTCCTTCAAGGAGACGGTAGTATCCTCCACCACATCATGAAGAAGCGCTGCAATAATCGACAAAATGTCCATCTGCATGCTAACGACGATATCCGCCACCGCCAAGGGGTGCAGAATATACGGTTCTCCAGATTTCCGTAGCTGGCCATGGTGGGCCTGCTCCGCGAAATCATACGCCACCCGAATACGAGGAAGATCCGGTTCTTTTATATAGGCGGACGCCTTTTCAAGTAATCGCTCTATGCCCATTGAATCCAGTCCGAGTCCTTTCTATATATAAATCTAGATTGAGATTTGTACGTTAGAGGGCACTATACCCCCATTTTTGATTTCCTATAATTATGACTCTTACATACCTTGCCGTCAACTATTGAGTCTCGATTTTAGTAGCCTGTGCATGGTTGTACTGAATCTGTCCGACAGCTTCCAACTATTTACCCGTTTATTTGAAAATAATGTTTTATATTTGGGAGGAATTATCCCCCATACTGACGAATATCCATATAGCAGAAAATCTCGATTTTATTTCTTATTAGGAGGAATCCCATTCTTATGAACAATGTGAATGTCGATCCATCCTCGACCGGATTAGACCCAAAAGTGGCCGGTCTTCTATGTTACGTATTCAGCTTCATTTCAGGTATCATCTTCCTCGCTATCGAGAAGAAAAGCCAATTTGTTAAGTTCCACGCGGCCCAATCTCTCATCGTCTTTGGCGCCTTAACCCTAATTAATATTATTCTAGGTTTCATTCCGATCATCGGAGCGATTATCGCTTTTATTGTTTGGCCGCTTTCTTTTGTGCTATGGATCGTACTTATGCTCCTTGCCCTGCAAGGGAAGCAGACGAAGCTGCCTATCGTCGGCGATTACGCCGAACAGCTCAGCAGAAGCTTCTAAAGGTAGTTCAAAAAGTCTGCTTTTGATCACGAAGCAAACCTAGAAGTGTTCTCGGCATCGAATCTTGAATTCACCCGGCTCTTCCGGTGCTCACGTACCTACTACGTACGCTCCGCTCCTCTGACCCTAGCTTCATCCAACCTTCTCGGTGCTGAAAACCAGTCTTATTGAACATTCATATAATTAGGTAGTTCAAAAAGTCCGCTTTTGATCACGAAGTATTGAACCTGGGTCCGGATTTGCAGAAATGCAAATACCGGGCCTTTTTTTGGTTTCTGTGCTCCAAACTACCTGCAGTGTACGAATGAAAATATTCAACTTTACACGGGGTATTCTGAAGGATAGCCTGGCCCGAACTAAATTTGTTGTTGAAAAATGTCAAGATTGTCCTTATCATATTAGGGATGCCTTAAGAACGTTAAATAAAATAGAGGAGTGACCCTGCTTGCAACGTGAAATTCAAGTTAATGAGAAAGTTCCTTTCGGGCCTGGCGTACTGTTAAGTATTCAGCATTTATTCGCCATGTTTGGCAGTACAGTTCTTGTACCGAATCTATTCGGCGTAGATCCGGGCATGATCCTGCTGATGAACGGAATTGGCACCCTGCTCTACATTTTTATCTGTAAAGGCAAAATCCCTGCCTATCTCGGATCAAGCTTCGCCTTTATCGCCCCTGTTAGCTTAGTACTCAAAGAATACCCGGGCAATGGATATTCACTAGCTTTGGGCGCTTTCGTCATTACCGGTCTTATTTTCATCCTAGTAGGATTACTCGTAAAATATGCTGGAACCAAGTGGATTGATATTGTATTCCCGCCAGCAGCCATGGGCGCTATCGTAGCATTAATCGGTCTTGAACTGATTCCAGTAGCTGCCGGTATGGCCGGATGGATCTCTAAAAATCCTGGCGAACCATTTGTTCCAAATGCTACAACTATTACTCTGTCACTAGTAACCCTCGGAGTAACCATTCTCGGTGCAGTACTCTTCCGCGGCTTCCCTAAGATCATTCATATCCTGATCGGAATCGTGGTCGGCTATATCCTCGCTCTAATTCTCGGTGAAGTGAAAACCGGAGCAATCGGCGCCGCAAAATGGCTTTCCATGCCAACCGTAACGACACCTCAATGGAACTCTGCGGCGATCATTACTATCATCCCTGTTGCACTGGTCGTCATCGTCGAACATATCGGTCACTTGCTCGTTACAGGTAACATTGTCGGCAAAGATCTATCGAAAGATCCAGGACTGCATAGATCCTTGCTTGGTAACGGAATTTCTACCGTCTTCTCCGGATTTGTCGGCTCCACGCCAAATACGACCTACGGTGAGAATATTGGGGTCATGGCATTAACCAAGGTGTACTCCACTTATGTAATCGGAGGAGCCGCCATCTTTGCGATCTTGCTCTCCTTCTCAGGCAAATTCACCGCCGTTATTGCCAATATTCCAGAACCGGTTATGGGCGGAGTATCGCTGCTCTTGTTCGGTGTCATAGCTGCATCAGGTCTTCGCATCTTCGTCGAACAGAAGGTCGATTTCTCCAAAGCAACGAATATGATTCTTGCTACCGTCGTATTTGTGGTTGGACTTAGTGGCGCTACATTAAAAATCGGCAGTGTGCAATTGAAAGGCATGGCTCTAGCTACGATTGTAGGTATCGTGCTCAGCCTGTTCTTCAAATTCATCCAGCATTTCGGCCTTTCCAACGAGAAAGAAGACGCTGCTTAATTTTATAATATAGACAAGGGCGGTCTCCCAGTAGTGAACTACTGGGAGACCGCCCTTGCTGTATCATTAAAAAGTTGAATTCAGATGTACTAATTAATAATCATATTTTGCGAGAGAGAATACATTAATGTCAGGCAGCTTCGCACGCCCGTTCAACTCGCTGAGTTCAATCAGGAAAGCCGTACCTACAACATTGCCGCCTAGCTCGCGAACGAGATTGACAGAAGTTGCGATGGTGCCACCTGTAGCCAGCAAATCATCAGCGATCAATACGTTCTGTCCAGGCTTGATGGCATCCTTATGCATCGCTAATTTATCTTTGCCATATTCAAGATCGTATCCGACTTCAATCGTCTCATACGGTAGCTTGCCGCTCTTGCGGATCGGTACGAAACCAACTCCGAGCGCATAAGCAAGCGGAGCTCCCACAACAAAACCACGGGCTTCCGGTCCAGCGATGACATCGATCTCCAATTCGCTTACCATCTCTTTAATCGCATTGATTGCTTCCTTGTATTTCTCACCATCATTCAGCAAGGTCGTAATGTCCTTAAAGCTGATGCCTGGCTGTGGGAAGTCAGGAATGACGCGAATATACGGTTTTAAATCCAACAAAATCTCCTCCATCAAAATAAAATAGACTTCAGCGTAAGACTTGAATAAAATTCAATGCTATGAAACCCCCTGCAATTGACAGGTGATCCATTCCGTAATTTGTGGTATTTCTTCATGAAGCAATATTTGCTCCATCTCGGCAAGCAGACCTAAGGTTTGATAGCCTGATGCCGATTCTAACGGACGTTTAGATGGCGCAGGATTTACTGTAATCCGTCCTTCACGCCGAACGATGAAATCCAATTCTACAAATATATCCAGAATAAAATATAACATACGGCGAGAGATTCCAAAACGGGACATTAATTCAGCAATAACCCGTTCTTCTGGACATTCATCCTGACCAGCATATTTCCTGAGAAATACATAGACCTGTTTGAAACGCTCCCGCGAAGGGGCCTCGATCGTATCTACCGATAAGCGTGGATGAAGCAGAAATACCCGTTCCAGATTAATGAAACTAGTTAACATTTTATTCCAAATATCCGGCGACTCCGGCAATTCTATTACAAATAATGTTTTTACTGTAACCGCATCTCCATGATCCGATTCAGAACTGCCAGGGCTAATCCCCTGTTCCTGGTCATAGACCCAGACCGAAATTCCCTCCAAATGGCCAACAGCGAGCAAATCAGCTCTACGACTGGAGACCGCAGCCATCGATCCTGCGCTACAATATGAAGTCTTCAAGATACCCTGCTGTAATTCCTCGATTTTAATGCCAGGGTCCAGCGGATCGCGATAATCAAACACCTGCAGATGCGGAATCGAAATATCCTGAATGAACAGCTGCGGTTTACGCTGACCGTTCCATTCATTGATCCCGGCTTCTACAACTAGATCAACTCTCGCTTCCGGTGTTAAAAGATTGAATATTTCCCCTTTTCCAAAAGCAACGGCCTCTATCATACTTCCATCCTGACGGATCGTCAACTTCAAATGCTTGCCATCCTTGCCCATCTGTCTATAATCTACAAGTTCGGCGCCATGAACGAGCAAGCGCGGGGATGGATTCCCCATTCCGAACGGCGCCAATTGGGCCAATTGTTCAATCACTGGCAGCGTGATCTCCCGCAATCTGCATTCGAGATCTGCCTGCAGGGAAGGAATGAAATGCTCTGGCTTAAGTATTTTCCGAGCAAACTCATTCAGCCTCTGTTCGAACTCTTCCAGACGATCCCTATGCAATGACATACCTGCTGCGGAAGGATGGCCACCATAATGGTCAAGCAGCGCATCGCAATACGTTAAGGCTTCATAGACATCAAAGCCCGGGATGGAACGCGCCGATCCCTTGCACTCCCCGGTGGCAGCATTAATGCCCAGCACCAGAGTCGGGCGGTAGTATCGTTCCAGTATTTTAGAAGCTACAATGCCGACTACTCCGACATTCCAGCCCTCTCCGGCAACAACGAGCACATCCGGTAGCGTCCCAGCAGCTTTTTCTGCCTCAATTCGTTCGAACGCTTCACCTGCGATATCATCAACAAGCTGCTGTCGCTCTCTATTGAGCAAATCCAGCTTCTCTGCCGAGTCCTCTGCCGCTTCCATGCTCGTTGCGGTTAGTACATCGAGCGCGCTGAATGCATGGCTCATTCGCCCTGCCGCATTGATACGTGGTGCTAGACCGAAGGCAACATTCGTAGAGGTCACTTCTCCCTGATTCCACCCGGCAGTATGAAGTAAGGCTGAGATGCCTGGGAAGGAAGAAGCTGACATCTGCTCCAGCCCCATGCGAACAAGCACTCTGTTCTCATCCGTCAACGGCATCAGGTCCGCTATGGTTCCTAAGGCTACCAACTCAAGCCATGCAGCGGGAGTGTCCTTCCCTAGCAGAGCATAGGCTAGCTTGTATGCAACACCAACGCCAGCCAATCCTTTGAACGGATATGGACAATAGGAAAGCTTCGGATTGATCAGCGTATAAGCTTCTGGCAGCTTTGCCGGTGGCTCATGATGGTCGGTAACAATCACATCAATGCCTAGTTCAGCAGCATAAGCGATTTGTTCCACTGCACTTATTCCGGTATCTACCGTAACGATCAGGCTGACTCCATTGTCATGAGCCTGTTTGAGAACATGATTATGTAATCCATACCCTTCCTTCGAGCGATGCGGAATATAGAATTCAAAATTCGCCTGCAGCGTTCGCATTAGCTCAATCATAAGAGCGGTTGACGATACCCCGTCTGCATCATAATCCCCGTATATTAATATCCGCTCCCCGGCTTCCACCGCCCTGCGGATTCTTGGAACCGCTTCCTCGATTCCACTCATCTGATATGGATCATGCAGCTCCATTAAGGAGTGATCCAGAAATTTCGAAGCATCCTCGGAACTGGAAATTCCCCGCGTCACTAATAGTGATGCCAGCAGAGCCGGAATCTCTAACTGCTGTTGCAGTTGACGAGAGACCTCCAAGTCACAAGAAGATATATTCCAATGGTATTTCGATTGAAGCAATGACTTTACACCCTCTTTCTCCAGTCGATCCCCCCGATATTGATTGCGAAGTGAAACAGGAAGTATAATTGGTACTATTATTGCAGCAGGTTCGGCATATCGTCATTCGCCCCGAGCTGATTGCTCTTATAGGGATAGCCTGCATCATAAGGTAGAACAAGAATACTGACATCATTCACATGAGAGAAGCGATGCATGAGCAGTACCTTGGCTCTATTGGCGATATCATTTGCCTCTGTAACCGTAATCTGCGGATTTACGCTAATCTTAGCGATAACTCTCACATAATGCCCCTGCTCTTGTGCGCGTAAATCTTCGACGGTAATAATTCCATGGACGCGCTGAACGGTCTCTATGAATCGCTCTGTATCCTCTTGGAACAACGTTGTAGCCAGCGCACTGTTAATCACCCTACGAACCATAATATAAGCTCTGTAGGCTACGAGAATAGCCACGATGATAGCCATTGTTGGATCGAAATAGAGCATCATCGGTATATCCAGAGCATGACCCGCCATCGCGCCGAATACACCCAGCATGACGATTATTGAGCAGTACAACGAATAACGGTGGTTCTCGACATAAGCTTCGCGCTCTTTCTCAGCCCAAGCGGATGATGACCGATACTGTATCTGAAAAACGAGTTCCTTCACGACGAGAGAGACAACCACAACCACACCAGCTACATAACCTGGCGCAAGGATATTTCCTTCGAAAATCGCCATTGCCGTTGTGATTATCGTCTGCATTGCACCTAGCAAAATCAAGACAGCTATGAATACAGCAATAGGCAGAAACGATTTCGCCTTCTGCGCCGGGTCCTGCCGGGAAAGCGGTGATTTGTGCTCATAGAATCGTCTCCATGCATCTGTTAACGAAGAACTGACTGTAGATAAAATTTCAGCTAATGAGAATAATGCATCTGCCAGCAGAGCATAGCTATTGAACAATATACCTACGATTCCTTTTAATGTTGTTAGGGCAAAATTGCTTGCCATACTTACTGCAGCAATGGAATCAACAGCAACAGTTTGTTCGCGTCTCATGATATCCCCCCTGAAACCCGAGAACTAATAAAGAATGATAGAGCCGCGTCGTAATCGACGCGGCTCTTCATGCCCAGCAACAATACTTCTCCCTATATAATCGCTTAAGCCGCCTTAGCCGGTTTTTTCTTTTCTCTTACTTTAAGCACAAACCACAGCGGGCTGGCGATAAAGATGGTCGAATAAGCCCCGAGCACAAGACCGATCGTCATAGCAAGTGAGAACATCTTAATTGATTCCCCGCCGAGCAAGAACAGGAAGAATGCTGCGATGAATACGGTCAAGACCGTATATATCGAACGCATAATCGTCTGAGCGATACTGTGATCGACGAGTTCCTTGAGATCATCTCTAGTCTTCAGCTTGGCGAACCGCATATTTTCGCGAATCCGGTCAAAGATAACGATCGTATCGTTGATAGAATAGCCGATAATCGTAAGTACGGCAACGATAAACGTAAGATCGACCTTGAGCTTGAAAATGGAGAAGATCGCTATAACCAGAATGGCATCATGCAACAAGGAAATAACAGCTGCTATCGCAAAACGCCATTCAAAACGGATACTTACATATACAATAATCCCTAGGCACGCAATAAGAACCGCTTTAATCGCATTTTGCGCCAACTCCTTGGCCATTTCCGTATCTACGGTATTAACCTCAAAAGCTGCGTTCTCATCAAGCTTGCTTATTTCTTTCTTCAACGCTACGTCCTGATCTTCATTGAGCACCTTAGTGAAGCGGATGCTTATCCGCTCCTCCCCAACATTGATGGTTGTCCCTTCTGCAATGTTGAGATCCTTGACAATAGATTCAATCTCGCCCTTTGAAACCGACTTTGAGACCGTCACGTCTACGTTGGAGCCAGATTGAAAGTCTACACTATAATTCAATCCAAAAAAGGATAGAGACGCTACGCCAAGTACGATTAAAGCAATCGATATGGCGAAGAAATATTTACTTAGATGGACATAATCCAGTCTTTTAATGCTCTTATCAAAGTGCACGAATCTCACTCTCCTTAACCCCGAAGTATTTCGGTTTCATCAGCTTACCAGCCTTGAGCAGCAAGTTAAGGAGGAACCGGACGAAGTAAACATTCGTTGCGATACTAAGCACGATTTCCACGATGAGCACAAGGGCAAACCCTTTAACTGATCCAGTTCCGTAAATATACATCACGACAGCTACAATAATCGTCGTAATGTTGGAGTCCAAAACCGTACGGAGTGAATGCTTGCCTCCTGCTTTTACGGACGACATCACGCTCTTGCCGCTCCTTAGCTCTTCTCTTATCCGTTCGTTGGTAATGATATTGGCATCGACGGCCATCCCGATCCCGAGAATGATCGCAGCAATCCCCGGCAGAGTCAACGTGAAGTTGGCCCACGCGAACACCGCAATCAAGAGCCAAGTGTGTAAAATCAATGCAAAGCTAGCAATAAGTCCAGGTGCCCGGTACATTCCGACCATGAACACTAAAATAAACACGGAGCCAATCAAACCTGCTTCAATCGTAGACTTCAGCGATTGCTGACCAAGGGTTGCTCCAAGGCTCTGCGAGTATTTCTCATGAAGCTTCAAAGGCAAGGCGCCGAGGTTGATAACATCGCGAAGCTCTTTTGCTTCATCCATACTGCCCCCAACGCTGATTGACGCTGTTCCATCGGTAAGAACGGCTTGTACAACTGGCGCGGAGATCAATTCATCATTCATATAAATAGCAAGTGGTTGACCGAGCAAACGTTTCGTTATTTCAGCAAATTTATCTTTACTTTTCACCTTGATGCTTACCTGCGGCTTATTCATATTATCGAATTGAAGCGCAGCGCCGTTCTCAGCAAAGTCAGTACCGATCATTTCGATCTTGTTGTACTCATCCGGGTTCTTCTCGGTTCCGTCTTTACTACGGAAAGTCAGTTCCGCCGGTTCTTTCATCATTTTGCGTACTTCTGCTTCGTCGGTCACACCGGCCAATTTCACACGAATCCGGTTCGTGCCTTCTGTAGTAACTTCCGGCTCACTCGTACCGAGCTTGTTTGCACGCTTTTCCAAGCTTTGCGCTGTTTTGACGAGCGATTCTTTCGTTACTTTAGCCCCAGCCTCCAAAGGCGAAGCCTCGTACAAAATCTCGAATCCGCCCTTCAAGTCCAGGCCGAGACGCATGCTTTTCAGTAAACCAGGGGTTGTCCAACCCATCAGGGCTGTTAAGACAACCACGACGGTTATGAATGCCACTATTCTTTTCATCCCGTACTTCGATCCCCTTTCAATTCTCAATATTCCTATTATAGCTAGGCAGGAATCGACCGTCAATTTAACGAAAGTTGTCATTTTTATTACGACCGACTCTTATACCTGTGTTCAAAAAGATCATTTTATAGTGATAGAGCACAAAAAAGACCCCTTAATCTAGATGGGATCCACGAAAAGCTGAAATCGTCAAATAGTTCATAAAATGGGTTATCTTCAAAGAAAGGATATCATTTACCAATTGATGCAATGGCGGAAAGCCATCCTTCTGATACTTCTGGCTGACACAGCTCCATATTTCCTCTTCAGTCACATGCTCATAACCGATCATTCGGAATTCTTCCACTTTGCTGCGGCACAAATTCTCGATCGTCTCAAACAGTTCCTTCCTCGTGTAATCCTCTTCAGCCATCCTGGTGCCTCCTTCCTCATCCCCATCTAAATAACATTCTACTTCATTTTTCCGATTCCTGCTTGATAGAATTATCGATTTAGGCTGAATTCAAGATTCGATGTCGAATAAGCTCTCAGTGTTACTTCGTGATCAAAAGCGGACTTTTTGAACTTCCTCTTAAAGACGAGTCATGAATTGGGACAGGACCAGCATATGGTTAATTAACATTGATATTCGTAGAGGCTCATTTAGGGGAGAGAGGGAATCACATTGAATAAACAAACCTTTATCCAGGGCACGATGATCCTGCTCTTGGCAAGTGTTGTTAATCGTATTCTCGGCTTCATTCCGCGCATTATGCTTCCCAGGATCATCGGTACAGAAGGCGTTGGCTTGTATCAACTCGGCTATCCCTTTTTCTTGGTAATTGTTACACTCATAGCGGGCGGCATTCCGCTGGCCATTGCCAAGCTGGTAGCCGAGGCAGAGTCAGCGGGGAATTCACAGCGCTCTGCTACTATTTTACGGACAAGCCTGGTCTACGCGACGGCAGTCGGATTTCTATTTACGTTCATCTGCCTCTTCGGGGCCCCTTGGGCCAGCCGCTATATTCTCACGGATCCACGGGTCTATCACACCTTTATCGCGATGAGCCCAATGATCGTCATTGTCGCTGTGTCTTCCGTCTATCGCGGGTATTTCCAAGGGAAGCAGAACATGGTCCCCTCCGCCGTCTCATCGGTCACAGAGACCATGGCAAGAATTGTCTGTGTCCTCTTATTCTCCTACCTGTTCCTTCCTTGGGGAATCGAGTATGCTGCAGCTGGAGCGATGCTTGGGGTCGTATTTGGGGAGATTGTCGGCCTCGTAGTCTTGCTATGGCAATACAGCCGTATACGCCGGAAGAAACCATCCAATGCTACAACGGTCCCTGTCGTCATAGAGCAACAGGACAAGGACTCCTTCTTCTCACAGATCTGGCAGATCCTCAAAGTGGCTATTCCAGTAACTGGTGGTCGCTTAGTCGGTTCGATGTCCTACCTCCTAGAGTCCATTATAACAGCACGAAGCCTCGCCATAGCCGGAGTCGCCACAGCCATCGCTACCTCTCAATATGGCGCATTACAGGGGATGATCATCCCGCTCCTGCTGCTGCCGGGCGCATTAACCTCTTCGCTTGCCGTATCACTTGTTCCTTCTCTGGCGGAAGCGCAAGCCAAAGGGGATATGCGAACGATTCATCTAAGACTTCATCAATCGATCAGGCTGGCGCTAGTGACCGGCGCACCCTTTGCAGCGATCATGTATGTCTTGGCCGAACCGCTCTGCCAGCTTCTATACGACAACGGGAGCATCGCAGGAATGCTGAAAGTTATGGCTCCGATCGCCCTATTCTCCTATGTGCAAGCCCCGCTGCAAGCCACACTACAAGCGCTAGACAAACCTGGGCGGGCATTGATCAATACTTTAATCGGGGCTACCGTCAAGCTAGTTCTGATCTATTATCTCGCCTCGAACCCTAGCATGGGCATTTACGGAGCTATTTTCGCGATCATTATCAACATTGTTGTCGTTACTATATTGCATGGCTTCAGTATCTCACGCGCCCTTCGCTTCCGATTTCCCTTGCTTGATATTTTAAAAGTCGCTTGTCTGATGATTATCATGAGCGGGGCCGCAGCCTATCTCTATAACGAATTACTTACTATCTCAAGTACGGGGCTTCGCTTCATTATTACCTCGCTGATCGCCGTAGTGATCTACTTAGTCCTGTCCGCAGGCTTGAAACTGATAGATTGGCATGATATTAGCCGAATTCCGATTTTACGGAGATGGATCAAGAACTGAACAACTGACAACTTCGGACTTGTCATAACCTCCCCTACTTGACCATAAAATAATATCATTAGAGGTTGTTCAAAAAGTCCGCGGTTCGATAAAAAATCCAATCGAGGGTATTCAAGGATGAGCGACCGCAATTCAAAGGTAGGTTTTCTTGTGATATAGAATTTCATCAGTCCCCGCTGATAACAAAAAATTCTATATCAAGCACGAAGTGAATCGAGAGGTATCCCGACGTCGAATCTTGAATTCAGCCGGGACTAAGTAGATGAACATGCATTATTAATAGGAATGGAGGACCGCGTCATGAATTTCATCCGCCGCATCGTTTCAATCCGCATTTCCCATCCGACCATATCCGGGTTGTGGTACGCTTTTCTCTGGATGATGATCGGCGCTCTCGTACTCTCGTTGCTTCTACAGTCCAATATGCTAGAGGAGCAGGAGCTTAGCTTGTATACTTACATCGTTCATTCCATAGCTATCCTATTCGGAGGACTAGTCTCCGGCAAGCGCGCTCAGATGAAAGGGATGTACCAAGGCTGCATCACAGGTCTCATCTATGGAATTCTCGTCTTTGTAATCAGTTTCCTAGCCCTCGACAGCTCGGTTCAATTTGCTACATGGCTCTTACTGCTGCCAGCACTGATTATCGGCGCGATCGGAGGTGTATTTGGAGTCAATTTGAATAAACGTTAGCGGATACAACAAAAAGAGCCTGAATTCAGGCTCTTTTTGTTATTCACTCAAGGATTAACCTTACGAGTCTTTAACTTGGTGACTAATCGCACTACGCTCGAATGTAAGCTTGGTTACATCATTGACGCGAAGTACAACGGTGTCGTCTGTCAACTCCAAGATCGTACCATGCAAACCGCCGATTGTTACAATCTTATCGCCCTTTTGCAAAGCATTCAGCATGTTATTGCGTGTATTTTGTTTTTTCTTTTGCGGACGAATAAGCAAGAAATAAAATACCGCAAACATAATAATCAAAGGCACAATAAAGGATAGCAATTGGCCAGATGTCGATGGCGCTGCTGCACCTTCTGCAATTTGAAACATGTTCTTATCCTCCTTCCATTTATCTCCTGATTAATTTAAAATCCTTTGTCATTGCCAAACAGACCATACTGTTCGAAGAACTCATCCCTGAAATCCAGCAGTCTATCGTCCATAATCGCCTGCCGCACTTTCTTCATCAGATTAAGCAGAAAATGCAGATTGTGATATGTAGTTAACCGCAATCCAAATGTCTCATCACTCTTAATTAAGTGACGTAGATATGCCCTGGAATAGTTCCGGCATGTATAGCAGTCACACTCAGGATCCAATGGTCCAAAATCTCTGGCATACTGGGCATTGCGAACAACCAGTCTTCCCTGGCTCGTCATTGTTGTTCCGTTGCGGGCAATCCGAGTCGGCAGTACACAGTCGAACATATCGACACCACGTATTGCTCCCTCGATCAATGCATCCGGAGACCCAACACCCATCAGGTACCGAGGCTTGTCTGCTGGCAAGAGTGGAACCGTGTAATCCAGAACCTCATACATGAGATGCTTAGGCTCGCCTACACTCAGTCCACCAATAGCATACCCCGGGAAATCGAGCGAAGTCAAATCCCGCGCGCTCTGCTTGCGCAGGTCTTCATACATGCCCCCCTGTACGATCGCGAACAGCCCTTGATCGTGTGGCCGAGCATGGCTCTTCAGGCAACGCTCTGCCCATCTCGTCGTCCGTTCCATCGACTTCTTCACATAGTCATAATCTGCAGGATAAGGGGCGCATTCATCAAATGCCATCATAATATCCGAGCCAAGGGCGTTCTGAATTTCCATAGCAACTTCAGGCGATAAGAACAGCTTGTCACCATTCAGATGGGAGCGGAAATGAACGCCCTCCTCAGAAATCTTCCGCATCTCGCTTAGAGAGAATACTTGAAATCCGCCGCTATCGGTTAGAATCGCCCGATCCCAGTTCATGAATTTATGAAGTCCGCCAGCTTCGCGGACAATCTCATGACCCGGACGCAGGAACAAATGGTAGGTGTTGCTGAGAATAATCTTCGCTTCCATCTCCTTCAGTTCTTCCGGACTCATTGTCTTGACCGTAGCCAAGGTGCCTACCGGCATGAAGATCGGAGTCTCGAAGCTTCCGTGCGGAGTATGCACGATCCCGAGCCTTGCTCCGGATTGTTTACAAGTTTTGATATGTTCATAAGTAATTGCAGCTGTCACGTTCTTCCCTCATTCCGTAGACCTAATAAATAAACATCGCATCGCCAAAGCTGAAGAAACGGTATTTCTGCTCAATCGCTTCCTGATAAGCATTTAATATATTCTCTCGCCCAGCTAATGCACTAACTAACATCACCAGCGTAGATTTCGGTAAATGGAAGTTAGTAATCAAAGCATCGACCAGCTTGTACTTATACCCGGGATAAATGAAAATCCCCGTCCAGCCACTACTCTTCACGATTGGACCATCGCCGCACTCCTGTGCTACAGTCTCCAACGTCCGAGCTGATGTCGTACCTACAGCGACAACTCTTCCGCCCCGCTGCTTTGTAGCATTCAGCAAATCAGCCGTCTCCTGTGGCAGGACATAATATTCCTCATGCATCACGTGATCCTCTATGCGGTCAACGGATACCGGACGAAAAGTGCCGAGCCCGACATGCAGCGTAACAAAAGCGATGTCTACCCCTTTATTGCGTATCTGCTCCAGCAGTTCCTCCGTGAAATGCAATCCCGCCGTTGGCGCCGCCGCAGACCCTTCGTGCTTGGAATAGACCGTCTGATAACGCTCTTGATCGTCTAATCTTTCCTTGATATAAGGAGGCAGCGGCATCTGTCCCAACCGGTCGAGAATTTCATTGAATATTCCTTGGTAAGAGAAGCGCAGCACTCTGCCACCCATCTCTCCTTCCGATTCAATAACCGCCTTGAGCTCATCACTGAAGACGATGACCGATCCAGTCTTCAGCTTCTTGCCAGGTTTCACTAATGCTTCCCAGCTGTCATTTCCCAAATTCTTGAGCAGCAGTACTTCCGCCTTAGCTCCTGTATCTTCTTTGACACCGAAGAGACGAGCCGGAAGCACTCTTGTATCATTCAGTACAAGAGTATCCCCGGGCTGTAAATACTGGATAATCTCCGAGAAATGATGATGCCTGACGCTTCCACTGCGCTTATCCAGCGTTAGCAAGCGCGAAGCGCTCCGATCCGCCAAAGGGGTCTGAGCGATCAGCTCTTCCGGAAGCTCAAAGTCGTACATATTTATATCCATATCTTGTTCATTCCTTAACGATAGTTACATTTTGGTAGTAGTGTTGCAAAATCTCTTGGTATTCATACCCGGCATCCGCCATTCCCTTAGCTCCCCACTGGGATAGTCCAAGGCCATGCCCGTTGCCGCGTCCTACAAAGAGGAACTGATTGGATTGGTCAACCACACGAGCAACCCCGTCTCCATCCATAACGACCATATTGCCGCCGCTCCAGGTTTTCTGACCGGAAGCCGTTAGAACAGGTGTGCCGGAAGCTGCTGTACCGCTAGTAGTCGCTCCTGAAGCACCCAGTACAGTATACCTTCCCGTTGCCTTAATATCAAACAGGGTGCTTGGCAAGCCACCTAATGCGGAACGGAAGGCATCCGGGTACTTCACATCGAGAATCTGCCCGTTCGCTTTGATCTGCGTGACCCGACCCGAAGGTCCTCTCTGTGTAACCTCCATATTATAGATCGACGACGGAGCCGGCGTAGAGGTCTTGCCGCTTAGAGACTTCACTAATTGATCCGATGTAAATGGACCGCGAATCCATGCATAGGTGCTAGATTCATCGACTTTATCGAGCACGATAGCTTCATCGCCAAGGTTCAGCTTAGCCACAGGATCAACGTCGGATTGAATCTGTGGTAGAGGCCGGACCGCTACGGAGCTAGTCGTTACACTCAGCTTCTTCAAGCCAGCGTCTGTAGTCCCGCCAGTCAATTTTGTATTATCCTCACGTACGTATCCCGTCTTACCGTTAGGCAGCAGAACATAGTACCACGACTTCAGCGCAGCCTGTGCCGCCTTGTCCCATTCGCTGTTCACGCTTGAGAACGTCGGATTCACACTGCTCCACACCTCGGAAGAATCAGCCGACACACCGCCGCTGTTGGATGAGAATATGGCCTCGACAATTTTACCATTAGACTTGATAACTTCACCCGCGGTGCTATCAACTGCTTCGATGATGCTGTCTTTCTCGTTATCCACACCGTTATATACTTGACTCAGAGTCGTATCGATGAGCCCGGCGACCTTGAACCGATTCGTCGAGGCTGAATAGAGGGCATAGCTGCGCGCAGCAACGGCTTGTGCCTTCAAGGATTCCTGTGGCCAGGATGCCGGAACTTCCCCGGAAACTACCGAATACAAATATTTCTCGAGCGGAAGTTCATTGACAAGGGCGAGTTGACCGTTAAGCTGGCTAATCTCAAAACTCCCTCGATAATTGCGCCCCGATCTTTCGACGACCTGGGTTGCAATCATATCATCTCCATTAACAATCAGCTTGCTATCCGTCCCTCTCAGCTCGTAATGATCCACCGGGGACGGCGAATTGAGATTAAGCGTTACGTCCTGTTGCACGATCACTCCTGGCTCGGAATCGTCAACCTGTGACCAGGAAGCCTGCGGCAATGAACCTCGCACCGCTGATAGTTCAGACTCGCTTGCTGCTCCACCAGCCCATACTGTATATTGCTGCTGTCCAATCAAGACGAGATAGGCATCCACACCGGCAGCAGACACAGATTTTCTTAGAGCTTCTGCTTCTGACTTGCTGCCAAGGACCCCTGCTGAATAATAATAGCCCCCTTTGACAGAAGGGGCTTGTCCGCTAATAACCCCAGACAGACTGCCGGATACTCGGCTTACCGCTTTCTTAGCTTCTGCCGCACTCGCATAAGGCCCAGTATAAATTTGATAGACTGTGCCCCCCGACTGTTCTACAGCATAAGCCACAGGACGGTCTGCCGTACCCTGTAGCTTTTTAACAGCTGCGGCAATCGATTTCCAATCGGAGCTCTCCGCCGCTTTAATTCTATTGCTTCCTGCGCTGAAACGTACAGTTTGGCCGGAATCCAGTGTAAGCAATGAGTTATTGCCGCCAAAGGAAGTCTGAAGCACCAAATCCATCGCGGATCCTGGTTTCAAGGTCACTGCCGGCACTGTTAATTTATAGGTACTGCCAAGATCAAGGAACATCGCAACGCGTACGCGATCCCCCGACCAATCATCAGCAGATACGGGCGCAGATACAGGAAGCTGTAGAGCCCCTGCCAGCAAAACTCCTGCTAATATCCCCTTTCCCCACTTTAGCAGCTTGAACGTTGTCTTCTTCTCCTTCACTTGTTCGCTCCTCCTTCATGTTGTCTTTTTATTGTAATGTCAATAATTGCTTCATACGCAAAGTTGCAAATATACACTTATATCCTAAAAGCCTGCATGAAATGAAGAAATAGCTGCACAGGTGCAACTATTTCCTGACTAAAGCCTCGATCGTCAGAAAATCGATCCAAATAGTTGTATAAAATGCAGTTATCTTCCCTGTTTAGGGTACAAAGGCTACTTTTAGGTGCAAATAAGCACTTATTATTTGTATTCGGCCCTCAAGGGAGGGGAGCCGGGCTTTAGCCCCTATCTTCTGGATAAGGGATTCCCAAGTGATTGTAAGCAGCAGCCGTTACAATTCTGCCGCGCGGTGTCCGCTGTAAATAACCGATTTGCAGCAGATAAGGCTCATAGACATCCTCGATCGTCTGGCTCTCTTCGCCGATTGTTGCTGCGATCGTATCCAGTCCAACGGGGCCGCCCCGGAAGCCGGTGATCATCGCATTGAGCATTTTATGGTCGATCATATCCAGCCCCTTCGGATCCACCTGCAGCATCTGCAGCGCTTCTCCGGCAACTGCCTCCGTAATCATTCCATCACCGCGAACCTGGGCATAGTCGCGCACTCGCTTCAGCAGGCGATTGGCAATTCTTGGCGTCCCGCGCGAACGTAGAGCAATTTCATCAGCCGCATCGCCAACAATCTGTATACCGAAAATATCCGCACCACGGGATACGATATAGCTCAGTTCTTCCATCGTATAGAACTCGAGTCGACTGACGATGCCGAACCGATCCCTGAGCGGAGCAGACAACAGTCCAGCCCGGGTTGTAGCCCCTACTAATGTAAAAGGTGGCAAGTCGAGTCGTACAGAACGTGCGCTTGGTCCCTTACCGATCATAATATCCAGCGCCGAGTCCTCCATCGCCGGATATAGGACCTCTTCGACAGTCCGATGCAGACGATGAATCTCGTCAATGAACAGGACATCGCCCTCTTGTAGATTGGTCAGCAAAGCCGCCAAATCTCCAGGCCGCTCAATCGCAGGCCCTGAGGTCGTACGCAGATTTACGCCAAGCTCATTGGCAACAATGTTAGCTAGTGTCGTCTTCCCGAGTCCTGGCGGGCCATACAGCAGCACATGATCCAACGCCTCTTTGCGCATTTTCGCCGCTTCAATATAAATCTTCAGGTTCTCCTTGATCTGATTCTGTCCAATATATTCAGACAAGTAGCGGGGCCGAAGGCTCAGCTCCTCCACTTGATCCTCCATCATTAAATTCGCGGAAATGATTCGATCCTCCATCGCTCTCCCACTCTCCTTCTATCCTGTCGCCTGTTAACCTGCGTACAGCAGCTTGAGGGCTTTCTTCATTAACGAATCAACCTCTTCATCCGGCTTCAATTGATCTTTCAATTTCGCCCAGACCCGGTCAAGCTCCGCATCTGTATAGCCCAGCGCCTTCAGAGCTTCTCTAGCCTCCGGCCAGCCTGGTGTGACATTGACATCATCCAGCTCAGACACATCCGCCGAGATTGGATTGAACAGAGTCGCCCCTCCCAGACCTTCAAGCTTATCCTTGAGATCCAGAATCATCCGCTGTGCCGTCTTCTTACCGATTCCCGGTAGCTTGGTCAAGAAAGCGATGTTCTCGTTATGAATCGCAGCAATCACTCCATCCGGATTGCCGCCGCTAAGAATACCAAGCGCTACGCGCGGACCGATTCCCGATACCTCGATCAGCTTGCGGAACAGCCGCTGCTCCTCCCGAGTCGGAAATCCGAACAGCAGCTGGGCATCCTCCCTGACATGATGGTGAATGTACACCGTAATCGCATCCTGCCCTTTGGCTGGGAATACGTACGGGTTCGGACAGAACACACGGTATCCCACGCCCTGTACGTCAAGCACAATATATTCCGTCTCTACATAAGCAACCTGGCCTCGCAAAAAATCGATCATGACCTCAATACCTCATTTAACTTGGAATTTAAAGTGTA
This sequence comes from Paenibacillus motobuensis, assembly GCF_039521865.1. Lineage (NCBI taxonomy): Bacteria > Bacillati > Bacillota > Bacilli > Caryophanales > Paenibacillaceae > Paenibacillus > Paenibacillus motobuensis. The sequence continues at coordinate 42,614 of NZ_BAAACX010000007.1, read as the reverse complement.
TGAATGCGCGTGGCAAATAGCAATCGCCAATGCGTCGGCCACATCATCAGGCTTCGGAATCGCCTTCAGTTTCAGGAACATCCGGGTCATCTCCTGCACCTGGCGCTTCTCCGCCTTCCCGTATCCGACGATGGCCTGCTTGACCTGCATCGGCGTATATTCGGCAACTGGCAGTCCCTTCTGGACCGCAGCAAGCACAAGTACGCCCCTCGCCTGTGCGACCGTCATCGCCGTCGTTACGTTGCGGTTGAAGAACAGCTTCTCAAGTGCAACCGCATCAGGTTTATATTTCTCGATTAACTGAACCATGCCTTCATATACATAGAGCAGCCTATCTTCCTCCGGCGTATGGGCCTTAGTCTCAATGCACCCATACTGAACCGGTGTACATTTGCTGCCCTCCTTATCGATAAATCCGAACCCGACAATCGCAATTCCCGGGTCTATCCCCAATATTCGCAAATACAATCTCTCCCTAATATCCACTTTTGATAAGAAAACCTCTAACGAGGCCATTCAATGATGAGCGACCGCGTCACAAAGGTTGGTTTTCTTACGATATAGAAATTTCATCAGCTACGCTGATAACTTATAAATTCTATATCTAACACGAAGTAACTCAAGGAAGTGAATTCGACATCGAATCTTGAATTCAGCGGGCCTAAGCAAATGCTTACGAAGTCATGTTCCCTACGGAAACATCTAAGGTCACGTACAAACTACGTACGCTCCGCTCCTCTGGCCCTAGCTTCATCCAACCTTCTTCGTGCTGAAAACTGGACCTTTGAACTCGAATTTTCAAGCCTTTATATCAAGAATTCTTCCAGTAACCTTCCAAATTCCGCTTCCCCAAGCCGGGAAGAACGCATGTCCGATAAGCGAACATATGTATTCACTTCATTATAACAAAAGATTTCTACCCTTGCGGAAAAAGTTTGAGGGAATAACAAAAGGAGCTATCCCAAGTAGATATCACTACTTATGGAATAGCTCCCGGTCTGGCCTTGTTCTTATTTATGCTGTTTCAGTGCTTCCTGCGATACTTCCACCGCAAAATCACTGAAGGTTGATAGCACACTGTTATATTCATCGACATCCTGCACGCGGATTCCTTGCTGCAATTGTCTCACTACATCTTCAGGCAGCACACTCTCCATCGTCTCTACATCCAATTGAAAAAAAGTACGCAGTACCTTCTCTTCCTTGGGCGGTCCTTCAAATAAGCTCAAATTTCCATCTTTATCGATGCCCATATACCCTGATCGCTGACATTCCTCGGATAGTCCCACGATATGCTCCTCCAGCCAGACTTCGCCGAGCGAATCTACCCGTCCTGTCCATTCCGGATGCTCCTTGGCCAACACTTCGATTTCCTTCGCATCCATAATGCCGAGTACAGAGCGTTCCTCGCCACAGGTATATATTTTATTTAAATGGACGATACGAGCTCGCTTCCGATCCTGAAGTCCCTTCACCCAATCAGCGGATGGCGGTCCAGCATGATCCTCGGCATAGCTGCGCAGCTTGCCTAGCGTCTCAAGCGCAAGCGGCTCACCGGTCATCAGCTTCTCAAGCTGACCGGACAACTGCAATCCCATCCATGCCATTGCCGTAACCACGGCGCAAGCACTAAAGGTCCAAATCGCACGTCTCCATCTTTTCCAACGTCTTCTCCATTGCTTTTTTGTACGGAATATATTCACGATGATCCCCTTCTATCGACCTTTTTGAACATGCACTAATATTGTGACCGATAGAATCAGGAAATATACGGCGTTACCACTCTGTACACTCTTCTGTGAACACAAAAAAACAGCCATTCGCAAATGACTGTTCATGATCGGGACGACACGATTTGAACATGCGACCCCCTGGTCCCAAACCAGGTGCTCTACCAAGCTGAGCTACGTCCCGAAGTAAAAAACCTGACAAAGAAGATAATAGCACATCTAGCTTGGTATATCAAGAATAAATAGATTTAAATAGAGAAAGGGGAATAATCACTCATTATGCCCCTGTCATAGCCACCCAATGTCCTTGAGAGACCTCTACTAATCTGGAATGCTCGAGTTGATACTTGTCCGCCTCAGAATAATCATGGAGGGCCGATCTCGTCTTCTTCGCTTCTATCTTCGGATCAGGCACCGGTATCGCTTTGAATAACGACTTGGTATATTCATGCTGGGGATTGGCATAGAGTTCCTCGCTCTCGGCGAGTTCCACGATCTTGCCCATATACATTACAGCTACTCGATCACTGATATGCTTCACCATAGAGAGATCATGCGCAATGAACAGATAGGTTAGTCCAAGCTGCTGCTGCAGCTCTTCCAACAGCTTGACGACCTGTGACTGGATCGATACATCAAGCGCAGAGAGCGGCTCATCGCAGACGATGAACTTCGGTTCAACCGCAAGCGCGCGAGCTATTCCAATCCTCTGTCTCTGACCCCCCGAGAACTCGTGAGGATACCGCATGGCGAAGGATGGATCCAGTCCTACCATATCAAGCAGTTCCTCAACTCGCTTCTTCCGTTCCTCCTTGCTGTCGACAAGACGATGGACATCGAGCGCTTCTCCGATAATATCAAGCACCTTGAAGCGAGGATTCAGGGAGGCATATGGGTCCTGGAAGATCATCTGCATGTAGCGACGCATCGTCTTCATCTCTGCTGAAGTTAGACGGTTCACCGCCATTCCCTGATATAATACCTCTCCCCCTGTCGGCTGATGAAGGCGAAGAATTGCCCGGCCGGTCGTCGATTTGCCGCTGCCTGACTCACCGACAAGTCCCAGCGTCTCTCCTTCACGGATATGGAAGCTGATATCATCGACGGCCTTCAATATATTGCCTTTACCCAAATCAAAATGCTGTCTCAGCGATCTAACCTCAAGCAGCGGACTTGCACTATCCGAGTTCGTCATGATAAGAGGCGATGGCTTCGCCTTCTTCTTCTCGTCCAGTCTTGGCAACGCATTTAACAGCTTCAATGTATACGGGTGAGATGGCTTCTCGAAGATTTCCTCGGTCGTGCCGCTCTCTACAATTGATCCTTCCTTCATAACGACGACACGATCGCACATCCCGGCGACTACCCCAAGGTCATGTGTAATTAAAATGATCGAGGTACCGAATTTCTCTTGAATATTCTTCATAAGACTCAAAATTTGGGCCTGAATCGTCACATCAAGTGCCGTTGTCGGTTCATCGGCAATCAGCAGAGCAGGACGGCATGCCAGGGCAATGGCGATCATAACCCGCTGACGCATCCCGCCGGAGAATTCATGCGGATATTGATTATACCTGACTTCACTATTGCGGATCCCTACCAGCTTAAGCATCTCTAGAGCCTGCTGCTTCGCTTCCTTCTTCGATAGTTGCTGATGCTTAATCAGACTCTCTGAGATCTGTTTTCCGATTTTGATGGTCGGATTTAAGGAAGTCATTGGGTCTTGGAAGATCATGCCGATATCACGGCCGCGAATGCTCTCCATCTCTTTCTCCGAATAATCGGCCAGATTTTTGCCCAGAAAAGTAATCTCTCCTGCTTTCATATATGAAGGCGGCGAAGGCAGTAAACGCATAATCGAACGAGCCGTTACGCTCTTCCCGCTGCCGGATTCCCCTACAATCCCCAGGGTCTCTCCCTTTCTAACCTCGAAGCTTACCCCGCGGACCGCTTCAACTTCTTGTTCACGTGTCTGAAAGGAAACCGTTAAACCCTTCACTTGTAATATAGTTTCCACATTAATCACACCTGTCTAGTATGTATTTCGTTAAATCTATCATTTCGAGTGTTGACATAAAAAACAACCTACCATAATATATACTATATCCATCGGAATAATGCAAATTGATACATCAGGAGGGGAACTGTTGTGGAAGTTTCTAGAGTGACCAAAGAACGAACTAGAGAATCGCATTTTACCCATTACATAAGTAACACCTATGCCAAAATGCTGCGGAATCCTTCCTATAAATATTTTTTACTGATCCTGGGAGCGCCTGTAAATCTCACTGTTCTACTATTTCACTTATCATGCCGAAAGAATGACGTCTATCACACCCTACTTGAAGAGACGCATCACGAATTACTTGAATCCGGTTATATGGAGCAACTAATAGAAGAGACGCGAGATCAGCTGCTAAGTAAACAACAATTCTTCAAACAGAACATAAGCACAGAGCAGACGGAACGCGAGGCCCATAAAATAGCCAAGGCCAGATTTCAGGAGGAGCTGACCGAGAGCACGAATCGCAAGCTGCTGCTTAACGGACAACAGAGATTAAGCTATGCCGAGACTTTTGCCTCGTGTATTCAGAACCGTGCCTTTCTGCTCCTCTCATTCATTCCTGGGATTCTTATGTATCTGCTGATCTTTCTCTATAGCAGCCCTTATGTGAAATATGTGTTTGAGAGATTGCTTATGAGTCTGCTCGTCATTATGGGCGTATCGGTGCTCGTCTTTACGATTCTGCATTTGTCACCGATGAATCCGGCAGCGAATATTCTCGGAGAGACGGCTACGGAGGATCAGATCGCTAACTTTAATAGAATCTATGGACTTGACCAGTCCTATCTATCCCAGCTATGGAACAACATCAAGGGGATCGCCACCTTCGATCTGGGGAAATCGTTCGCCGGCAATGAGCAGGTGACCGCGACAATCGCCAGGAAGTTTCCAATTACCTTTACGCTGACGATGATCTCCCTGCTAATGTCCATGATCATCGCCATTCCCGTGGGGATTATATCCGCGATGAAGCGCAATTCCTTCTGGGATTATACGTTTATGTTTATTGCCCTGATCGGCTTGTCCATTCCAAGCTTTTGGCAGGGACTCATCTTCATATTGAATTTCTCGATCAAGCTGCACTGGCTGCCGGCCACGTATAATCCGCAGAACTGGCTGTCGATCATCATGCCGACGATCGTGCTGGGAACCGGGCTTACTGCCTCCGTTGCCAGAATGACCCGTTCTTCCACCCTGGAGGTCATCAATGAAGATTACATTATTACAGCCAAGGCCAAAGGGCTGAGCAAGCGTCAAGTGCTCTGGAGACATGCGGTCCGCAATGCGATGATCCCGATTATTACCGTCATCGGCTTGCAATTTGGCGGGATGCTGGGCGGATCGGCAGTCACCGAGAAGGTATTTAATATTAGCGGGATCGGCAGTTATATCGTAGATAAGCAATTTATCCCTGATATCCCGAGCATTATGGGCGGGGTTGTCTATACCGCAATTACGATATCACTGATCAACGTTATTATCGATATTCTGTATGCCTTTTTCGATCCAAGAATCCGAACCAGAATGAAACAATATTAAAGCAGGTGTAAATATGATCAAGACGAACTTGAAAACTTCCGAGGAATACAGCAAAGCAATCTTCGCTCTGGTGGGCTCCCTTGCCTTATCCGTACTGCTGCTATTGAACAGCTACAATTTCTCAGCACAGACCGTTAAGCCATATGTCTTTGCCGCTTTTGTTGCGTATGGGCTGTTCACTATCATACAGACGGTCATTACCCTGCTGATCAGGAGAGATATTCTCCTATACGGAGAGATTAGAAGCTTCACGCGTACACTCGGCTATGTACAAATGGCTAGTATTGTAACAGGGAATCTATTCACGGTCACTTCAGCTTTTTATCTCGTGAAGAAGCAGAGGACCCCGGAATATGCCCTGGCTGTGTATACATTACTTACAGGTATCTTTGTCATTGCGGTATCGGCGCTCAATCTGTTCAAGCCATATGTATCAGATACATTCCTGCCAGCGATGTTCATTCTAGTGATCGTGAGTATATTTCATCTCATCGCATTGCTGCTTGTGGCGAAATATATACGTGGTCACCAACCCATTGCCTCGCGGATGTCAGGCGTTGCTTATCTGCTAATCCTGACCACCGCTACCGGCAATCTATTTGCTCTACTGCTCGGCATCAATCTGCTGCTAAAGATCCGCAGCCAAGGTAATCCCGCCTCCGCAAAGTGGGAGGATATCTGGGAGAAAATTACGAGAAATACGGCGGCGATGATCGGCTTCTTCTTTATCATTTTCCTGTTCTCGATATCGATCTGTAGCCTATTCACCTTCGATTACGCGATGGCAACCGAGAATAACTACAGCGCTATATTGCAGCATCCGAGTCTTGCTTATCCGCTTGGTACGGACAATTTCGGCAGATGTCTATTCTCGCGTATCATATTCGGCGCACGTACTTCCCTCATTGTTGGACTGATCTCTACAGCGATTCCTCTCGTTATCGGCGGTATCCTTGGAGCGGTATCCGGCTATTATGGGCGGCGCACCGACAATATCATCATGCGACTGCTTGATATTCTATATGCGATTCCCGGGGTTCTTCTAGCGATTGCGATTATAGCCGCCTTCGGCGCCAACACCATTAACCTGATCCTGGCGCTAAGCATTGGCTCCATTCCTACTTACGCCAGGACGATGCGGGCCAACGTACTGTTGGTCTCTACCTTCGAATATGTAGATGCTGCCCGAGCTTTCGGATCCAAAGATGCCGCAATCATCTTCAAGCATATCGTTCCGAACTCGCTCGCACCCATGATTGTTAAGGCGACCTTAACGATCGGCGCAGCGGTGATCTCTACAAGCAGTCTTAGCTTCCTTGGCCTCGGCGTAGAGCCGCATATCCCGGAATGGGGAAATATTCTGAAGCTGGGCAGCACTTACTTGGAGACAAATTCTTACTTGGCTATTTATCCCGGGCTGGCCATCATCGCTCTCGTTCTCTCTTTTAACTTTCTTGGAGACGGGCTTCGCGATGCACTGGATCCTAAATTAGGCTAGCTTCATATCTTTACCTAACATGTAGTTTTTAATTTGCGATTGCCTTCATTTTCATCAGCTATGCGGAGACTCGCCTCTCATTTGCCGTATGAGAATGAATCAATATATATAACAACAATTCAGGAGGGAACTATTCATGAAAAAATCTTCTTTGCTTGCACTACTGCTTACGTTTGTGCTTGTGGCGAGCGGTTGCTCCGTAAAAACCAAGACGGATGTAGCAAGTAATCCAGATAACTCTGGAACAACACCTGTCCAGAACAATACCCCGGTGGATATTGAAGTGCTTAGTATGAGTTCAAATGAATCAGATATTAATATTATTCGCGACCAATTAACGAAGAATGGCTTCAATGTGAAGCTGAACATTCAACCAGACTACGGCAGCTTCAAGGCACAGGAGGATGCGGGTAACTTCGATATCGCCCTGTCCAGCTGGACAACCGTTACCGGGAATCCCGATTATGCAGTTAGATCGCTGTTCAAGACCGGCGGCGACTACAGCATTATCTCTGATCCTGAACTGGACAAGCTGATCGATGAAGCAGCTGCCCAGACGCCGGATCAATACACAGAGACCTACAAGCAATTGGAACAGCATCTCGTATTTGACAAAGCTTATATTGCTCCGCTCTATATTTCCCTGAAGAGCCAGGCAGTGAACAAGGATGTGCTGAACCCGGATACTGTCCGACTCTCCAAATCCCGTTCCCTGGCTTGGGAAACCATTGATTTCAACGATACATCCAAACGGGACAAGGAGCCGCTTATTCTGACGCAATCTGCTTCAGTCCTGACATCCCTGGACCCGATCAAAGGCAATGACGGATCGATTAACCAGCTTAACACAAATATGTATGTACGCCTGATCAATCTGACGGATGATGACAAAATTACGTCTGACGGCTCTCTATCCTATAATCACAGCATTGCAGAAGGCAATACGGAATATTACTTCATCCTTAGAGACGATATTAACTTTGCCAAGATCGATAACAAAAAGGCTGTCGACACTGGTGAGCGCGTAGGTGCGGATGACGTCATCTTCTCCCTCGACCGGGCCAAGGATAAAAATTCGGTACCAGATCACCGGACATACAGCCTGCATGAGCATATTAAAACCGTTGAGACCGTTACTGACCTGGCCGCTCTGGACAATGTGAAGCAATCTTCGGGCAGCGGTACAATTAAGGAAGCGCTGGAAGCTGGACTCGATACGAAGATTAAAGAACTTGTAGCTGACAAGAACCAAGCAGACAACAAAGCAGGTAAATATCAAGTTGTGAAGCTGACAACGACTGAGCCTTTCCCGCAAGTGCTGAATTACTTGGCCCACCAGTCTGCCGGGATCGTCTCCAAGAAGCAAGTAGAGAGCATCAATACTTATGATGTTGCCAAGTTCGATGTTAATAAGGATATTCCTTACGGGGATCAGAACACCGTTACAGAAGGAAGCAAATACAACAATACTTTGTATGCCAGCGGACCCTATATTTTGTCTTACAAAAATGACTATGAAGGCATCTTCTACAAGAACCCTGGCTATCGGAAAGGTACAGAATCCGAACCTAAAATCTCAACTGTAAAAGTCCGCTTTATCGCTGATACCGATAGCGCCTTGTCCGCGCTGCGCAGCGGTGAGATCCAACTCTTCTACGGTATACCGGAGACGAAATATGATACGATTGAGAGCGATAGCAAGCTGAAGCTGCAAAGCATTGAGAGCAACGGCGTATCCTATCTGCTGTTCAATACGAGCAATCGTGATGTAGCCAAGAGCGATGATCTTAGAAAAGCCGTGCTCTACTCGATCAATCAGGATGAGTTCCTGCAATTCTATAACAACAAGAAGATCAAAGCGGTCTCGACCGTAAGTCCGATCGTCAAGACCGGCAATGAACTGACGGCTGATCCGGCTAAGGTGAAGGAATACCTTGATAAATACAATGCGGCAAAATAAGCATTAAATATTTCATCATTCACATCAAAAGAACCCTCGAATCCGCCATGCCATCATGGTAGATTTAAGGGTTCCTTATTTTAATTATAAAATTTCAAATAACGGTTCCTCGGGAATAAAATGAACAGGTATATCAGGTAGCTTCGTCTGGAGCGATTCAGCTAAATATTTCATCCCCGGCGACTCACTCGCCGCATGTCCTAGGATCACGAGTGCCCTTGGTTTGTTCTGAGAGAGAGAATCCTTAACATATTCCGGTGTTTCCCATTCTGGCCCCTCGCCATATAGGATTAAATCGAGATTTTCCTGCTCAAATAGAGGAATCGCTGGATTCCCCCCGCCTCTATAGCCGACCAGAACTCCAATTCTCTCGCACGACATCGTGCGATCTCCGACGACACGCACTTGTCCCAAGCCGAGCTTGCTCTTAACATGAGCAGCTATTTCAGCAACCGTCATCCCCGGCAATCTGATAATTGCGGCAAATGAACTATATCCCTCCAGTTCATCTAACCAGCCCAATTCTCGTACCAAGCCGTAGGTTATTCCATCGGGCTGGGAGCGATGTATTCCATCATGATTGCGATAGATTGCAACTCCGCTCTGCCCGATCATTCTTTTCTTCTCACGTACTACGTCTGTTCCTGCGATCTGTTCCCCCGGTTGAAAATGACTATAATATAAACCTTCATGGGTGATCAGCAAATTGACTCCGAGGGACTTCGCCTTTTCAATAACATGCTGGCTGGCAATAAAAGCTGTGGCAATTCCCTTCACCGCTGCATCCGGGTTCCCATACTCGAGACCGTCGACACCATTCTCCGGCGAGCTTCCGCCAGAGTCTGTCAACAGCTCCAATATCTCTCGTATGCTTATACTCAATGGAATCGATACCCCCTGCTTCGTCTTATCTGTATATGTTGAACCTTATCATTGTATCGTTCTCTACAACCTATCATGCTCGGAGACAAATCACCATAGCCACTTCTATCGGAAGTTTATCCAAATCAAGCCCTGCCCAGCTATCCGTTTAGTTAACATCTAACACCGCCTTAAGAACATCAAAAGGCCGAGGATAACGAAGCAGCAGGACAGCTCAGTTGTACTTAACACTGAGCTGTCTGATGCTCTAGGCCTCCTCAGCCACTGTAATCAGGCTGACTTCACAGCTTGATGGTTATTCAGATTCATTCTGTCTTCTGCTTTTACAATAAAGAGTTTAACAGGTCCACATTCAATCCTGATGTGTTCGGAAGCACGATATCGGCGCCAGCTGCCTTCAATGCTTCTACTTCACCGATACCGACCGCCTTCATTCCTGCTGCTTTGATGGCTTCAACTCCGGCTGTTGCGTCCTCGATACCAACGCAATATTCCGGGTTTGCTCCAACCTCTTCGGCGCCGCGGAGGAACAGATCTGGCGCTGGTTTGCCGCGCTTCACGGAATCCGGATGAACGACATAGCGGAACAAGTTGTCGATCTCCAGCGAACGCAATATTTGCGGAGCATTCTTGCTAGCCGAAGCGATGACAGCCGGAATGCCTTGGGCATTCAGCTCAGTCAGCAATGATACGATACCTGGATAAGTGTCCGCTGGAGTCAGATTAACCAGCAATGAGACATAATGTTCATTCTTCTGCCTGGCCAGCTCCGCCTTCTCTTCCTCCGTATAATCGTTCTCCTTGCCGCCTAGTCGCAAGATTCGCTCCAGCGATTCGCCGCGGCTAATCCCCTTCAGCGTCTCGTTAAAGTCACGATCGAACGGAATTCCGATCGATTCGCCCAGCTGCTTCCAAGCTACATAATGGTATTCCGCAGTGTCGGTAATGACACCGTCAAGATCGAAAATAACTGCTTCCAGCTTCATACTCTCACTCCAACCCCTCTTGTTTATTTATAACCTTAAGGTATTTACATATTAAGTTCAATGAGTTTCTCTGTACTCGAGATCGTCTGTCCATTCCATTCTACAGTGACAGTCCAACCGGCATCATTGCGGATTTGTCCAGTTAGGACCCCATCTTGTTCTGTCAGAGACAGGTCAAATTCAGCATCGACGATAATCAGGCGCTCCAGGGTGCATGCTTTACCACTCCAAGCTGAAGGCATCTGTGGCCGCAATTTCAATTCCTGACGGGCAGCGAACGGTTCTACGCCGAAGAAATGCCGTATAAACGGTACGGCCAGTGCATAGATTGTCCAAGCCTGCACAACACAGCCATAATCCGGCGACATCTCAGAGAAGGAACCTGGAAGGACGCGTGAGAAGCTGCGGCGCATCCGGTTCAAGAGATCAAGCGCGGCATCGGCATTTCCGTTAGCTGCCTCAGCTACCGCATGTACACCGGTAGAGATCGTCATTGTACCTTGCTGGAATGTTCCGGACAAATACGTACCGTATTTACCGATAAATGTATCGTTACGCATATTATCCAGCGCTCTATGCGCCTTATCAGGCTCTGCAATTCCCGCTTCCATCGGGGTTACAATCACCCAGTTCTTATTCAGCAGCCAGCCGTGATCCGCCGAATCAGCAGTTCCTCTATTGGTAGCTTTAGCTAGTAGACCTTCTATATACTCGCGATAGCCGGTCACACCCTGCCCTTCGGCAAGCGAGACAAGGTAATCAATCTTCGGTGCTACATCGCTAACCGGTGCGACTGCATCGGCATACAAGCCTTCATCCTCTTGCCAGAATGAGCGATTGATCGAATCTATGCAGCGCGTTGCTAGCTCACTGTACTTGCTCTCCGCCGCAGCGTCCTGCAAATATGCGCTCATTTCAGCCATAGATTGCAGAGCTTTTGCCGTATAGACAGCGCTGTCGATGAGCTCCATATTCAGGCCAGCGATTTCAATAATGCCGTAACCGGAAGGGAATAGATCATGATCCGGGTCCATCTCCTCCAGCAGCCAATCGATGCCTTTCACACAATAAGCATAATGACGGCGCAGCAGTTCTTCATCCCCAGTCCAGCGGAATAAATCCCAGACAAAGGCGATATAGTGCGCTGTCTCCTGCGTATTGCCCGGGTTGGATACAGCCCCAAGTGTCGTCACTTCATGGATGAAGCGCCCATTGCCGTTAACCTCTTCGGATTTCTGCAGCAGCAAATTCAGTGTGTCTTTGGCAAGCTGCGGATCGCCAATCGCTAGCACACCTTGCAAGGAATAGGTATTGTCACAGCCGAACCACCAAGGATATGTCGGTCCGCCAGCAGTCAGAGCACGCCCGGTCCCATCTACCTTCTGGATCAGCCATTGGTTATTCCATTTTGCCCAGGTGAAGACATCGTTCCAGTCCGCTTCCCCCTCGATCGTAAGCTTGGCCCGATCCGCCACGGCATTGTATACCGCTTGCTTCTCAACGAGCAGCTCTTGATGATTCGCAGCAAGCTGACGGTATGAATCCGCACATTCTTCTGCGGACACATACGAACCAGCAACGAACAGATTGAAGCGGCGGCTCTCGCCAGCCGGGATCGTCAGCTCGGTTCGGAAGGCAATCCCGCAGCCCGCTCCGGCAGTGAATTCCGGACCATACAGCTCGGTTCCAACCTCCAATTGATCCCCCGGCAAATCCGTGCCAACTTGCACGAACCAGTCATTCTCAGGGTCGCGAACAAGCACTTCACGCGGATTCAACACGGTAGCTTGATCTCCAGCCCCCTTACGGACACCGACCTCATCTGAGTACCAAACCGCCCGCAGATCAGTGCGCGTGAACAGTTCTACCTTCAGATGAAGTTCCCCTTCTCCATAATGATGAAGCTCATATCCCGCCGTCATACCTTTAACTTGTTCAGGCGCAAACTGTGTACGCTCCATGGCTATAGGAATATAACTAAGGCCATGATCGTATTGGAACCGACTGCCCCACGGCTCGCTTGTAAATCCATCAGCCCGGGACCAGACGGAAATATTCCGTTTGGTATCGGTGAGCTTCAGCCAGAAGCCGTCGAGTAGTTTAATCGGATGCAGCCAGATCCCGCCCATTTCATTAGCCACATGATGGCCGAAATCCGGAAAGTACCCGTCTTGTGTGCCACAGATTTTGACGTATTCTCCGCCGTTATAATATAAATTGAATGGATGTTTGGTGTTAATGCCAGCTACCTTCACTTTCATCTCCTCCATCTAATAAGAGGTAATTCAAAAAGTCCTCTTTTGATCACGAAGCAACCTAGAAGTGTTCTCGGCATCGAATCTTGAATTCACCCGGGTCTTCCGGTGCTCACTTACCAACTACGTACGCTCCGCTCCTCTGACCCTAGCTTCATCCAACCTTCTCGGTACTGAAAACTGAACTTTTTGAACCTTACTTTTTGAGGTAATTCAAAAAGTCCTCTTTTGAACTCTCATTATAGGAACATGAACGCATTCAGCCGCATCAGCCTTTTACAGCCGAAGAAATCGAAATGCCTTCAATGAAATATTTTTGCGCAATAAAGAACAGAATCAATGCCGGCAGCATAATGAGAATCGTCGCAGCCATCAGCATGTTCCACTCGACATTATACATCCCTTTGAACATGGACAAGCCGAGTGCCAGCGTATACTTTTCATTGGAGTTCAAATAAATCAATGGCCCTTGGAAGTCGTTCCATACCCCCATAAAGGTGAAGATGGATACCGCAATCAGCGGAGCCTTCGAGAGTGGAGCCATAATCCGAATGAAAATTTGCCAACGGTTCGCTCCGTCTACAAATGCCGACTCATCCAGCTCGCGTGGAATACCGCGCATGAACTGACGAATCAGGAAGATGTTAAATGCTCCTCCACCAAGTCCGCCAAAAAATGCTGGCAGAATCAAAGGCAAAAAGGAATTCGTTAAGCCTACTTGTTTAAAGAGCAAGAAGGTTGGAATCAATGTTACTTGGCTTGGCAGCATCATTGTAGCCAGCAAGATCAGGAACAGGGTCTGCTTACCGCGGAAATTGAAGCGTGCAAATCCATAAGCACAAAGAGCACCTGTAAATACGGTCCCAATCATAACAGGAACGAGAATAATCAACGTATTGCGAAGGAACAAAAAGAACGGAATTGCACGAACTGCATCCGAATAGTTAGACCAGATCCATTTCTGTGGAAAGAAAGAATCGCCGAACACTTCAGCCGGTGTCTTTAATGATGTTGATACTGTCCACAGCAGCGGTACCAGTACAATGGCCGAGCCCGCGATCAGAATAAGAAGAGCGAGCCACTGGGATAGATTGAATTTTCTTAGTGAAGTTTGCATAGTAGGCCTCTCCCTTCCTTTTAGTCTCGATCATCGCCCTGGTAATATACCCAGAAGGACGAGCTGCGGATAACCAGAAGCGTGAATAATAGAATGATAATGAACAATATCCAGGAGAGTGCGGACGCGTAGCCCATATCGAATTCGATAAAGGCTTTGTTATACAAATACAGATTGTAGAACAAGGTTGAATTGAGCGGACCGCCATTTGTCATGACGAACGCCTGGGTAAAGTATTGGAATCCACCGATAATCCCCATAATCAGGTTGAAGAATATAGTCGGAGTAATCATTGGCAGAGTAATGCTGAAGAAACGACGGAATATACCGGCACCATCAAGCTCTCCGGCCTCATACAAGTCCTCAGGCACCCCTTGAAGACCAGATAGATAAATAATGATCGTGTTGCCGATTCCCCACAGACCCATAACAATCAGCGCGCCGAGCGCATAGTTCGGATCTTGGAGCCAAGCCGGACCTTGAATGCCGAACCAGCCTAACGCCTCGTTCAGAATTCCGTATTCCGGGTTGAAGATCATGACCCACATCATCGAAGTGGCAACAGCTGGAATTACAGACGGCATAAAGTAAATAAGACGGAAGAATTTCATTCCGCGTGAACGCATATTGAGCAGTACGGCGATCAGAATCGAAGCGACCTGGAACAGCGGTACAGATACCAATGCAAAAATAAAGGTAACTTTTAGAGATTGATAAAACAGTGGATCATGGAAAATGGCTTTAAAATTGTCCAGTCCTACATATTGAATAGATTCAACGCCGGTGATAACATCCCACTTGCTGAAGGATAGAATCAGCGAAAAGATCATCGGCCCAAGCGTGAAAATGACAAGTCCCAATAGCCACGGAAGAATAAACAAGTACCCCGCCCGATCCGATTTGGTATTATTCATGACATCCTCCTTGATGGAAGCGGGCGAGGCGCCTTATCGACACCTCACCCGCAGCGATTTTACTTAATTTTAGAATCCGCAGTTTTAGCCGCTTCATCAAGCGCGCTCTTCACATCCATCTTACCAACCAGAATTTTCTCAAGGGCTTGAGTAAATGCATCTTTGAAGATCGGACCGTTAGCAGAACGCATTGTTACCGGCTTGCGAGCATAGCTCATCATTTCAATGACTGGCTTATCTTTCTCTTCAGTTGCCTTAACTTCTTCAAGTTCAGCTGTAGTAGCTGGCAATACTAGACCGTCTTTGGAACGAAGCTTCTGAGCATCGGTACCAGACAACCATTTCATCAGTTCGAAAGCCTCTTCTTTATGCTTCGTCTTGGAGTTCATTGCCCAGCCTGCAGCAGCGATAATGCTTGCGCGGTCGCCGTCCGGACCTTTTGGAATCAGAGCGGAACCGTATTCAACATTCGATTTATCCAAGTCGGACTTGATCCAACGTCCTGTAACCATCATAGCCAGCTTGTCGGTCATGAACATGGAGGAGTCTCCACCCATTGTTTCCGTATCTTGTGGTGTTGGGGAAACTCTGTTCGGCCCCGTCGACAGGTCTACGTATTTCTGTATCGCACTTACTGTCTTTTCACTGTTCATGAAGCCCTCAGCTTTAGTACCTTCTTCGTTGGCAATGTCAGTTCCATATGCCCACAGATAAGTGTAGATTGGGTATTCCCAAGTTCCAGCGTTAAAGCCGAATTGCGTGTACTTGCCTTTCTCTTGCTTGGTCAGCTTCTGTGCTGTCGCGATCAAATCGTCCCAGGTCCATTCATCGCTAGGATAAGCAATGCCAGCTTCATCAAAGATACGCTTGTTATACCACAGAGCCAATGGATTGAAGTCCTTAGGCAAGTAGTACAGCTTGTCGTTGATGCGTTCCATATCGATCAGGTCCTGCTGATACATTTTCAGATCGAAGGAGGTATCCTTAGCGACATAATCGTCAAGCGGCTCAACTACGCCTTTATCTACATAAGAATAGAAATCGCCTTCGCCAATCAGGAATACGTCAGGAGCAGTACCACTAGCAAGCGAAGTAGTCAGCTTCGTTGCATAACCGTCGCCAGGCACTGGCTCAAATTTAACTTCGATATTAGGGTGAGAAGCATTAAATTCATCTGCCAGCTTCTGCTCGCTAGAGCTGCTGTTTACATCTCCCCAAGTGCTAAATGTAAGATGTACTTTCTCTTTACTGCCGCTATTACCAGCAGAGCTGTTGCCCGAATTTGCTGTGTTACCGCTTGTAGAACAAGCGGATAGGAGCAGAACTGAACTTAGCACTGCTGCAAGGGTAATCGACAATTTCTTTTTCATTTCAATGACCTCCCCAAATATTTACTTTATGATTAAAAAATAGCGTTACCTTGGACTACCTGCAGTTCGCCGTTAACGAACAATTGTACTGGCTCGCTTGCAGTGTTTGTGATCGAAATCTGCTGAGGTGTGATGCTGATTTCAAGCAGTTTGCCTTGCCAATGCAATGGGAAGCTTAACTTCTCCCAGTGATCTGGAAGCTTAGGCGCCAAATGAAGCTGACCATCCAGCATTCTTACTCCAGCAAACCCCATTACAACACATTCCCAGATTCCGCCGAGCGATGCGGCATGGATACCGGCATCCGATGAGTGAGCCTTCGGTCCCAGATCGATCTCAGCCGCTCTCTTGAAGAGATGATAAGCGAGTTCTTTGTCGCCGAAGTCGCTGGCCAGAATCGAATGAGTCGAGAGCGACAGTGATGAATCATGCAGCGTCTTCTCTTCGTAGTATTCGTAGTTCGCCAGCTTCACTTCAGGAGCGAATTTATTTTCTAGCAAGAAGAACAGCATCATGATGTCCGCTTGCTTCGAAATCTGCATGTTACCAACCTGATCCAGGTTGTAGTCGTTGAATATACTGCCCACTTTTTCCTGGTCCTTGTAAGGAGTCAGATCAATAATTTCCTTCTGCAAATAAGTATCATCCTGTGGAATAATCAGATTTTCATTCGGTTGTGGAAGGTAGATCAAATCCAGCTTGCTCTCCCATACCTTCCAAGCTTCCTGCAAGTTCAGCAATTCATCATACTGCTTGAATAGTTCAGGACGCTCTGTCTCCAGCTTGCTGTAATATTGCATTGCCAGTTCGATATTGAAATGAGCCATATAATTTGTGAAGGCGTTGTTATCTACATGCTCTTTGTATTCATCTGGACCAACAACTTCGTTAATCTCATAACGTCCTTCCGCCTCGTCCCATTCCAGTCGGCTTGCCCAGAATATTGCCGTATCGAAGATCATCTCGTAGCCATAGCGCTCCATGAAATCTTCATCTCCGGTGACCCGGTAGTAATGCCATACGGCATAGACGATATCGGATGTAATATGCTGCTCGATAAATCCGGACCAGATCTTCGTCTGCTCTCCGGTCACAATATCAACTGCGCCCCATACCGGCGTCACTTCACCATCGGATGGCCAAGCGGCTTCCCAAGGATACATCGCTCCGGCATAACCGTTCTCCTTCGCTTTGCGGCGTGCGCCTTCAAGGCCCAGATAACGGTATTCCAACAGTGAACGCGCTGTCTTCGGATTGCTGTAAATAAAGAACGGCAGGATGAAAATTTCCGTATCCCAGAAGGAATGACCTTTGTAGCCTTCACCACTAAGACCTTTTGCTCCAATTCCCATTCTCCGATCATGCGCCGGAGTCATAACTACGAGGTGATACAGAGCAAAACGCAATGCCAGAAGGTCAAAGGAATTCTTCGATTCGATTATGATTCCGTATTCATTCCATACCTTCGCCCAAGCGGCGGCATGATCTTGGAACAGTGCATCGTAACCTGCGGCGTACACGCTCTTCAAGTCGCCGAGAGCATTCTCTCTCATAGCCGGCAAACTGTAATCTTGCGCATAAGCTAGGTCGCGGCTTGTATGAACCGTTGCCACCTTTTCGAAGCTGAAGCTTTGCCCTTCCTGAAGATCCACGCTGTAAGCGACAGCCACCTTACGGCGGTCGATCTCCATTGCCGGACTAATCTCACTCTCTTGGCCATCCAATTTTAACCGATGTGCAGCTCCGATGACAAAATCAACCTTGGATTCCGTCGTCGTCTGGATCAGCTCCAGATATTTCTTATCATAAATCCGTTTCTCGCCTTCATGGAAATGCTGGCTTCCGCTATTGCTCAATTGAGCATCGATACCTGATGCAATCGACACTTTGACCGAGCCGCTCAATGATTTGATACCCAGCTTCATTCCGATCAGATGCAATCGATCCAATGATACGAATCTGCGGAATGTAAATTCCAGCTTCTTGCCTTCCGCATTGGTCCAGATGAAGGATCGAACCAGTTCTGCATCACGCAGATTCAAACTGCGGCTGTATCCCGTTACTTCTCCTTGTTCCAATGTGAATCTCTTGCCGTCAACTCGGATATCTAGACCCGTAACATCGGCCGCATTCGGCAGTTCACTTACTTCAAATTCATCAAAACGGTTAAAGGTACCGTTCACGAACAAATTACGTTTCTCCCCAACATAGGATTCTTCAGTAGCGGAACGAAGTCCCATATAGCCGTTGCCTAAAGCCATTACAGCTTCGCACTTTCCGAGCGCAAGAGTCTGGAAGTTCTCCTCCGTTACTACCCAATCCGATGCTCCGTCCGGCAGTTTCTTGTTGTAATTTAGCATGGCTTAAATTTCCTTTCTACTCCTAAATTCAATATCTTTAAAATTTTTGCAAAAACCAACAGTGTTCTGCAAGCGTTACCGAAATCGTTTTCGATCTTGAAAAAAATTCGAACGCGATTTCGAAAATTTTTACCTCTGTAAAAACTTTTTGCAAAGGTTTTCGAAAACGTTTTCGAACATATTATAAAGTCTTTATAGATTCCCTGTCAACTATTTTGAAGGGAAGAATTTTGTGATAGCCTGGCAAATTATTCTCTAGCATCTTTACTACCTGCTCCAGTGCGGCAAAGCCGATCCCGGCAAAGTCCTGACTAATCGTCGATAGCTTGGGAGTCGTATAGCTGGACAGCACAATATCATCAAAACCCATAATCGAAATATCCTCTGGAATGCGCAGGCCAATCTCCTTGCAACGGTTGATCATCCCGATCGCCATCAGATCACTGGCTACGAATATCGCTGTTAACTGCGGATTATTGTTAATATATTCTTCCGTCAGCGTGTAGGCCTTCTCTTCACTAAAGTCAGCCTCGATCACACGCGAATCTATAAACGGGATACCTGCACTTTCCAATGCTTCACGGTATCCCTGCTCCCGCTGTATACTAACCGTCGCATATTTATGCCCGTTCACCATACCAATCTCGCGATGCCCTTTGCTGATCAGGTATTGAACAGCCCGTCTTGCTGCCAATAGATTGTCCGTAATAACAGAACCTGTATGTGGCCCTACTGTATGAGCATCGACGACGGTACAGGGAATATCGCTCTTGACCAGTTCTTCGAAATACGGGTCCGTCGTCCGCAGGCCTGAAATTACGACCCCGGCTATTTTGTGATCCTTGCAGAATTGCCAGTAGGAACGGTCCTGCTGTTCAGATAGACTGCGAGTATAGATAACGACCTCATACCCGTATCGGGTGGCGGCGGCATACACTCCGCTCATAATCTGGAACATAACACCGTCCTTACCGCTCGTCTGCTCGAAATTGGATATGATTAGTGCGATCGTCTTCGTTACTTTATGCTTGAGATTCTTTGCCAGCATGTTGGGAGAATAGTTCAGCTCCTGCGCTGCTTTTAGAATCCTCTGCCTGGTTGTTTCGCTCACATCGCTGTACCCGTTCAAGGTCTTAGAGACCGCTGAGATGGAAACATTAGCATGCTTGGCTACATCTTTAATAGATACCATGTTTTCTGCAATCCCATCCTTATACAATTTTCATTACTTTCTATTTCATTTTCATTATAGCATATAGGTCAAAAGCAGGAAAAAGCTTGCAAAGCTGAGAATTCAGCTTTACAAGCTTCATGGCTTACTCTAGAAAAAATTGCATCGTTCGATCCGACGACTCCGGCAAATACTCATGCCTGAAGTCAGGATAAATGACAAGTCTCTTCTTCGTGTTCATCTTATTGTAGGCTGCAAATTGAGTGGATGGCGGACAGATGGTGTCCATCAACCCCACGCTCATCAATACCTCACCTTTTATGCGTTCAGCCAGGAATTGAGTATCTATATAGCCGAGCTTCTCAAATACTTCGTACTCACGCTCATGCAGTGTATCATAATAGCGGAAATACGTACGCAGTTCACCGTAAGCTTCCTGATCCAGATCCATGTCCCAGGTCCGCTTATAATCACTAAGAAAAGGGTAGATCGGCGCCAGCTTCTTCACCCTTGGCTCCAAAGCAGCACATGCTATCGTAAGTCCGCCCCCCTGAGATCCGCCCGCTGCGTAAACCCGATCCGGGTCGACCTCAGGCAGCTTCATCGCTATTCCAGCAAGCTGTGCCGTGTCCAAAAATATATGGCGGAATAGTAGCTCATCCGGATGATCCTCCAAACCGCGAATAATATGTCCATGATGCGTATTCCCCTTCACCCCGCCAACGTCCTCAGAGCTTCCCCCTTGACCGCGGCAATCCATGGCAAGTACAGAGAAACCTATCGAAGCATAAGCCAGCTTATCACTCCAATCTCCGGCATGACCAGAATAGCCATGAAACATGACTACTGCAGGATGAGGCTCTTTTGCCTGTTTAGGCCGCACATACTTCGCGTGAATTCTCGCTCCCTTCACACCGGTAAAATACAGGTCGAAGCATTCCGCAGTCGGTACTTGAAAACGGCTAGGCACAAGCTCAACCTGCGCATCCACCGCATGCATTTCAGCCAGCGCCCGTTCCCAGTACTCATCAAAATCTGCTGGGCGTGGATTGGTTCCTTCATAGGTTTTCAATTGTTCTAATGGCATATCAATAATTGGCATACTTCTCCTCCTCTTCCCTATTTGGGTTTACTAATATGATAGGAGGTATAGTCAAAGCTGCGCAGGCCTTGCCTATTTCCATATTAATCATCCAGGATCATCAATTTGTACTGATTGTCAGTGGTTGCCGGTGTGATCCTGTGTTATTTCTTGCAACCCCTGAAAGTAGCAACATACCGGAATCCCTGAGTCCGGATCCCGGTATGCTCATTCAAGCATTCTTGCTACTTCAACACCATTAAGTATTTGAGCATCTCGAAGTAAATAGTCTGCAGCCTGGGTTGTCAGATGTTTACCGGTTAGTGCCTTCACTTCGTTTACAAATCCAGTCAGATTAGGCACATCCAATTTGCGCTGCAAGCTATTCGCAATACCTGCATTATCAATCCAACCGTCATTCGTAAAGCGGGCAATTAACGACTTCAAGACTTCAATACTCGTCGTGGTTTCGAATACGATCGTTTGGCTGTCTGCGTTCCCTGCCAGATCTATAGCCTTTACGATGTACGTATGCGTACCTAGCGGAAGAGTATAGAGGGGAATCGTCGATCCCGGTTGTACCCCATACGTATCCAACGTTACTGTAAATTTCGTGCTGTCCACACCGGACAATCGATCGCTAAGTGTAACGATTGGGACAATATCCCCAGAGTCGGGATAAGAACCGTACTCCAAACCGGTTACAGTGATGGTCGGTGCCTTCGAATCCCGTTTGAAGCTGACGGATTTAATCGCTTCCACATTCCCGGCCTTGTCTGCCGAACGATAGTTAACGGTATATAAGCCGTCCTCATTGAAGGTTACTGGTGCTGTATAAGGTGTCCAAGTTGCTCCATTATCTAAGCTATATTCTGTCTTCGCTACACCCGACAGATCGTCCGAAGCGCTGAGGCTTACCGTTACATCCGACGTATACCATCCGTTACTGTCGGTTGGCTCTTCTGGGCTGATCCGTGCAACGGTGGCAGGTGCGGTCTCATCCAGGGCGTTCAACTCACTGGTGAGTTGCACGGGGAAGTGAGCGCTGGTGTCCTTTGACTTCCCTATGCCGGACGACCACTCCAGAAAGCCCTTACGGCCGGCGCCATCGTCGTCGTTCACGAGGAACGAGAAAGCGAATGTGCCCGTAGGTGCAGCGGTGAGCCCAAAGCTCTGCCACGGAATAACGGCGTCGTAGGTCGTCACGGTGCCAGACCGAGTAACCGAGAGGCTATCCGTCGGGGTGGATCCCGTCACGGCAAGTCCAGACGCTGCGAAGGTGTAGGCAGCGGGGCCACTCGGCGTGAGTGCAAGACCAATCTCGGTGCGCTCTTGCGAGGCGCCCGGCGTAGTCGGCGAGAACGACATCTGGATTGAGTCGCCGTTATACATGTTGCCCGCAGGGTTCGTCTGATAGAATACGTCATCTTGAACCTCTGCCTGGAAGTGAATCCCGTTTGAGGTCTCGGTGATCTTGATGGTTC
Source organism: Paenibacillus motobuensis (assembly GCF_039521865.1). Classification (NCBI taxonomy): domain Bacteria; kingdom Bacillati; phylum Bacillota; class Bacilli; order Caryophanales; family Paenibacillaceae; genus Paenibacillus; species Paenibacillus motobuensis. The sequence goes on along the minus strand of NZ_BAAACX010000007.1, from coordinate 20,202 downwards.
CACTGAGATCGGACACACCGCCCCAGTCCTCGGTGTACTTCTGCCACGTAACATCAGTTGCGAGATCGATCGGCACCACGGTGGTGTTGCTGTCCGGCTCGATTGGACCTATACCCACGGACCGGTGCAGAGTCACCGGATCCTTGTCTTGGACGCCGACGCTCAGATCGAGATATCCCTGCTTCCACAGCTGAAGACTCGACAAGGGGAGAATGTGCTGTACGCTCTTGCCGGCCTCGATGATCGAGGTTTCGTCGATCATGCCTGATTGGTCGCCGATCTTCCACGTGATGTCGTTCAGGGTGACCGGCGTGACGCGCGACTTGTTTGCGACGGTGATGACCGCCTGCTCTGCGTACCCGTCGATATGACGAACAAGCTGCAGGTCGACGGTCGCCGTGACGGCCTCAGTGATCGAGAGGGTGGAAGTCGCAAGGCTCGCGAACTCACCGCCGTTCGTGGACGCTTTGCCAGTCACCCAGCTGGCGGTCTGCGACGCAGTGGTCGGCACTTCGAAGACGGCCTCGCCGGTGATGCATCCGTCCACCTGGACATCCTTCTGCCGACCTTCGATATTGAAGGTGACGGTCGACGGTACGGACTGGCAATTGGCACCGGTGCGATCGACCACGGCTCGCACCTCGATGCTTTCGCCCTGTGCGACCGTCGAAGATGTCTGAAGCGTGACACCGGGAGTTGTGCTGAGCTCGACAGCGGTGGGTGCGCCGGTGACGTAGACCGGGTGCTCGGTCAACGCGACGTTCACTGCTCCCGCATAAGGGGTCAGTGTGATCTGCGCGCCGTACTCATCGGTGAGCGTCAGCGGTTGGTCCGTGGTGAGTGTGACCGTCTTTCCACCACTCGGAGCCCACATGACGCGGGTCGCGTTGCTTCCCGATCCGAAGACGTATGAGTAAGTCGACGAGTCGAGCGAGTCGCGACTGGTTAGCGTTTTGCCTGCCAGCTCTGCAGCCATGACCGCCTGGGCCACCGCGGAGACCTTGGGTTCGGCCGCGTTCACCGCGGTGGCACGGCGCACTTCGAACAAGCCGAAGTTATGCTCCTGGTTGTTGGGGTCGGTGCCGTCATCTCGGGCGTCGTACCAATACAGCCTCGCCACGCCTCCAGCCAACGAAAGAACGCTCGAGCGGACAAGATAGTCGGCCTGCATGGAGTCGGTGATGCCGTTGACTGGGGTGTTTGTCGGCCAGCCGTATTCAGTCAACCACAGCGGGATGTCCTTGCCCGCGGTGTCCTTGATGGTCTTCACCATTGATGACATCTGGTTCTCCATACCTTCGGGCGCCTGCGGGTGCCGGTAAGGGTGGATCGAAACAGCGCTCAAGATGTCGGAGCCGCCGCCCTGGAGCACCTGTTTGACGAAGTCTTCCGACGCTCCAGAGATCGCCGGCCCGACGAGCTTACCGTCAGGGTTCTTCGCGCTCACTGCCACCTCGGCTGCCTTCAACAACTGCACGTAACAGGCCGGAGTGCGACCGCACTTACCATTGTTGAAGTTGATGTTGAACTCGTTGTATACCTCAGTGGCCTGTGAGTAGTTCTTAAACTGGTCGTTGAGCGCAGCGGTGTAGTTGCCGTAGGCGGCCAGACCCTCAGGTGAGCTCGGGGTCAGGTTATCGTCGTAGAGGGTGTTACGATAGTCGGAGATCAGCAGCGGCTCGATCCCGGCATTCTGCAGCGCAGCAAGGCCGTCGGTCAGGGTACTCGGAAACGTGTAGACACCCGGCGACTTTTCAACGGACGACCACGAGGCGTCGGTCCGCGCGTGCGTAATGCCGATGCGCGACAGACCCGAGATCACGGTATTGTCGAAACCGTGAATTCCAACGCCGAACGGCGAATCGGAGGACTTCGCGGCCGCGGCCAGGGGCGGCACGATACCGAAAGATGTCAACAAGTTGATGGGTCCGTTGTCGGCGGTCGACGTCGCCTCGATGGTGTAGAAGCCATTGCCGAGGCCGGAGAGGTCCACGGTGGCTTTTCCGCTAATGTAGGTCACCGATCCGTTCGTGACGGGCAAGCCTCGGACATCATGAACCGTCCAGCTGGCCGAGGTGGGGTTGGGCGCATCGGTGATGAAGTTGATCGCCGCCGTTCCCGGATCGAACAGCAGCATGCTGTTAGAGACTCCGAAGTAGTAGGAGTGCTGTTCGAAGCCGCCGTTACTCAGCAGGTTCTGAGTGGTGCCGTTCTCGACCATCGTCATGTCGTCGATTTGCACCCCGGAAGTCACGTCCTGCGTGAGGAGGCGGAGCGTCATGCTCGTCTGGCTTGACGTCGTCGTGTAGTTCCAGGTCACCTGCTGCCACGCATAGGTTCCACTGGGGAAGCTGTACCGTGTTCCCCAGTCGTCGCTGAGGATGGCCTGCAGCGCGTTGGATGGTAGTCCATCCGACGCGACCCATGCACTAAAGCGGTAGAGCGTAGAGGGCTTGACCGTGACCGTCTGATAAATCTGGGCGAAGGTGTTCGGGGCCTTGGGTGTCTGATTGACGATACTGAGAGCGGCCCCCGTGTGGCCATTGAGGGTTGCGGTGAAGGCAGCTATGACCGATCCGCTGCGACCGACACTCCAGTTATCGAACGTGCTCGAGTAGGGTAAGGGATCGGTGGCGGCAGATGCATTGACTACACCCAAATTCAACCACGGGAATTGGACGGTAGATAGCATAATTACGGCAGAAAATAACCATATACATATTTTTTTTACCATAATCTATACCTCCTGATATTGCCCACCATCTCCATTAACCTTTGACGGCAGAGCTTGCAAAACCTTGAATAATATACTTTTGACCGAGGAAGAAGACGATTAATAGAGGCACTACCCCCGCTGTAGCGGCGGCCATCATCAGATTGTAATCCACACCGGCTTCCAGCATGAAGTTTTGCATGCCAAGCGGAACCGTGTAAAGCTTCTTATCCAGCAGAAAGATCAGCGCGTTCTCATAATCATTCCAGGTCCAAGTGAAATCAATAATTGCGAAGGTCGCCAGCACCGGCTTGGAGAGCGGCAGGAATAATTGAAAGAAAATCCGGAAATGGCCGGCCCCATCAATAAAAGCCGCTTCAGAAATCTCATGCGGAATGCTCATGAAAAATTGCCGGATCATAAAGACGCCGAACACGGTGAACAAACCGGGAAGAATGAGCGCCCAATGGGTGTTATAAATTCCCATCCAATCAAACATGATAAATTTCGGTACAAAAAGGACTTGCGGCGGTATCATCATCAAACATAAATAGAGCAAAAAGATGCTGTCTCTCCCCTTAAACGGAATACGGCTAAAGCCATATGCTGCAAAAGCAGCCAGCAAAGGAGCCCCAATTAGCAATATCAAAGAAATCTTCAGGGAATTGAAATAAAAAAGGGCAAATCCGTCTCCGGTCATCCATACCTTAAAGTGGTTGGTCCATACAGGATCGAGCGGGATCCACTGAATTGGATAAGTGAAGACATCCTTTGGCTTTTTGAATGAAGTGCTGATCATCCAGATCATGGGCGACAGCAACAGCAAGCTAGCCAATGCCATAATGATCGTATTGAAGCTCTTAAGCAACCGTTCTCTGATCATTCTCTTACTTCTCGTATTCATAGCGCGTCTTCTCCTCTGTTAATAATGGACCCATTTTTTCTGGCCAACCCACTGAATCAGCGTAATACTAAGGATGATCAGGAACATGGTCCACGAGACTGCCGACGCATAGCCCATCTCATAAAAGTTGAAGGCTTTTTTATAGGCGAAAATAGAGAACACCGTCGTACTATTGCCCGGTCCTCCTTGGGTAATCGCATAGATCATCCCAAAACTTTTGATAGAGCCGATAAAACCGGTGATCATCAAGAAAAAGGTCGTCGGACTTACCAATGGAAATATAATTAAGCGCAGCAGTTGCCCAAATGTTGCTCCGTCCATCTTGGCAGCCTCCAACTGCTCAGATGATAATTCCTGCAGTGCAGCCAAATAAATGATCATATTGTAGCCAATGCCGCCCGCAGTCATCATGATCAGTACCGCGTACATCGCCGTATCCGGTGAAGCGAACCATAATGGAGGCTCAGATATGCCAACGGATCGCAGGAAGGCGTTAATCGGGCCATTCGTAGGCTGGAACAGCACCATCCAGACGAAAGCAATGGCGATACCACTGGTAAAATACGGAGCAAAAAAGAAGGCCCGCAATGTCTTCTGCAAATAGGTGCGATTATTGAGCATGACTGCAATCAGAAATCCAAGCATAATAGAAATCGGTACAGGGATTAACACCAGCAAGGTGTTCTTGACCGAGACAACAAACAAGTCATCTCTCACCATCATTCTGAAATTATCCAATCCAATAAAGCGCGGGGGTTGCCCGCTAGCGAATACCCAATCCGTAAACATTAAATAAAAGGAGAACAGGGCCGGAACGAGCATAAATACGGTCATTCCGATTAAATTAGGTGCGATAAACACATAGCCTACTAGCCTCTGCCGCTTCATCCAGCTCACGATCGGTCACCGCCTTTCTCTCTAGTAATGTAGCTTGCAGCTTGCGGCCACAGAGAGGTGCGGCATCCAATTTACCACACCTCTCCAGCCTTGTTGCGCTATTTAGACAGCGCTTTCAAATTCTCGTTATGCACCCGTGCTAATTCCTTCGCACCTTCCTCTGGCGACAACTTCTGGGTGAATACTTTATCATAGATTGCCTGCTGCTCAGTTCCCGTCTTCCGGTCAAGACGGCTCAGACCAAGCGGTAAATCACCGAACATGACCCGCTTGATCGAATCCAGGTCATAAGTGTCCTCCACACCCTTGAACATCAGGGCAACAGCCTCGTCGACAGGGAAGTCCTTGGAGGACGGCACTCTTCCGCCTGCCGCCATCGGCAGCATGCCCTCATCCGCATACCACTTCATAAATTTCCAGGCAGCTTCCTGATGCTTGGTGCTAGGATTAATCGAAATCACATCGCCTAAGCCGCCAGCGTTAATGTAGTCCGTCTGATCCTTGTTTACTTTAGGAGCCGGGGCGGCCGCTACCTTGAATGTCCGCGGAAATTCCTGAATATTATTCGTCGTCCGGAAGATTTGGTTTGTAGAGAACAGCATTGCCGCTTCTCCCTTCACAAACATTTGGTCCAAAGCCGGCTTTGATGTGATCTGCTCTGTATGAGGCATCAGGCTTTTATCGGTGAACATCATATCCGAATAAACCTGAAGCGTCTTGACCGTCAGCGGATTATCAAAAGCGGAAGTGCCATCGGCATTTGTCAGCTGCAAGCTCTGCTTCTGCAAGGAACCGTTGATAGGTACATTGAAGTAATAATCGCTTTGCGCCAATCCCCAGACATGGTCAGATTTGAGCTTGGCAGCATAATCTCTGAACTCATCCAGTCCCCACTCCGTCGGAATCGGTAACCCTTTGGCATCAAGCATATCCTTGTTCAGCCAGACAAAAGACAAGCCCTTCTGGGTAGGCAGACCGTAATACTTGTCGTCCACCTTCCATAGCGCAGCGCCTTCTCCCATTTTGGCGTCCACGTCGTAGTCGGAAAACTTGCTCAGATCAAGCGCGTTGCCCGCTTTAATCCGCTTTTCGTAAAGGCTGTAATCATAGGTAACATACATGTCCACCGGCTGGCTGGAAATGAGCGCCGTATCCAGCTTCAAGTTACCCGCATCGTCATTGACGAATCGCACATACTCAACCTGAATGTCCGGATTTTGTTTATTCCAGTTGTCTACAACCTCCTGAGGACCATTCTCGGATGGTACCGCTCCCCATAAAGTAAGCTTAATCGGGTCACTATCTGCCGTACTTGACCCAGGGGATGTCGTCCCCTCCATTTGATTGCTGTCCCCACTTCCACCACAGCCAGCAAGTGCCAGTGGCAATGCTATAAGCAGCGCTAGCCCAGCAATCATCCATCTTCTGTTTCTCATCTTGCCTGCAACCTCCCTTAAATCGGATGTTTGATTCACCCCAACTATACCAAGCCGCCCATGATCTCATAAGGGTTGAAACTTGCAGATGAATAGTACAAAACTTAGATGTTATTCTCCCGCCTGAAGGAGCTGGGGGTTTGCCCAACCACACGCTTGAATACCTTAATGAAATAGGCATTATCCGAAAATCCCGTTTGATAGGCGATCTCCTCCACATTTAGCTTGGAATGCAACAGCAATCGCTTCGCCTGCTCAATTCGGATGTTTTGCAGATAGGCGATCGGCGTCAGTCCCGTCTTTTTGCCAAACACCGTGCTTAAATAATCCACGTTAATCGATACCAGCCTGGCTAAATCGGCGACCTTGATATTCTCTCTGAAATGCTCCAGCATATATTGAATCACCCGATTTACCTCTGGATGATCTGTATAACTAATATTTTCCTCCTTCATCTGACGGATCTGCTTGTGTATGGTCTGTTGTACATAGTCAAGCAGCGACTCATGGCTGATGGCCAAGTTGATTTCCCCTCTGTCCTCCGATTTCCGTCCTGCCAGCATGGCAAGCATATGAAGGAGTTGAGAAGCCAGCATTTTTACTTCGATATGAGAAAAAGCCGAGATTTCCATACTGCCCCATATCAGAGCTATCATCTCGGCGCATTTGTGTTCATCGCGTTCTTCAAAGCAGCGGATCAGTTCAGCCTCCAGCTCTGCAATAGCTGGCAGCTCGTGTCGCTCCTTCACCGTATTTGCTTGGCGCCCGTACCAATCTGCATTTAATTGATTTAATGCTGAACGCCAATCCTGGGACAGCCCGGTTAAACTGCTGCCAGTCACCATTCCAATGGAGCAATTCTGCTCCTCTCTGCTTACATGCTCTGTCTTCTTCGGAGAGCGCCAGCAGAAGAAAGTCGTCTGTCCCCCCTCATAGAAGGTTTGAACCAGAAGATACTGCTCCATTTGGATACTGGCCAGATCCTCATTAGCTGGAGCTGCTCCACTCAACACAGTAACAATATCCAGACTTAAACTGCGGAATTTCTCCGCTGCCGCAATCGCCCCGACTTGATCATTATCGTCAGATGCGGCCGTTCCACAAATGCCTGACCAGATGCGGTGATAATAAGGATACAGCGCCTCTCCAGCGATCGTAAATTCTTCAAGCAATTCTCCCTTGATCCGCGCCAGATTCTCCAGCAGAACATCATCATTTAAGGACAACTTCAGCAGATAGTTGAAGGCCCCATATTGAAGGGCATCCCGGGCATAATCAAATTGGCTTAAGGCCGTCAGCATAATAAATCGGCTGCGAATTCCCGCCTTCCGCGTTGCCTTCAACAATTCAATCCCGTCCATCCCCGGCATGGCAATATCAGCAATCACAACATCAGGCTTAAGCTTGTGAATAGCCGCCAGGGCTTCCTTGCCATTCCCTGCCTCTCCTACAACGCTAAATCCATGGCGTGCCCAGTCCACCATATCGCGAATCGCCTCGCGGACAAACACCTCATCTTCCACCAGTAAAATCGTCCACATGATCATCGTCTCCTTCCTGTGAATAAGGCGTCGCAATCAGCAAAGGCAGCCGGAGTCGAACCAGGGTCCCTTCCGCTCCAGTTATAAATTCCATAGAATTCTCCTGCTTAAATAGCAATTGCAGCCTTTCTTTCAAATTGCTCAGTCCGATGCCGTGGCCGCTTCGTCTTCCCGGCTTAAGCGCAGCCGCTTCCATGCCGATGCCATTATCCTCTACCTCGAGAATCAGAACACTTCCCTCTGCTCTAACCCTTACCCAGATCGTACCGCATTCGTCAGCCCCATCAAAGCCATGGGCGATGGAGTTCTCCACTAGAGGCTGAAGGCTGAGCTTAGGAACCAAAGCATGCTGAACCGACTCATCTATTTCATAAAGAATGATAAAATGGTCCCGAAAGCGAAATGCTTGAATAGATTCATAGGAACGCAGCAGCTTTATTTCCGCATTAAGAGGGATCAGCTCTATTTCCGAGTTGAGACTTGCTTCCAGGATTAACCCCAAGGACGTACAGATGCCTGCGATGGCTTCCTGCTGTTCCCTTCTGGCAATCCATTTGACGGTATTCAAGGTGTTCAACAGAAAATGCGGGTTCATCTGCGAGAGCAGCATTTGGAAGCGAACAGCCTGCTTCTGCCGCTCCTCCAGCTTAAGCTTATTAATAAGCACCAAGACATCGTCAATCATTCGGTTGAAGCTTTCGCCGAGGAAGCGCACCTCATCTGTTGCATCCCTGCCGATGGAAATTTTAACATTCAGCTTCTTGTCCGACGCTTCCTCCATACTCCGTTTCAGCACGTTCAGCGGCTCTGTCATGCGGGCGGACAAAATGATGGTCACCAACACGAAAACGATAACCAATATGGTCAAGAATACAAACACAATAAATCTCAATTGCCGAATCTCCTGCTGAAGCTCGCTTAGCGGCATTTGGCTGACCACATACCAATCCAGATCCTCCAGATAGCTGTAATTGACCAAGGACAAGGAAGGTTTATCCTCAAAGTGTCCCTCCTGTGCCTGCAAAGACATAATTCTATGCATCATATCCGTACTGAAGGCTGTTTTCTTGCTATGCAGAATGGTCTCTCCTTGTCCGGTAAAAATGGTCAAATCCTGATTCACCGGACTATCCTTCAAGGTGCTGCGGAACCATTCCTGTATATTAATGCTGATTCGGGCCAGTCCGAAGTTCCCCCTTAATTGGTCATCCAGGATAGTGTACAAACTCAGTAGCTTACTCCCCTGACTGCCTCTTACATCGTTCAAATCATCCGCCACCCAGCGGTATGGATGAGCACTGCTTTGCAGTACACTCTGCCAATCCTGCAAATCCTCCAAATCATTGGTCAACTGACTATTGGGAGCATATGAGGTGTATACGTTGCCCTTAAGATCGATGAAGCGAAAATACAGCTCCGTCTGATGGAAGAAAAAGCTGTTGTTGATTCCGGACATTTTGCTCTCGATCACTTTCTTTCGTTCCAGGGGATCATACTTGTCCGGATCGTGCATGATCTGGATCAGGCTCTCATCCTGGCTCAGCATGATGTTCGCCTTATAAGCAAAGGCCATCATGTCATTCAGAGACATATGAACCTGCTGCATTCGCTCGGACATCCGATCCATCATATCCTTCTGGCGAATCGATTCAAAATGCTGGAACAAATAATAAATGGCGATACATAGAGGAATCATAAGAAGGGTGATATAAGTCATGATAAGCCTGTGTTTCAAGGTGTTTGGAAGCAAATTACGCCAGTTAAGCATCATGCAGGATCACTCCCCAAAACGTAGTTAAAGGTTCTTAAGGCACAAAAAAACAATGAAGGCAGGTATCCGTTCAATCTAGAAGAATTGCCGGGTTCTTTGAGTAGGCAAAAAAAACCTCTGTTCAAGAGGTTTCTTACCTAAAGCATAGCGGCTTTGTATTATAGTTCTTCCTTCATCCGATTATATCATGCGTAAAAACGAAGCTAATAGATATAAAACTTGTTGTTTCATATAACAATTCTTAGCGGAGACAGTTTGAAAAATCAGATGATTCCAAACAGTATAAATCCGATAGTGTTGATCGCAAGATTAGCAAACATATGGACCATCCAAGAGGCATAAATATTGCCATTACGCTCATTCAGCCAGTTAAACAATAAGCCCGCTATTACCAGGGATACAATTAACAAGAGGAACAGCCCGATCGAGAACCAGCTTGTCATTATCGCAATATGATATACAGCAAAAGCCCCCGCACTGAACAGATATGCAAACCTTCGTCCTACCAGCTTCTTCAGAGTGAAGAAGGCGAAGCCACGAAAGAAGAATTCCTCTAGCAGTGAATTCACGATCGATATGTACAGCGCTACAAGCACAAAATTGCCTGCATTCACACCCATATTCTCCTGCAAGGCACCCGTTACGTGGGTAAAGTCAAACAAAGGACCCATTAAAAAATATCCACTGAGTATGAAGATAAATACGCCAAATCCTAGTAAAAGAGACATCAGAAGACCTTTTTTCTGAAATGAGAACAATCTGCGGAACGGTACCCCGCCAGCTATCCTGGCGTAACTAATCGGCAGTGTCAGAAAGAGGAGGATTTTGATGACGGATTTGACTGCGTAATCCGGGCGGATCACGGCATCTACCAAACTCATGACAAGACAGCTTAAGATAATGATGGCAATAAGTGAAGCTGTTTTCCTGCTTGATTTCATGAAAGAATCTCCTTTAAGCAGCTTTTGCGATTCGATATATTAGATTTCTATACTCGCTTCTTAATGACCTCCATAAAAAAAGAAAACGCCCCTGTGTTATTACAACACCAGAAGCGATTTCTTTATTCATAGGCTTTATGACACATAACGGGCCAACACTGCCTGATACGCGCTCTTTGGTCGTAGTCCAATCAGTTTATCGGTCGGTTCTCCATTATGAAACATAATTACCGTCGGCATGGACATGATGCCGAATTGAGCGGCAAGCTCCGGGGATTCGTCACAATCTACCTGATAAACGTCCAGACGCCCCGCTTCCTCTTGACTCAGCTCTTCCAAAATGGGAAGCAGCGCCTTGCAGGGCGGACACCAGCTGGCACCAAATTCGACAAGCGTGACTCCATCCTGCTTGGTCGCATTTTGAAAGCTTGCTCCATCTATACGTTGTAAACTCATTTTCCTTCCTCCATTTCATCCCGTTGTCGTTCATCCAGAATCGATTGCATGCGCTCCTCCAGATTCATTTTGATATGGTTCAGCTGGTTTATTTGCGCATCAATCTCCGCAATTTTTTGGCGGAAAATTGGAAAAACCTCCGTGCAAAACGCCTCTTTGTTTTTCATGACGCAATGAAGGAAACCTGCAATCTGCTCGGTCGTCAATCCAAGATTCAGATATAACTGGATCGTGCGCACCTGTTCCTCTGCGAATATGGAATAATCCCGGTAGCCGCTCTCGTCTCGAACTGGCTTAAGCAACCCTTGCTGCTCATAATATCGTAGTGAACGGACGCTGACACCGGTACGGGCTGCAAGTTCTCCGATTTTCATGCTATCTGGCCTCCTAGATGAACGATTCGATTTCATTGTAAACCCTGACATTAGTGTCAAGGTCAAGGGGATTTTGACTATTTTAGTTTTCCATTGTAAGGAATCCATTAATGATTATCTTCTTTCCTCGATCTCCCCTTTGGACTTTTACCCCATTGGGGCCAGCAATGCCGCGGCACATGCTGGAGCATCGTATGGAACACCGTTCCCCACTGCTCTTCATTCAGTCTACCGATGGGATATTCCCGATTCACCCTCAACTCTCTAACCAGCTTCGCAATCTGGGGAGGCGTAAACACGTCCGATAGAGCGGCAAATAACGGTAGCCGTGGATCCCGCAGTCCATAAGCTGCTAATGATGTAAACTTCGGATGATCCTGGGTAAGAACGAGAGGATCCTCCCTCCGCTGGATGAAAAGAATCGCGGAATCCACTTGGGGAGGCGGTGCAAAATGATGGGGGGATACCGTCCGCACAAGCCGGATCTCATATTGCATCCTCCAGCTCAAGATGCGTGAATCTATAATAGGAACTGCTGTAAAACGTTTAGCTGCCCCCTTCTCCACAAGCAGTACGGCTCGCTGCAGCGGAACGCCGGGATGATCCAATAACTTCCCCATGATCGGAGTAGTTATTGAATACGGGATATTGGCAACGACGGTAAATGGGCTTCTTGGGAGAGAGACCTCCAAGAAATCAGATTGCTTGACGCGAATGTTGCTTCTATCTTTCATCTTGCTGAATAGTCTATCAACAAATGCCGAATCTGTCTCGATGGCGAGCACATGTGCCGCTTTCTCTGCAAGCGGATAGGTTAATGCCCCCGTCCCCGCCCCGATATCAAGCACGGTATCGGTAGGGCGAATCCGGGCCAATGTGATCATATCATGAATCAGTCGTTTGCTGATTAATAGATGTTGTGCGGAAAAGTTGGATTCTTTCTTCCACTTATTACGATAATTTTTATTATTTTTGGACACCAAAAAGCACCTCATTCATTCGTATAGTAATGAAAAAAGGTACAGACAAATAACCCTGCGCATTTCATAAGAAAATGCCTGGATTTAGATGTTCTGTACCTTCATTAACGAATACGTATGAATGCGATGCAATACATGTAAGGACAATCCTCCCTTATATGAAACGGATCCTATTACAAGCACAGTATAGCATAGCCCATCCGCCGATCTCATGGGGAATCTTCAATATAATGATTCTTTACCAGCAGAAAACTTGTGAAAAAACCTCTCAAAGAGGTTTTTTCACAAGCCTAATTGACTCTATTCGTACACACGTATCTCGATAATTTCTGCCCGTGGGCAACCATTAGTTGCATCCACCACCAAGCGGAGCCGTTCCGAGGAAAGCGATTGATCCAGTGTATGCACAACTCTGCGCTTCCGGTTATTTAAGACTTCGGCGATGGTGACCCATTCCCCATTTATATAGGTCTGCAATCGATAATCCTTGACCAATTCTGGAATCGCCTCAAACGGTGTGCGGTGATGATGCAGATTGATCAGATCCTCATTCACATCATCGTTAAAGGTAAGTTGTACCGTGCGAATGCTGACCGGTGCCGGCCAGCTTAACTCCAGCCACTCCGGCGAGCCTTCCCGCAGCGAGGTGGACGACCACAGATGCGGCCCCGCATACGGCCGATGATAACCATCGATCACCTTATCAGGCGCAAATGCATGCGTCGGCGAGAGCAGGCTGAAGCAGATGGACTTGCGCACAAACGGGCGCATATTCCACTGCACAACGGGCTGAGCTGGCTGTTGATTGCCAAATTCCGGGGAAACGATAGGCTGCGGACCTTTTTCAAATACAAGCACCCCGGATTGCGGCTCATCAGACAGATGCAAGGCAATCCGCTCATTTGCTTTAATGATAAGAAAAGCGTTCTGTGAAGCACCCGGCTTCCAATGTAAGTGCAGCTTAGCCCACTGCCCTACTCCTTTCGTGATCGGAGTCGACACGGCCGTCTGCATGGTATGCGGGACATAGTTTTCACCACGCCCAGTATCCCATAGCTCCAGCTCTAGCGTCGTGTCCTCTACCGCATCAACGAACAGATCAATTCCTGTCAGTTCCGGATCAACTGGCAAGAGCAAGCCGATATCGGTGTCCAGTTGATAGGATTCAACCGACTTCTGCACATTTAGCTGCGTCAATGTGCTGGAGGCTGCTAATCGGGCACTCCTTGCCAAATCGTCCGGATCCTCATTGCGGAAACCGATGATGGACGCCCCCTGGCGAAGCAGGGTTTGCTGAAGCTCCCGCATATGTGTCTGGTAGAGCTCACGCGGAAAGATCCCCTTATCCGCGCATAAAGCCGCCCCGGTGCCGGCAGCTTCACCAATCACGGCGCATGTCGCCATTACACGGGTCGTTCCAAACGCCACATGCGATGCGCTGATGTCACGTCCGGCCATCATCAAATTGTTCACATTGGCGGAGTACAGAGAACGGAATGGAATAGAATAGACCCCATCCGCATGCAGATGCTTCGAGCCGCTTTCCGTCGAATACATCCCTTGCGGAGGATGCAAATCAATTGACCATCCGCCGAAGGCAACTCCATCTTCGAACTGGCGCTGCTCCACAATATCGTTCTGGTTAAGCACATAATCGCCCAGGAAACGGCGGTACTCACGTTTGCCCGGAATCGAGCCCACCCACTCCAGCGTCATATTATTGGCATCGAATTTGCCGGAATTTTTAATATAGTCCCAGATGCCATAAATCACCGCCCACAACTCGTCGCGGATCCGCTCATTGTCGTGAACCGTATCCATTTCCCCGCCCCACTCGATCCACCAATAAGCGCATCCGTTATCGCCGCTGCGAATAACACGCTTCAATGGAATGGTCGTCTTCGTGATATCCTTGGCAAAGCTTGGCGGAATAAACTTTACCGGCTGTCCCGCATCCTTCGTATAGAAGAACATCGTACTTCCCAGCGTGATGTCATCTGCAACCTGCGGTGCCCAAGCCTCGTTATACTCTTCCTTCGCCTCACGGCCAATGCGATACTTGGCCCCGGCCAGAAAACCGATCAGCCCATCGCCCGTACAATCCAGGAACATACCGCTTTCAAAACGAATACGACGCTCAGAGCCCATCATCCAACCCGTTACAGAACGGATAATCCTGCTGTCCGCATCGCCCTCTGCCTCCACTTCATGGACATCAGTATTCAAATACAAGCGGATATTAGGCTCCGCGCGTACAATTTCCAGCAAAATCATGTCCCAAATATACGGGTTCCCGTCGATATTGCGGTATTGGTTCTCAACGAATAGCTCGCCCATGATGCCAGTCTCCCGTGCATAACGATTCGTTCCGTGAGCGGTAGCCCCGCACACCCAAACGCGTACTTCGCTGCTTGAATTTCCTCCTAGCACTGGACGATTTTGAATCAGCGATACAGTCCTGCCCAAACGGGCTGCAGCTACAGCTGCGCTCACTCCCGCCAAGCCGCCGCCAATCACTGTAATATCTGACTTGATAACTTCCTTCCTCATGATTGAACATCTCCTTAAGGTAGTATCCAATATCCTTGATTTCATCTTATACTGGACACTTCCTTAAATACATGCATCATGTTACGATGGACCATATACTTTATTTCACATATGAGTGGTGATGAAATGAGAAGTGACTTTGCGATCCACCTGGTAACGCATCTATATTGGATTAAAAAGGAAGCGTTTGCTCTCGAGCGGGATATTTACTCTTATTGGACAATATTTGCGGTGGAAGACGGCAGGTTTATTTACCGCATAGGAGATCAGCAGGGCGAAGCTGGACTTGGCAGCTTGGTGGTCTGCCCTCCGAACACCTGGTTTCATAGAAAAACCCTTGAACCTTTAAGCTTTCACTTTATTCATTTCACATGGAATGCGGAGCCCTCTCTGGAAGAAATACAGTCGTTGAGCGGGGCTCTGAAAATCACCGACATCGAGCGGCTGTGTTCCAACTATCTCTACCTGCGGATGCTTGCATTGGAACAGGATAAAACCGCTATGCAGCGAAAACAACATCTGGTAAGCGATATATGGCGTTTATACGAACTGGAGACGAATATGCCCCGGGAAATAGGGTTAAATGGAATGCTGGCAGATGTGGAGATGCGAACGGCTGCCCAATTTATCATCGACAATGCATTTGGTCCGATCGATTTGAAAAGTCTGGCGCTCTCGCTGCAGCTTACCCCGGTACAGTTGACCAGACGCTTTCGCGCAGCTTACGGAATGACTCCCTCTGAATATACAACCCGGCTCCGGCTGGACAGAGCCAGCAAATTGCTGTTAGAAACAGAGCTTAGCATCGACAAAATTGCCCAGCTCTGCGGATATGAGAACGGCTTCTACTTAAGCCGCATATTCCGGAGCAAACGGGGAATGCCTCCTTCACAATATCGCAGCATGCCTCGTGTCTAGCTGCTTCTCTACCATGATTCCTATAAAAAAGCTTGTAGAGTTGTTGGTTTAACTCTACAAGCTTCCGTACTTTATTGCCCCGGCCTTATTTAGGCTGGATATATCCCTCCGCTTTCAGCAACTCAGCGATTAGGACGGCACCGCCAGCGGCGCCACGCAGGGTGTTGTGCGACAAGCCGACGAATTTAAAATCGTATAATGAATCCTCGCGCAAACGGCCAACGGAAACACCCATACCGCGCTCGATATCACGATCCAGCTTCGTCTGCGGTCTGTTCTCTTCTTCAAAGTACGTAATGAACTGCTTCGGCGCACTTGGCAGACCAAGCTCCTGCGGACGTCCAGTAAATTGGCTCCAGCGCTGAATGATTTCTTCTTTCGAAGGTTTATTCTCAAACGAGACAAACACTGTAGCCAAGTGACCATCTGTTACAGGAACGCGAATGCATTGAGTTGTAATCAACGGCGAGCTGGCCTTAACGATTTCTCCGCCTGCAACATGACCCCAAATTCGCAACGGCTCCTGCTCGCTCTTCTCTTCTTCCCCACCGATATACGGAATCACGTTATCCAGCATATCCGGCCAGTCTGTGAAGTTCTTACCTGCTCCCGAGATAGCTTGATAAGTGGAGGCAACAACCTGGGTTGGCTTGAAATCAAGCAAGGCATTCAGCGCAGGGACATAGCTTTGGATCGAACAGTTCGGCTTCACGGCGATAAATCCGGTCTTCGTACCAAGGCGCTTTCTTTGGGCAGCGATGACCTCGATATGCTCTGGGTTAATTTCCGGAATCACCATCGGAACGTCTGGCGTCCAGCGATGAGCTGAGTTGTTGGAGATGACAGGCGTACCTGTCTTGGCATAAGCTTCTTCCAAGGCAAGAATCTCATCTTTTTTCATATCTACAGCACAAAATACAAAATCCACGTCAGCTGCAACTTCTTCTACCTTTGCAGCATCCTGTACGATAATATTTTTCACTTGTTCCGGAATGGGGCCAGCCATCTTCCATCGATTCTGGACCGACTCTTCGTAAGTTTTGCCCGCTGATCTGCCGCTAGCTGCAATACTTACCACCTCAAACCATGGATGACCGTCCAACAGCTGCACAAAACGCTGCCCGACCATGCCCGTTCCTCCGATAATCCCCACTTTAAGCCTTTCTGCCATGTTATCTCCATTCCTTTCCTCATTAGCTTAATATTTTGTTTACATCCGCCGGCCTGTTCCGAACGGTAAATCCCATCACTTCTAGAGGTTTTTGAAAGTCTGACTTTTTAAACATGTACTTTTAGTAGATACTTATGCGAATCCTTTGTAACAGGTACCACAGCTTTATTATACAAAAAAATCTCACCCCTAAGACTGCAGTCTCAGGGACGAGATTTGGATTCTCGCGGTACCACCCTAAATTTACTGATATGTCGCCATATCAGCCTCTTCAAGTACAGCAGAAGCGCATATACTTTAGCTCTGTAACAGGAGCTCCTGGCACACCATCTCCTGATGATCTCAGGTTTCGGAGTGCTGCTCAGAGTCTTTGTTCGGTAAACGTTTCTTTGCTCCTTTTCAGCATTCCGGAGCTCTCTGGAAAAGAACCAGTTTACCTACTCTTCTCTTCATCGCATTTGGTATTACTGTTTATAATATAAAAAAATTGAGCAAAGGTAAACCATTTATTCTCCTTTTATCCCATTTCAAACTGAAAAAACTCTAAGACCTGTATCAATCTATATTAAAGAAGCTTTTCGTCCGGTAAAAGTGTTGTACCGTGAAACCTCCTGCATTTCCGATAAATAAATTCGCCCCGATCACAATCCCTCTTCTTCCCGAACTTAACATTCGCTCATCTTCAATCGCCATTGATCATACCATTGCGTTATATTCGCTTTAACCGTCGACTCCAATTCCCGTTCGATCCTTGCTTTCAGGAGTGTAAACTGCTCCTCTACCCGAAGCTTGTCTCCGATCGCATCATACAGTTTCATCAAGGAAAAGTAGCTGTCCTCCTCGTCTAGCAGCAGCTGCTGGACATGGTGGTTCACTTGAACAGCTTTATTTAGCATCCCTTTTTGCTCATAAAAGTCACTTAATTTTCTCATATGATACAACCACATTAACCTTAACCTCTCCCGTTCATGTTCAGCCCAAATGTAGTCGTAATTTCCAAGATAATCCCCTTTGAATAGATCCATGACTTTCTCATATTCTTCTACGGTTTGCATATCAAGCGGCTTTAACTGCTTCATCGCGTATTCCCATTCCTCTACATCAATTCGCGCTTCGCCAATATCCAGTCTGTATCCTGTCTCCAAAACTCCACCATGGATTGTAATCATTTCCATCCCGCAATTTTTCAAAGTTTGTCGTATTTGGTAGATCGTTGAATAGAGCTGCCGTGCTGCCTTACCCTCCTCCAAATCCGGCCACAGAAAATCAAGCAGCGCGCTTCGTTGAATGGCTCGTTCCCGATTATACAGCAAATAAGCAAATAATTCCTGTGCCTTGCTTGTACGCCACTTGCCTGTCTGAACTTCACGGCCTGGTGCCTTGAACTGGATCTGATTGAAGCAGCAGATGTAAGGAGCCTCTGAGTCTTGTATCCGTCTGGTATCTTTTAGATTTAATTTCTCTCTTAAACGGAATATCGACTGCTGCAAACGATTGGTTTGAATTGGCTTCATAATATAATCAAGAGCATACAGATCAAAAGCCTGGACAGCATACTGATCATATGCGGTTACAAATACGATTTCGGTGTTGGGTACATTCGACTGGATTTGCCTGGCAAGATTTAAGCCATTTACTCCAGGCATATGGATGTCCAAAAACACAACATCCGGGCGATGTCTCAATACGCCGTCAATTACTTCATTCGGGTTGGAAAACATGGCGATAACCTCCACTCCATCCACATCGCGCTCAAGCATTTGCTTAAGCTGCCTTAAAGCCAGTCGTTCATCATCAACCAGTATAGCTCTCACAGAAGCCCCTCCTAGCTCTCTATAAAAATACTCGTCTATTATACCATTTTCTGCATCTTATCCACTTAAAAAAAGAACAACCACTGCCTTTCTTACAGGCAGCGGCTGTTCTAAGTAGGAACTATTTGTCAATCAAATCTGTGACTTTAAGCAGTCTTTCCATTAAGGCTACCGATTCCGCACGTGTCATATAATCCTGTGGTTTTAGCAGTTTGCCTTCTTTGCCTTCCACAATTCCTGCAGAGATCATCAGCGCGACAGATTCTTTCGCCCAAGCAGATACTTGGTTTACATCGCCATATCCTGCGAGCAGATGGTCTGCATCACTTTGATGGATCGTCGCTTCAGGACGAACCAGTTTGTACGCACGGGCAATCATCGCGATTCCTTCTTCTCTCGTAATCAGCTGATTACCACGGAATGTGTCGTCTCCATAACCTTTGACAATGCCAAATTCATTGGCGATCGAAATGGATGGATAGTACCATGCAGAAGTATTGACATCATTGAAAATGTTCTGCTGTAAATCCTGGCGCATGATGCCCATACCGTAAGATACGATGGCGGCGAATTGCGCACGATCGACATTGCGATCCGGAGACCAGGTATTGCTGCCTGTCCCTTCAAGATCTAGTCTTGCCGAAATGTTATTGACCTTCGATTGTGCCCAGTGGTTTCTCACATCATCGAAATCCTTCGGATTCCAGATCACCGAGTAAGTACCGCTGCTGCGCAAATCGTTAATTTGCGCAAAATAACGATCACCGATCTTGGTTACAACAGTTGGAACATGGAATACCGTTCCGTCTGGATTCACAACTACGCCTGTCGTAATCCGATTTGGATCGATGCCTTCCGGAAGTGCAATATACTTCGGAGCATACCCGTTCAGCAATCCGGAGCGGATCGTTTTACCGTCATGTTTGAACGTCAGGTCAAGATCTACTGGATCTACGAGCAGTTCGTAGCCCTTCGAGCTTGCTTGTTTGCGTGCCCGATCGATCACTCCATCCGGAGCAAGCTGGATGTCGATCTGAACGGCGATGTCGCTAAGAGCTGCATTATTCCAATTGTTCGCAATGGCATTCAGGTTCAATTGACCGCCTGGAACCGGATAAATCGCAAGCAGGTTGCTGATTTGCAAGCTTGAACCGGTGTTAGCCAGCTTTTGAACATCTGCTGCGGTCAAACCTGTTGCTTCAACATTGCCTTTGTTCGGAACATGAACCGACAGCTGCTGTCCCTTCCCTTGGGACAAGATATCCGACAGTTTGTTCTTATCAATGAGAATATTGGTTTTCGTCCCATTTTCCGCCTTCTGTTCCGTACCTGTTGCAAATGAATCCTGGCTACCATTCTTGGTCACATCAATAATTGGCTTCTCAGGAGTTGGTGTTGGCGTCGGTGCCGGCGCTGGTGTTGACGGATACCAAGTACTGCCGCCTCCGCTGTTGCCGTTATTACCGCCGGTATTACCACCATTGCCGCCGCTGGCATCTCGTTTTGTTAAGCCGTTGCGGGCGGAATTCAAATTAGCTAATGCTTTGGAAATGTCTTCTACTGTCGCTCCCTCATCTTCCAACACTCTTTGAGCTGCTTCCAACGCATCTTGCAACGTTTTCCAACTATCTGGTGTGTACTCGTCTTCTACCAGATTCTCATCGTTGATTTCTTTTACTCTCTTTTCAAGAGCCGTTTTATCAACTGAAGATGGAGCTTTTTCGAGGCCTTCACGA
>NZ_BAAACX010000006.1:0-310647 GCF_039521865.1 Paenibacillus motobuensis | reverse complement strand
CTCCCCTTTATAAATAGTCTAATTTATTGGAGGGAAAGACTCCACTTTTATTAGGGGGCCGTG
The DNA here is from genome assembly GCF_039521865.1 of Paenibacillus motobuensis. Lineage (NCBI taxonomy): Bacteria > Bacillati > Bacillota > Bacilli > Caryophanales > Paenibacillaceae > Paenibacillus > Paenibacillus motobuensis. The sequence continues at coordinate 310,584 of NZ_BAAACX010000006.1, read as the reverse complement.
AGGTTTATACACCTATTGAGATGAATTTTCTCCACATCGAAGCCTAAGTTAGAAAATAAGTGCGTGTACGCAGCTATTTTCTAATTTCAGGGGTTTCTCCTCTAAATAAGTGTATTTCTGCACTTAACTCTGCGAAAAAACAGATTATCACGCTTTTAGCTTGTACATTATGAAATTGGACTAAACAACCTTATAAACATTTGTATACAAAATTTCTTGGTAGAGGGCGAACTCTTCTTCCGTGAGAATTTGAGGATAGCTCATTATCTTGAGCGGTAAACCAGGCTGCCCTTTCTGAAGAGGAGGCTGTACATGTTCGAAAGGATTGAGACGAAAACCAAGCCGCTCATAGAAGCCTATTCTCCGCTGCGCCATTTCTGTGTCAGGATATTCTACCTCTAATAGAATGGGCTTTAATGACTCCTCGATATACGCGGCCATTAGTTTTCCACCTATGCCACTTCCACGCGTTGCGGGATCGACAGCAATATGTTCAACAAACCGGAACAACGGAAATTCCCATGCAGCCATAAAAGCGATCAATTGATTACTGCTATTCGTTTCCGTAATAAGACGGTAATGCGGATCAGCCAACAGTTCCTTCTGTCTAGCATAAGTTCTTCGTTCACTTTCAGGAAATGACGCTTTCATAATCGCGAAGATTTTATCAAACTCTCTCTCGTTCATGATTAGATTCTCCCTTTTCTAGACTGCTTGACAATATTTCCGAATTTAGTACCTGGTTCTAAATTTTGAGTAGAGCTATTTGATCTTCATCACTCAAAAATGCCTGAAAAGCATTTCCTGTTAAATATGTCATAGAGAAACGCTTGTCCGCCGATATTCTTCAAGATTATTGTGTTCAATCAGCATAATATCACCTGCTCAATAATTCGGATTATTTTGATAATTCATTCAATGCCATTTAGCACAACTCATTCCACTCTGTTTAATGAGGAAGTTATCGAATGATATTCCTTGTCATTCCAACGGTAAATTTCCTGAATCCAAAAGACTCATAATAGGGTTCCAAGCTTTCTGTACATAAAAGTTGGGGAATTACACGATTTTGTTCGCAATGGTCAATCATTCGATTGAGCATTTCTTTGCCAATTCCTTTAGACTGATAACTCGGCAGTACACACAATCCACATATAATTCCAGTAATCACCCCATCTGAAATAATACGCCCCATCCCCACTAATTTTTGATCTTTGAAAGCATAAATTGCGTACCAACTTTGATTGCACATTTGTTTCAAATCATCACTAGATAATTTAAGAGAATTCCATCCTAATGATTCATAGAGAGAAAGTAATTGCCCGAAATCCTTAGGGGGCTCATTTGTAAAATATATAGTATCCATGCTCTATCCTCCGATTAATATGTTTAAGACCAAACTCCGACTTTAATCACGATATTTTGTTGTATTTTTCCAAGGCAAAGCATCACCATTAGAAGAGACCTGTGTTTGTATAATTTCCCTTGCAACTTCCGGAATAAAGCTATGGCCATTTTTTTGTATTTCATACAGCAGAGTTGTTTTACCGGCACCAGGCCCACCTGTTATTATGATAGAATCATCCCGTAAAATTTTTTTCTCGAGCATAATACGATATCAATCCTCACATTCTTCATCTAGTCATAGTGTTCTCACCTATATGTATTATGCAATTCTGACCCTTGTTAATAGATCTATCAATAGCAAAAGGATTACGTCTATAGAAATCGCAGTCCTTTAATTTTAACATCCTTGATTGAATTATTCTCTGGCAAAGATGTCTTTTATTGCATCTTTTAGTGCATGAGGAAGTAATGTAATGGCAAAAACTCCCTTATAATCTGAATGTAAATCGGATCGCCCGATGCGTTAGATAATATAACTTTGATACTATATAAATTCATGGGATAGCTCCCTAGCGTAGTCCAATATCGTGGAACCGATTTTGGATCGTCTCCCGCAACAGGTACTTGAGCGCTTGGATCGCTTTTGCCTCTGTTGCTTTTGCTTCACTGAATAGATCGATTATTTTGTGAATCGAAGCGCATGCTTCGGAGGTACTCAGCAGTCGTGCCGCTTCTTCCCACATCTCGGCCAAGGCGCGATACTCCTCTGATGCAACATACAGATCGGACCAATAACGCTCCAGTCCGGCAATGTAGATGGAGATATTCTTTTTTGCAGCCGCATAATAATTGATCATTTCTCTGGCACCTATTGGATCGTAATTGCCTGTTTGAAATGCATTGATCATCATATCGTAGGCTGCCTCCCCGCATGCATAGTCCGCTTTAGGCAGCATCAGATCATGGGTCTCCCATTTAAAGATCGCTTGGACCAGTGATTCCCGATAAATCTCTATCTCATCGAGTGGGATGCGTCCCTCAAGAATCTGGTAATGCCAATAAGGACTCTTTCCCTTACCGAACTGCGAATACGGAAGCAACTGATACTCTCTCGTCTGCCCATCCGATATGTAAAGAACTTGCTGATCATCGTCATAACCCGCGGCGACTACAAACCGATCATGCCAGATAACGCAGCCGATCCCACGGTCTAAAGATTTTTGAATATCGCTGATCGCCTGCTTCTGATATAACGGAAATATCGGTTCAAAATTAAACCCTGCTGCCTGCGAAGACGTTATTCCAATGAAATCCGCGGCGAGAAAGTGCTCTGCCATCCAATTGTAGGCTGTCGAGGACTCATCTGTCAGCCGTAGATCAACCGTGAAGCGAAAAGCCGCTGCCGTCTTCCCGGCTAGCATTGCTTTCGAACAATCTATCCAGCCTTGGTGTGTTAGTATCGTATGCATGGCAGCGATATAACCTTCAGCGCCCAGCGGCATTATCAGATTTTTCAATAGGACACTACGCAATGAAATCCTACCTTTCTGTTCAACGTGGAGAGTGTGCCCCCCATCTCGGAGGGGTCGAACGCCTGAGATCCGGATAACGACTGCTAATCGCCTGAAAATAATGAATCGCTTGATCCTCCAGCGCTTCAGCTACTCCCAATAAATGAACCAACTCACCGACACGATCTGAATCTATTTGTTCAGTTCCCTGTTTCATTTGGATACACCCTGTCATGTCCGGAATCATCCTACTAAGTTCCTCGTAACACCCCCGCGCCTCCAAAAGTTCAGGCCAACATCCCTCAACATCTATCAAATAATCCCGAATCTCTGTCCTGGAAACTGCATAAGCATCGAAAATATATCTCGCACCACCCTCATCATATGTTCCTCCCTGCAGCCCTTCCCGCAAATAAGTGTAAGCAAGCTTGCCCGAAGCGATGCTAGTATCTGGAAATGTTCTATAAGGTGTATGCCAGTCATCGATTGCAATCCGCAGTGATTCAAGAACCATCTCCTCATGCGTGATCTCTACATCATCACCAAATATTTCATAGTACCAGAAGGGTGTAAAATTCAGTCCAAAGTTATCGTATAGTACGACCTGACTCTCCGCATGCCTTCCATCTTGAACATAGAACACCTGATCTGCATCATCATAGCCATGGATCACTCCGAACTCGGGAATCCAGTAGATAGCGCCCAGCCCGAGGTCCAGACTCTGCTTGACTGCAATGACCGCTTCCTGTTGATACCAGCGGAATGTAGGGTGCCTCGTTCGTCCCGCATCCGCAACCGATAACAATCCTAAATTCTTAACTGCTGGCTTATGTACCTCAATCCACTGTCCATAGGCCGTAACGGACATGGCCAACAAACGCTCATGCACAGATAATTTAAATGCCATTCCAGTGAGGCCAGAAAGCATGTATTTGGGACCCTGAAATCTTCCCGCTGCAGTAAGAATTGCATACAGACTATCTATATAAGATTTTGATTCTCGTAATAGCTGAATATCGTCTAAGATTACACTGGACACCTTTGGACTCCTTCCGATGCTTCCTGTTTATTATGGCCTATGATACGACGCAAATCACTCCTCATTTTGCAGCCGTTCAATCGTCTGCTGACAACGTACCATCAGTTTTTGACGCAGCCATTTAGGTGATTTTAACGATATCCATGGCGTTGTCAATAAATGTTGTAGAAATGCATCTGTATCATAGAACTCTACCTCATGTTCAAGTTCATGTTGTGCAACAATACGGTAGCCGTACCAGGAATGTTCTGCATGAGGATTAGCTAGAATTACGCAGGCCACAAAGGGTTTTCGACGAGGAGTATAGTGCCTGTTCACGGCATCCATATCCATAGCAAAATCCAGCTCAAACCTCTCCTTCAATACCTGAACCTGCAGCAATCGATCGAGCCGCAGCATAAGCTGCTGGCGTTCGAGTTCACAATAGACAACAACATAGTCCGCATTATAGCGGGAGATGAATTGCAGCGGGTACATGCGAGCATGCTGCGGCCCCCCTTCATCGTCTAGATAAATGAGGTCGACCTTTGCAGCATCTTTGATCGCCTGCGACAGTTTCTCAAAATTCTGAATAATCCGAGGATTCAGTTCAAATTGCGGCAATCTGCTGCTCGTATCATCCTCATTACCAGCTGTAAAACGGTCGAGCACATGAGCAATGCGTTGAATTGTCTCCCCATTGTCATAATCATACTGACGATAGCGATAAGCGAGATACTTCAGCACCTTCTGTTCCTCTTCCGTCATATAAAGATGCGGGAGGACATACGTCTTATCCTCGTAACAATACCCTCGATGACGTGCGATATAGAGAAGTGGGGCCCGCAAAGAAGATGTCATATACTCGATATCACGCTGCGCCTGACGTCTCGAGATTTCGAATTGTTCAGCAATATGACCACTATTCGGATACTTTCCCTCACGAATACGTTGATCGAACCAGTGAATACGATGCATATGACTCAAGGTTATCCCCCTTTTTTTTAGAAAAAAGTATTTAAATCTATTACATCATTAGACCCTCTTGCTTGGCAAGCCAACAAAATAAAAGGGCCCGTCCCATTAGGGCAGGCCTCCTTCCACACTCACGGCAATCGAGCGTTACACAGCATCTACTTTGTTCTGCTCTGCTTTGGAACATTTCTTGCAGACAGTCACTACCGTACCATTCGTCTTCGCACGTGGATATAACAGTTTAATTCTTGTGCTGTTGCAGATCGGACAAGTTCCTCGGCCGCGAGACGGGAGTCCCCACAGGGAACGTCCTCTTTTGGGTTTTGACATTGTTGATTGGCCCCCTTTTCTATCTTTTCTTCATTATAAAATAGCTGCTACGACATATAATGTCGTAGCAAACCTTAGATTTGCGTTCATCGCACATAACATGCCATACTGCTGTCAGGTTATAACTGATAAAATTCGGATATAGCAGCACAAAGATGAATTATTCAGTTCACAAGTTGAAGGAGGACATAAATTGGCGGAATTACTAAAAGATATTTATAATGAGGAATTTTTATTAGATTTTAGTAAAAAGGTTCAATCTGCCTATAGCGATTTTGATACTACGGCATTTGTAGCGGCAGTGATGGATGATACATGGGATACGCTTCCGCTTAAAGCTCGAACACGGCGGATTTCCGAGAAGCTTGGGCTTTATCTACCCAATGACTATACCGCCGCGCTGAATATTTTATATGCCATTGTGGACAACTGCATTGGTTTTCCATATCTTTTCTTTCCGGATTTTGTAGAAGTATATGGTCGGGAGGAAAGGCACTGGGAGCTCTCTATGAACGCATTAGAGAACTTTACGCAAAAATCATCCGCTGAATTCGCCATTAGGACATTTATTCTGACTGACCCTGAGCGGGCGATGCGCCGGATGGCTTCCTGGGCTGAGCACTCCAATGAGCATGTAAGACGGCTTGCCAGCGAAGGCTGCCGTCCACGTCTTCCCTGGGGACAAATCCTTCCAATGTTTAAGGAGAATCCAACTTCGGTATTGTCTATCCTTGAGTTGCTCAAGGCAGACCCTTCCCTGTATGTGCGCAAAAGCGTCGCCAATAACCTCAACGATGTAACTAAGGACAATCCTGCCTTGGTGTTAGAAACAGCACGTCGTTGGATCGGAAATAATCCTGATACGGATTGGATCATACGGCATGGCTGCCGTACATTGATCCGCAGAGCGATTCCTGAAGCTATGAAGTTATTTGGCTACGCGAGCTCTACAGAGGAAGTTCCGCTTACCACGTCAGCTTCAATCTCTGTACAGCCCTCGGCTCTTATGATTGGCGATAGCTGCGAGATACAGTATAGCCTTGATGTCCGCGAAGGTGAATCACTACATATTCGGATTGAGTACGGGATTTACTTCATTAAGGCAAATGGGAAACGGTCGCGCAAATTATTTCTGCTCTCTGATAAAACCATAACCGGCGGTATACGTCTCACCGGAACAAGAAGACATAGCTGGGCTGATTTGACCACACGACGCCATTATCCAGGCAATCACAGGATTGTACTTCTCGTGAATGGTGTTGAAGTTGCAGAGACTTCGCTAACGCTCGAGAGTCCATAATATCGTTATAGATTTAACCAATTGATCTCTTCTGGTCTTCGTGCTCATATTACTTCAGTCTTGGGGGACATTATAATTGGTACAAAATAAAATCCAAAACTGATGAGGGGAAAAAATGCAAAAATGGACTGCTGTGATGCTGCTCTCCTGCATACTGATGATGTTCGGTCCGCATAACTCAGTAAAGGCAGCAACCAAAACTGATGAGAAAGAAATAAAGCAAATACTGGACAATCTTTTTACGAATAAATCTGATTATTTAGCGGATCGTGACAATAAATTAGCGGAATTCTATGATAATAAGCATTCGTTAAGCCGTAGAGCTTATAAGATGGAAGTTGACCGCAAGCTCTACCTGCATACTTGGGCCAAGAAAAGAAACATGAAGATCGTCAATTCCCAATCCAAAATTCGCGTAACGAGGGTCAGGATCGGAGAAAATGTAGCTGTTGTTTCTCTCGGCCATTCACAAAAAATATCCTACAGCTATAATAATCATCCTTCTTCTGCCCAGTGGTTCGGATTGGGAACATGGCATGCTATCACGTTAAAGAAGATAGGCGATCGCTGGATTGTTTGGAAGGAATGGTATCTAGATCCTTTGGAGGAAAACCCGAGCTTAATTCCTTCTGGTTTTCCCGTCCATTCCCCTAACCGAGAAGTAGCCCAAGATGGCAAAAAATATAGGCGAAAGGCTGCCGTTGCTTATGCAGATAAATACGCTGGTCTGGCCTGGGGTGCAGGCAACAATGGAAAGTACAATCGAAAATACAAAAGTTACAATAATCATGGCGGAGACTGTACTAACTTTGTTTCCCAAGCGCTCGGTGATCCTAAAGAAGGCGGTGGTCTACCGATGCGAGAGGGATGGAGATACCACTATCCAAATGGCGGAAGCAGGACATGGGTTCAAACGGATGCGCTCAAAAATTTTATTCTCAATTCAGGCTATGGTCGCGTTATTACAACGGATTTCTTTCCAGAATTGATGAAGCAAACGGATGCGCAACCTTATGGGGCTATAGGCAAACTTAAGGAGGGGGATTTAATCGCACATGTCTTGAAAAATGATGTCGATCATTTCTCAATCGTGACGGGATTCGATGATCATGGCTACCCTCTGGTCAATTCTCACACTGCGGATCGCTTCAGAGCTCCGTTCGATCTGGGCTGGGACAAGACAACTAAATATATTCTCATCCAAATTCGTGATTAACAATTGATTCAGTTAACACATACTTACTTGATCCTTCTCATATATTTAATGGACAAGTTGGATAGTTTGGGGTGAGAACTTTGAATATACCACCCATCATAAGGCAGGTTGGAATTCGTCTCGGTGCAATTGCCTTGGTTAAAGCCATAGGACTACTAGGCAGGATTATATTGACCCGCATGGTGGGTACTGAAGGTATTGGGTTGTTTCAGATGGCCTACTCGTATTATGGATTTCTATTCATGCTAATCACAGGTGGTGTACCTACCGCTCTGGCTTTATACACGGCAGAACAGAAGGCCCTTGGTTGGGTTTGGTTCAAACGTCTGTCTGTCGTGTTTATTCTCGTTGGAGCATCGATATGCATATTTTCAATGAACTACTCGCAGCATATCTCTGCATGGCTAGGCAATCCTGATTTGTCCTTCTTCATACGCCCTCTATCCCTTGCCCTATTCGTAGTCCCTTTACTAAGCTTGCTTCGGGGATACCTACAAGGTCTGGAATGTTATACAGCTATTGCCGTATCTGAACTCATTGAACAAGCTGTTCGAGTCGTACTTATGTTATTTATTGCCTGGCTTCTGATGCCCCAGGGTACGGTATTTGCGGCTGGAATAAGTCAAATCGGAACGGCGCTTGGTGGAATCGCCGCATTTGTCAGTTTGTTAATATTTTATCTTTATACGAAAAGAGATGCACCGGGCTATGCTCCTCCTCGATCTCGTTCTCGAATTACAGATGGTATTTGGTTTATTAGGTCCTCCTTGATCATTGCAATGACCAGACTGCTGGTTCCTTTCTCAGATATGCTTGATGCTATTATTATCCCCTCAAGACTTCAAACAGCCGGTTATGACTTTTCACAAGCAACTGCCATGTATGGTCTATTAACGGGCATGGCTGTTCTAATTGCATATATGCCGACCATTGTGACTTCGGCGATATCGCATACGATTACGATGAAGCTGGTCATGGCCTGGAAAGAACGACTTATTGAACAATTTGATGCAAGAAGTAGAGAGGCACTCGAAATTGTCTGGATTTGGGGCATCGCTTCCTGTATATTTCTATGGTTTTACAAGGACGAACTTTCACTGGTATTCTTCAAAACACCTGAAGCAGCAGTACTAATTCAATGGTTATTTATCATTCCTTTAGTTGTGGGTCTACGAGAAATTACAACCAGCATCCTTTGGTCGCAAGGCAACAATAGAATAAGCTTGATTGGAACAATAATTGGTATATCCATCGCTGCATTATCCCACTATTCATTCATCCCTTTAGAAGGTCTGAATATCATCGGGGCGGTTATTGGAATTCTACTCATGGAACTCATCATAACAGTGATTAATATAATAGGTTTAAAAAGAGTGGTCAGTGGGATGAATTTAGGTAGGTTACTGTTACATACATTGATCTTCCTGGTTGTCCTAGTCCCTACTGCTTCTCTAACCCGATCAATCGGTTCGCAGATCCATTGGGGGAATTATTCCTCTCTGCCTGGTATGTTTCTGTATCTTTTACTGGTTTGTACCTATTTGTTAATAAGGTATCGCCAACAGCACACGTAATTATTTTCGTTACACACAGAGGTCGGCGATACGTGGCTAGCGCTCCGTTAATAATAATTTACAACTGCGATTTTTTGAATAAAAAACGTATCCCCACAAACATTTGTAGGAATACGTTTTTTTATTCTTTATACTAATTCAATTCGAGCAATATCTCTATAAAAAATTCTCCGTCTTACAAACACACCTCTAACTCTAACACGAAGAATAAGAGAGAGGAGCCCTGTAGATGCACTTTACCCCACAACTTTTAACCCAACAATCGATAAAATAATGCCTAACATGGTGATCATTCGAATCCAACTCTTGGATTCATGGAAGCAGATCATACCTACGATAGCTGCCCCCACCGTTCCGATTCCTGTCCATACCGCATAAGCAGTTGCCAACGGGATAGTCTTCATGGCTTCAGCAAGCAATAGAAAGCTAGCCAAGAAACTAATCACCATGAGTAGATTATTCGTAAAATTGTTCCTTTCAGCTACCCGCTTGATCCCAATTACACCAATGACTTCAAGCAATCCAGCCGCTATGAGCAATAGCCATTCCATTATCCCCTTCCCCCTTCGCTAGTCAACTTTAGGCTAATGATGCATGTAAGCAATAGAAGTATTAATGCAACTCTTAACATACTTACGTTACCGCCTGAGTATATGATCTCTACAGCAGTGGTCCCCAACGTTCCGATTCCTGCGAATACGGCGTACACCGTTCCGACCGGAAGGATTCTGGCTGCGCTTATGATTAATTCGAAACTAAGTAGAAGAGAGATGAGTACGACTATACTAGGAACGCTCTCATATTTAAATCCGCTGGCCCATATAATTTCCAGCAATCCGCCCAAGATCACGTAACCCCACGCTCTTGTCTCACTCATCGTTTTCATTTTTTTGTTCATTTAACCGATTCTCCTCCTGTACATTTACAGCTAAATACCAATCTATAATACGATCGATGTAATCCATCACTTTGCGATCTAGCCCATACACCTTCTCTTCCATCCCTTCTTCAGGCCGGATTAAGGTCCAATACTTCTCGATAAGCTTCTCGTCCTGATCGAACCATTCCATAGAAATTTCGAAAAATTGTTTTGCCAACCTTTGTGAAGTTTCAGAAGAAGGCTCTTCGTCGATATGTTTCGCCGCCGTCCGAATCAACTGCACCCATTGTGCGGTCCTGGGATCATTCGAGCTTAAATCTGGCAAGCTTTTAATGATCTTTATCTCTCTGTCTGTAAAATGTTCCCTTAGAAATGCCTCTCTGATGTTCGAGGGAGTTTGAATGGCCTTAATAAACATAAGAATATCATCCGGGTCAGCTTTACCTTTCAACTCAAACGCATTATTAGCGGTAATCAACAGCTTCTCTAATACATCCAGTTTTTTTCGCTTCTCCTCAATGGCCTCCAATTCAATTTTATAAAAAGACTTTAACGACTTCTCATTCGTACTTTCTCCTGATAATAGTAAATTTTTAATGCTTTTTAAGGTAAAACCGATCTCTTTTAATGCAGTAATATGTTGAAGGAGAATCAATTCCTTCTCTGAGTAATATCTATAGCCTGATTCATTAACTTCTGCTGGCTTTAAGAGCCCTATTTCGTCGTAATAGCGAAGCGTACTAATGGCGACATTGCTTCTTTTAGATACTTGCCCAATGCTATACATATCCCTCAACCCTCTCCTCATCTTATTCTAAACCCTCAAGTATACTTGAGGGTCAAGATTTATTTTCAGTGAATACATATTTTCTCGTATCTCTATAATAAAACGCTTGCATATTGAACAATCCAGAGTATAATACTTGTATACAAGTATACTTGATAGACGGTGAAGGTGAACTCATAACCGATTTATTATTTCCGGCAATAAAGAAAGCGGTGCCATTTTATCCGAGATAAATGACTACCGATGGAAAGCTTTATTTTATTATAGATTCAAGTGTTAACTAAAGGAGTTGAACAACATCATGAGTAGCTACATGTTAGGTGTAGATATTGGCACCACTAGTACCAAAGCGGTATTGTTCACCGATCAAGGTGAAGTCATTCAAACGGAGAATATTGGTTACCCTTTGCATACACCAGATATGTCCACAGCGGAACAAGATCCGGAGGAGATTTTCCAGGCCGTATTACAGGCGACTTCGAACATAACGTTACACCATCCTGATAAAAAGCCCACGTTTATTTCATTTAGCAGTGCTATGCATAGTGTTATTGCAATGGATGACAATGATCTGCCGCTGACACCCTGTATCACCTGGGCGGATAATCGCAGTGAAGCATGGGCACAGAAGATTAAAGAGGAAATGAACGGCCATGAAGTCTATAGACGAACAGGAACTCCTATCCACCCCATGTCTCCGTTAAGTAAAATAACCTGGATCGTAAATGATCGGCCTGAGATCGCAAATAAAACGAAAATATATATAGGAATCAAAGAATATATCTTCAAAAAATTGTTTGATCGGTATGTTATCGATCACTCTCTTGCCTCGAGCATGGGGATGATGAATCTGTTTACATTAGACTGGGATGAAGAAGCATTAAATATTGCCGGAATTACGCGTGATCAGTTATCTGAACTCGTACCAACCACCCAAATATTTAGCAATTGCAATCAGGCCCTAGCCCAAAGAATGAGTATTGATCCGCAGACTCCATTTGTCATTGGCGCTAGTGATGGTGTGCTGTCTAATCTAGGTGTGAATGCGATTGGAAAAGGTGAGATTGCCGTTACTATCGGGACAAGCGGAGCGATTCGAACCGTGATTGATAAGCCGCAAACCGATGAAAAAGAAAGAATATTCTGTTATGCCTTAACGGAAAAACATTGGGTCATTGGCGGACCTGTTAACAATGGAGGCATGGTTCTCCGTTGGATTCGTGATGAGCTTGCCTCCTCCGAAGTTGAGACGGCCAAAAGGCTAGGAATTGATCCCTACGATGTATTAACCAAAATTGCTGAGCGTGTAAGACCAGGAGCAGACGGACTCATATTTCACCCCTATCTCGCCGGTGAACGTGCCCCACTATGGAATCCTAAAGTCCGCGGCTCATTCTTTGGTCTAGCCATGTCACATAAAAAAGAGCATATGATTCGCGCTGCTTTGGAAGGGGTTATTTATAACTTATACACCGTGTTCTTAGCCTTAACCGAGTGCATGGATGGGCCTGTAACCCGAATTCAAGCAACTGGAGGCTTTGCAAAATCCGAGGTATGGCGGCAGATGATGTCAGATATTTTCGAATCTGAAGTCGTTGTGCCCTTAAGTTACGAAAGTTCTTCTTTAGGGGCATGTATATTAGGTCTCTATGCTACAGGACAAATTGAATCTTTTGAGATCGTGAAGCAAATGATTGGCAGTACCTACAGACACACACCAAAGGAAGACGCTGTAAAAGAATATAGACACTTGCTTCCGGTGTTCATTAGCTTATCCAGAGTATTAACAGATGAATATACGCGGATTACCGATTATCAGAGAAGCTTAATCTAAGACAACTAATCTAAGCAGTAAGGGGATATTACGATGCCATTAGTCATTGTAGCAATTGGGATAGTCGCATTACTTATTTTAATTATGTTCTTAAAATTAAACACCTTCGTATCATTGATTATTGTATCATTCGGTGTTTCTCTAGCACTTGGCATCCCGCTAGACAATATAGTAACGACCATTGAGTCGGGATTAGGTGGGACACTAGGCCACTTAGCGCTTATCTTTGGTCTCGGTGCAATGTTAGGGAAGTTGCTCTCCGATTCCGGTGGTGCTCAACGTATCGCTATGACCCTGGTGAACAAATTCGGTGAGAAGCACATTCAATGGGCCGTCGTGACTGCCTCGTTTATTATTGGTATTGCCTTATTTTTTGAAGTAGGTCTGGTATTGTTAATTCCGATTATCTTTGCCATATCAAGGGAATTGAAAGTTTCTATCCTGTATCTCGGGATTCCAATGGGCGCAGCGCTGTCTGTGACGCATGGATTTTTGCCGCCGCATCCAGGACCGACTGCGATCGCCGGTGAACTTGGCGCGAACCTTGGCCATGTATTGCTATATGGATTAATTGTAGCTGTTCCTACAGTAATAATAGCTGGACCTTTATTCACGAAACTGGCTAAAAGACTGGTGCCCGAAGCATTTACAAAAACAGGTGATATCCGCTCGCTGGGCGAACAGAAAGTTTTTAAACTTGAAGACACACCTGGGTTTGGAATTAGTGTCTTTACTGCTTTGCTACCCGTTATTCTCATGTCTATCGGTACATTCATCACTTTGCTACAAAAAACGATAGGGTTTAATGAAAATGCTCTTGTCAAAGGCATCGGATTCATCGGTAACGCGGATGTATCCATGTTGATATCCTTATTAGTCGCGATCTATACTATGGGATTGGCTAGGAAGATTCCAATTAAGAACGTCATGGAATCTTGCTCTACCGCCATCTCCAATATTGGGATGATGCTCTTGATCATTGGTGGAGGCGGAGTCTTCAAGCAAGTATTAATTGATGGAGGCGTTGGTGACTACGTAGCCGAGTTATTCCAAGGAACTTCATTGTCGCCAATCCTGCTGGCCTGGATCATCGCTGCCATCTTGCGTATTTCCTTGGGGTCTGCTACGGTCGCCGCCTTAACGACTACCGGTCTGGTCCTTCCCATGTTAGGACAAACTGACGTGAACCTGGCTCTAGTCGTTCTTGCAACCGGAGCCGGCAGTGTCATTGCCTCACACGTAAATGATGCCGGCTTCTGGATGTTCAAGGAATACTTTGGCTTAAGCATGAAAGAGACATTTGCAACCTGGACCTTACTTGAGACGATTATATCTGTAGCTGGCTTAGGAGTTATTCTATTACTAAGCTTAGTCATATAATGTAGTTATAATTTTCTTAGCATATGAAGATAATCCAGCAAGTCAGCCTCCAAGGCATGTATACCAGGTTCTGATAGAGAATCTACATTCTCTTGGAGACTTCTTAGTTCGATTGTACTCTCTAGGCCCGTTGGAATCGGCATTCGAATTGCCCATTCCAGGGCCTCTTCTTCTGTTTTTACATCGATCACTACAAATTCAGCTACGAGTTCTTGATCTACCGGAAATGGGCCCGCTTGTATCTTCGGTTGCCCTCCATCCGACGGATAACATATCCTAATTCCCCTAGAACTAGGGTTAAGCTCTTCGGCAGTCAGAAGCGCACCGACTTTAGCCAAAGACCTCTTATATCCCTTCATGGCATCCACATATTCCTGACTGTAATGGATCCCGGTCTCCGAGAATCCGTTCGCTTTTACTATGAGCATAAATCGCATATGGGGGTTCTCCCTTCAACTCATTATCGACATGATCAATACATTATTGATATGTACCCGATTCACAATCGGCTGCTCGTTGAAGCAGCAGCTCGCGCTCGCGGGTATTCCGCGTCATCGATGCAGCACGTTCGAATTCTGACCGTGCTTCATCATACCTTCCCAGTTTTGCAAGCAAATCAGCACGAACACTGGGGAGCAAGTGGTATCCTTTTAAGGAAGGCTCCTTATTCAGCTCGTCAACGATCTGCAGTCCGAAGGCTGGTCCAAATGCCATCGATATCGCGACTGCCCGGTTCAATTCCACGATAGGCGATGGCGTTAGCCTGGCAAGCGCTTCGTAAAGAGCCGCGATACGGATCCAATCCGTCTTAGCTGCAGAACGGGCCTGAGCATGGCAAGCAGAAATTGCTGCTTGCAGAGAGTAAGGGCCGAGCGGTCTTCCTAGCTTCCGGCTCCGTTCTAACGCCGTAATACCACGACGAATTAGCAGTTGATCCCACTTCGCGCGATTTTGGTCCATAAGAAGGATCGGCTCTCCTTTAGCGTTAACCCGCGTCTTCAGACGCGAAGCTTGAATCTCCATCAACGCAACCAGACCGTGAACTTCCGGTTCAGTAGGTACAATCTCAGCCAGAATCCGTCCCAGTCTAAGCGCTTCCTGACATAGCAATGGCCGAATCCAGTGTTCCCCAGAAGTCGCGGAGTACCCTTCATTGAACATCAAATAAATGACCTCAAGTACCGCAGCTATACGCTGATTCAATTCCTCCCCGGTAGGCACTTCAAAAGGGACCTTCTCGGCGCTAAGGGTTCTCTTCGCTCGAACAATCCGCTGAGCAACCGTAGACTCCGCTACAAGGAAAGAACGGGCAATCTCATCCGTAGTCAAACCGCACAATAGACGAAGCGTTAGGGCTACCCGAGCATCCTGGGATAGTACCGGGTGGCAAGTCATAAAGATCAGACGAAGGAGATCATCACTGATCTCCCCATCCAAAGCATGATCTACATCATCCTCTGTATATAAAGGTGCAGTGCGAGCAATCTCGCCGTATTTCTGGTCTCGTAGTTTACTCCTGCGCATAAAATCAATGGCTCGGCGCTTCGCAGTCGTCATCAGCCATCCCCCCGGGTTGTCTGGAATGCCGGTCTCCGGCCAACGTTCAAGGGCAATAAGCAGCGCATCCTGAGCCAGATCTTCCGCGAGGGCCACATCCCTCACCATTCGTGTCAGCCTTGCAATAAGCTTCGCCGATTCCATCCGCCATATCGCATCAATAGTTCGATGTGTCTGAGATGAACTCACGCTTTCTTCTGCTCCTCAATCTGCCTACGGAGCGTAACTTCTTTGGCCAATGTATCAGAATTGTCCATCAATTCCTCGACTTCGAACACCTGCCTAAGCTCAATCTCCCCTTGCCCAAATCCATGTGGATCAGGCATGCGCAGCGCCCATTCGACCGCTTCTTCCCTTGATTTAACCTCGATCAACGTGTATCCGGCGATAAGCTCCTTGGACTCCGTAAACGGACCGTCCACCAATTTCGGTTTGCCTCCAGGCTCCGGATAGGAAATCCGGATTGCGCTTGAGCTAGGCATTAGTCCGTCGGCTGCTAGCAGCACACCGGCCTTCACCAATTCTTCGTTATACTTCTGCATCGCATCAATAAGCTCTTGGCTGGGCATAACCCCAGCCTCCGAATCGGTTGTTGCTTTAACAATCATCATAAATCTCATAAGTCGATCTCTCCTTAGAATGATTCATTTATACCTGAAGAGCTTCCGTACGCAATTTTGCGGTGAGAGCCGAGACCCAGCCGAAGGCAACGAGTCCAGCACAGCCCATAATTACGCCAATCCAAGTGCCAATGGTCGAGCCTAGAATAATAAGCAGTGGAGCAAGAATACAAGATACAATACAGTAGGTACTCCAGCCACGTTCACCTATTGCAGCAAACCGACGTGCAAAGATAATACTTGCTGCTATCAGACAAATAAATGCAGTAAAGAAAGCCACGGAATGTATTGCAGCTTGAGTACTCATGGATGTTGGCATCTCCTCAGGGGCACCTATGGGAAAGCCAAGACCGGGATCTGGGCGAAACAGACCCGCCAGGATCATTCCAATCCCATAGATTCCAATGAAGAATGCCCCCCAGGTACCGCCCTTATGACCACGTAGCAAGGAGCGCACACCGATCGCTGCACATAACGCAAGTAAACCCGTCATGAAGAAGTTGGCACTTTGAATCCATCCCGCATCCCCTAATGTAAGGGTACTAATGGCATGACGTCTAATATCAAACCCTGCACGTGTGAATGTCTGAATGATCGCTGCTGCATAAAACAACGGAGCGGAAACCACTTCAGCCAGCAGAAGCCATCGTATCACAGCTGAATTAGATTTCTTGATATTCATATTTATTTCCTCCCTGTGATCATGATTTAGTACTAAAAAACGCTTCGAGCTCGGATGAAACCTGCTTCGTATTAAGCTTTTTCGTATGACCAAGGCCTTTCTTGCTCAGCAGCCTTGCATTCGGAAGTACATCCGCTAATGCCTGGGCAGCATGTCGCAGTGCCACCGGGCTCTCGGTTCCTTCAATGACAAGCGTTGGCATCTTAACGGCATCCCACAATTTTTGAGGAAGAGCCTTGCCATCCATATATCCATCGAGCAGGGCCGCGTCGTAAGGCAGTGTATGAGCAAGCGATGTCAGATTGGACCACACGCCGGGCATGACCCGCATCATGCTAACTACAAATGAAGGAGCCCCCATTCCCTTGGTCATAAAATATTTAACCGTCTCGCCCCGCCGATCTGAGGACATAAGGGCGGATACTTGCTTGGCGAAGTCTTCCGGCGGTTTATGACCTGCATCATCAACGATAAAGGGTGGTTCATGAAGGGCAAGCTTCTGAATATTCGCCCCCCTCGCCGCGGCCTGCAGAGCTAGAATCGCCCCGGATGATAATCCCCACACATAGGCCGAGCCACCCGCTTCATCAATCATCGCCTGAAGATCTTCGATCTCACGCTCAATCGAATAGGTTGGTGCATCTCCACTATCGCCACGGCCGCGGCGATCATAATTGTATACGGTGAAATGCTCTGACAACAGGTTGGCCATTTGCACCTGTCCGGGGAATTTGCGGTAGCTAAATGCTCCCGCTACAAATATTAGTGATGGTCCTTGACCAACCCGATCATAGGCAATGGATGTGCCATCTTTTGAAATAACTGAATACATCGTATATATCTCCTTTTCGTTTATATTTCTTGTCTCTATTTCTCAGGCTCGTAAGTATAAATAACGACGCCTGATTTCAATGTCTTGACGTCGATGAGGCGCATCGCCGCTCTCTCATTTCCCTCTCTGAACAATCGTTGTCCATAGCCTAAGATCACTGGGTGAACCCAGAGTCGATATTCATCGATAAGCTGATGCTTCATCAGAGTCTGGGCGAGATCACCGCTGCCAACGACGAGCAAATCTCCACTTAATTGCTGCTTGAGCTTCACGGCTTCTTCAGCCGCCTCACCAAGAATGATCGAAGTATTCCACTCCGCTTGACTTAAGCTTCTCGACATGACGAACTTCGCCATTTGGTTCATCCGATCGGCTAGCCCTCTCATGCCTGTCGCCGACGGCCATGAGGCCGCGAAACCCTCGTACGTTTTGCGCCCGAGCAAGAGCGCTTCCACCGCGTGGGCCTGTTCAACAATCAGTTCCAAGTGCTCCTCGCCTACATATGGCATCTGCCAGCCTCCATATTCGTATTCATTCGGATCGCCTGGAGCCTGCATAACTCCATCCAATGATACGAATTGTTGCATAATGATTTTTCCCATAACCTGATCTCCGTCCTTCCTTGTCATAAGGTTGATTCCTAGCGTCGCATGCATTCGGATGTTCTTCATCCGTGCCTCGCTCAACTTCGCTGTTATCTAGACAACGAACGACGGTAGAGAGAATCGACATTGCATCAGAAATTTTTTTAGATTATTTTGAATATCAAGGTTATACTCAAGGGTATACAAAAAACAATCTCCCCAACGGATTGGGAAGATTGTTGTTTTGAACGTTTAGCTTATAAAATCGAAAATCTCATCCACCGCCTGACGATACCCACCGGAAGATCGTAGTGAATCCTTCATCTTTGTGGCAGCCATTTTGAAGGATGCTACACTCAGTACATGATCTGCCGCTTTACGGAGTTGATCCGCCGTCAAGGATTGCATTTGTAAGGTCATGCCCGCTCCCATATGGGCGATTTGTTCGGCAATAATTGGCTGATCCGCACTAAGTGGGAGGACGATGAGCGGAACGCCATAATAGAGACCCTCATGGGCACTATTCATTCCGCCATGGGTAATAAATAACTTCGCGTGCTCCAGCACTTTAGTTTGCGGAACATAATTTTTCACGATGAAATTTGTAGGAATATTCCCTAGATCAGTGATCTGGACCCGGTCCCCTATAGACATGATGATCGTATGATTCGAGTTCTCGAAAGCTTCGAAACAGAGCATGTAGAAATCGATTGACTGATTAAAGACAGTACCTAGTGATATGTAAATGGGGTTGTTCTCCATACTCGTTGTAAAGTCGAAGCTGTCTTGAGTAACGCGCTCAGCGATGGATGGTCCTACAAATTTATATGTGTGGTCAAACTCCGCTTCAGTCGGTTGGAACTCCCTGGTCGTGTATACAATGGTCATTGATGCAGGATTACAATATACTTCGTAAGGAGAATGGATTCTTACATCATATTTTGCCTCTATCTGTTCCGTAAGGCTTTGATATTTAGCATGTATTGGTTGAACAACTTCTGCAGGAGCTTCAGTATAAAACTGCTCCACGATCTTATTGACAGATGCTTCGGTCTGGGCAAAAGTAGTGCAAGAGCTAATTGCCGGAAGCTTTAGAATCTGAGCGATTAATCGTCCACAGCCAAACATGGAATCATGGATGATGTAGTCATAATGTTCTCCCTTAATTTGTTCAAGGACACTTGGTATGACAATATCCGCTGTTAATAAAAGACCGTTGATTCTTTCTAGCAAATGCTCTCTTCCGCCCGAGATAAAAGCTTTAATAAATTGCTGACCGTCAAAGGTTCGTACGGTAGCTCCCACCGTCTCCATCCGTTCTCGAAACGCTTCTATACAGAAGTACACAACCTCTTCTCCACGTGAGACAAGCTCCTGCACAACTCCAATCGTAGGGTTGATATGTCCCTCTGACCCACCATTAATAAATAACACACGTCCCATAGCTATCGCTCCTTTACTTCCTGTTTAATCATTATTGCACAAAAAGACTGCCGGAGGAATTCCGACAGTCTTTCTCATGCATGAAGTATACTTCTCGACCTATTCGCTGGACAATTCCTTGAACGATTTGATTTTACCATGAGGATGGTGCTCTTGCTTTCTAGACTTCCAGGCAGCTTCTTTCCTTCTTTTCTGGTGAGTCATAACAGATATCCTCCTCTGGAAAATGAGATGTATACCACTCCCTTAGTTTGCCATTTCCGGGTTCTGTTCATTCAACACTATTCATGATTTCTGCGATTACGTAGTATTAAATAGCTCCTTTGATCGTCATAATCGGATCACCGATTTTAATCGTTTCGTTCGTTTTGATCATTTCAAATTCAGGGAATTCACTATAATTTGTGACGATAGTTGGTGTTACAGTAGCGTATCCCTTGGCTCTTATGGCTTCAACATCAAATTTTACTATCGGCTGACCCTTTTTTACTTTATCCCCCACCTGTACAAGGGATTCAAAGTGCTCACCTTTCAGCTGCACAGTATTAATACCAATATGCATTAATATCTCTGCTCCGCGATCAGTAGTCATTACGATCGCATGTTTTGTTCGAAAGATCACAGCAATGTCTCCATCCACAGGCGCCCTTAAGATTCCTTCATCAGGCTCAATGGCCACCCCTTTACCCATATGCTCTTCTGAAAACGCCACATCTGGCACCTGACTCATAGGTATAACCTTTCCGGCTAACGGACTAACCACCACTTCTTCCTTACTCAATTCAACCTTTGACTCCATGCCCTTTTCCTGTTTAATTTCATTTTTTTGTTCATTCGTTTTGTTGTTTTTTGAACTAGATTCAAATTTAAAGAACATGGTAAAAATGAAGCTCAAAACAAAACTTAAAATGATGCCCACAAGAATGGCCCACAACCCAGACATGTTCCCATCAGGAGCAATATAAGTAGGTAATGCGAAAATACTTGGAGGTACAAAAGAGAATGTTTTTACACTTAACAACACCGCAACACAACCGCCAATAGCGCTTCCCAACATAGCTGCATATAACGGCTTTTTAAGTTTCATAGTAACCCCATACATACCCGGCTCCGTAATCCCAAAGATCGCTGATAAGCCCGTTGACACGGTAATCGAACGTTGCTCAGGGGACTTTGATTTTACAAACACTGCAAAAATAGCTCCAGCTTGAGCCATATTACTGATTAACGCAAACGGCAACCAAAAATTATCAAATCCGTTCGTAGCCAAACTTTGAATAGCCGCTGGCATGCAGGCATAATGCATTCCTGTCATAACGATAATAGGATTGAATCCGGCAAGCAGGAAACCTGCTAACGGACCTACCGTTGAGAATAACCAAATCAAACCTTTAGATAAATACTCACCAATGTAAAAGCCTAATGGAGCAATTACAATTAAAACAATAGGTACAGTAATCACTAACACTACAACGGAAGATAGAATTGCTTTGAGCATTGGAGGCATTACTTTGTTAACACCCTTATTTACATAGCTCATTAGCCATACACCTAAGATAACCGGAATAACAGACGAACTATAACTTAAATATGGAAGATTAAAAAGCCAGAATTTCATCGGCTCCAGACCATTAGCGGCTCCATTAATTAAGGTTGGATACATTAAGACTCCCGCAAGACACAACGAGATAAACTCATTAACATTAAATTTCCTTGCTGAAGACACCGCTAATAGAAATGGTAAAAAGTAAAACGCTGAGTCTGAGATCATCGTAAATACTTGGAAAACACCGTTTGTCTCCGGCATTAACTTAGTAATTGTGATCAGTGCCAATACAACCTTCATCATACCAGCGCCAATAATAGCCGGTAATATAGGCGAAAAAATCGCTGAGATGGTTTCAAGGATCCCATTAACTTTATTTTTCACGCCTTTTTTAGGTGTTGATTTCTCAGCTACTACAGGTTGTTCGTTAGATTGTTTTTTATCATGACCAATGAGTCGATTGATTTCATCAGCAATAATCTCGACGTTATTTCCTATAATGATTTGAAATTGTGAGGACGTAACTTGAATATCAATTACACCTTCTAATTTTTTCAACTCTTCGATTTGAGGTATTGTGTCATCCACTAAATTAAAGCGCAATCTTGTGAAACAGTTCCAAATCAGTTTGATATTATCTTTACCACCGACTAAGGGAATAATATCCTTTGCTAATTTCTTGTAGTCCATTTTCTTCATACCCCCTTTTTATAGATTTTCTCCATTTGTCTCAATAACTTCCTTGTACCAATAGAAGGATTTTTTTCTGTAGCGCTTCCCAGTTCCATGACCTAAGTTATCCTTGTCCACATATACAAAGCCATAACGTTTTTCCATTTCCTGCGTGGAAGCACTCACTAGATCTATAGGTCCCCAAGCACAGAAACCCATGATCTCAATTCCATCTTTAATACACTCTTTTAACTGAATCAAATGATCTTTAATATACTCAATTCTATAGTCATCATTTACAGTTTCATTTTCTAATTTGTCATACATACCTAAGCCATTTTCCGCAATTAGAATCGGTTTTTGGTAACGATCCCAGTATTGAGATAAGCAATTATAGAAACCTTTGGAATCGATAGCCCATCCCCATGGACTCACCTCAAGAAACGGATTTTTCTTAGCTGAACTATAGGAATAAGAGACATGTTGCTCCTTGTTCAACTCCATAGATACCATTTGTGAAAAATAATAAGAAACCGCTAAGAAATCAAGTGTGTTTTCTTTCAACAATGCTTCTTCTTCAGCAGTAATCTTGATATCAATTTCACTTTCATTAAAGAATCTTGTGATATATCCAGGATATTCACCTCTAAACTGAACATCGGTATAGAAATAATTCAAACGATTGTGTTTCATCGCCAATAGCACATTATCAGGGTGAGCATTTTCCGGATACGCCGTTAAGTCAGCCAGCATCGTACCCATTTGTATATCATACCCTTGTTCTTTAGCAAACTTCTTCAACAGGGCGCTTCCTACAATTTGATTGTGAACGCCTTGGTATTTTGCTTCTTCAAAGTTCTCAACGGTATCAATGCATGTCCCTATGGAGAGGAATGGTTCAATATGAAGCAAGTTAATTTGATTGATTGCAATCCAGTATTTAACTTTGCCATGATAACGTTCTAACAAGGTTTGTCCATACTTTTCATATAAATCAATGACGTCTTTATGTTTCCATCCTTGATATTTCTCTGTAATATATAGTGGAATTTCGTAATGTAAAATGGTTACGATAGGTTCCATCCCATTTTTGATGACCTCATCAATAAAGTTATCGTAAAATTCTAATCCTTTTTTATTAGGAGTATAGTCTTCTACATTAGGAAAAATCCGAGCCCAGTTAATTGAAAAACGCAGTGTTTTAAATCCCATTTCTTTAAGATATTTCAGGTCATCTTTATACGAATGATAGAAGTCAATGCCATGTCTTTTCGGATAGTATCCGTCTTTGTCATTGACTGCAAAATCAACCTCTGCTTGAGTCATATTCGCCGAGTGAAGTTTGGACTTATCCGCTTCAGGTCTATAAATAAACAAATCTGACAAGCCGATACTTTTCCCATCTTCATTCCAAGCTCCTTCAATCTGATTGGCCGCGATGGCCCCTCCCCATAAGAAATTCTGCGGAAATCCCTTCATGTTTTTCATTCTGTATTTCTCCTCCTGATCAAAAATATTGATATAAAAAAAGACACCTAAAACAGCATAGAGAACATCTCTATGTCATCCCAGGTATCGCCTGCATCGCAGTAACAATCCATTTTGATTATTATTTTGTTGTTAATTTATAAATATGCACGAATAAATAAAATTTTTCTTCATCACCAATGGTTATATCTTGTGACTCTTGCATGTACTCAGAAATCTTCTCAACACATTCATAAACCTGAGGCGTATTCTTCCTTAAAGACTTCAACATGGTGAGAGTTTGTGGATTATCTTCTTCATTTTGAGCATCAAGGCTTCTTTTAATGAAGTGTTTCAAGTGAGTAATAAACCGATCATAAAAAATTGACGACGCTTCCAATTGAATTGAAAAATGAGATTCCACAATCCGCAATATTTCTTTGATCATTTTGGGAATTTTCATGGTCTCATTATTGGTAACCTGCCCTTGTTGCGCATTTACAAAGTGTAAGGTAATAAAACCGGCCTCATCCTTTGCTAACCTGATTCCCGTTGACTCAAAAATGAGTTCCAACGCTCTTAAAGCGGCCTCATATTCTTTAGGATAGACGCCTTTAATCTCATTAAGTAAAGGATTACTAAGATCCATTCCTGCTTCATGTCGCTTAAAAGCATAAACCAAGTGATCTGAAAGTGACAAATATATATAATCATTTAATTGAACCTCAAGCAAACTCTCAGCAAGTTCAATTATATTTTTAATTAAATCAAGATGTTCTTTAGGAATATCAGCTAATAAATCAAAAGCTGCTTCCCGATTGTAATTCTTATCTAACACAAAAGTCTTTTCAATTTTACCTTTGTTAATTTTATCTCCTTTGCTCACTCCAAAACCAAGACCACAGCCAATCAAAATAACTTCTTGTTTGTTTTCGTTAAGTGACATAATTACATTGTTATTAAATTTCTTTACAACCTTCACTACCATCACCCCCCGTTCGTACAAATGCAAGAGAACACATAACCTCAAAAAAAGCACACAATCCAAAAACAATTATATAGAAAAAAATCTCTATATCACTGTTTTAGGTATTGCCTGCTTTACCAGTAACAATCCAGTTAATTAAATTTTACGTTATAAATATAAACAATAATAAAGGATAAGTCAATCCCCCGAAGTTTACCATGACTTGGATTATTCGAAAAGTAAATTATGCGAGTTATTTGCGCTGGAGTATGTTCGGCACCCTCGTAGTGATCGTCGTGTTTGCGTTATCCAGGGATGCTGTCGTCGGCTTTATCCTAGTCATCCTTATGGGCTTAACGATGTCGGGTGTTTATTCGATCACCCTGGTGTATGCGAATCATACGTTGCCTGGCATGACGCGTCTCGTTACCAGTCTAATTACAGCTTTTGCCGGTTTTGGAGCCGCGGTCTTCCCTGCACTGATTGGATATTCGATGGACCATTCAGGCATAGTGTCTGCGCTGTGGATGTACAAATCATTGCCGTAGACATGGATGGCACGTTTCTGAATGACCGTAAGGATTATAATCGAGATCGCTTTCTGGAACAATATGCACAGATGAAAACAAAAGGCATTCGATTTGTTGTGGCTAGCGGGAATCAATATTATCAGCTGCGGTCGTTCTTTCCTGAAATTGAGCATGAAATTGCTTTTGTTGCGGAGAATGGCGCTTATTGAGGATCAATTGTTTAAATTTGCCCTTCGTTTTCCACTTGAAGATCTGGATCAAGCACTTGTGAACCTGAACCTGGAAGAAGTTACGGCCGTATCGTGCGGTTATGGGGATGTGGATATTATTGTAACTGGCATTCACAAGGCGCATGGAATTCAGCTTCTTCAGCAAAGATGGCAAATCGCGAACGATAAGACGGCGGCTTTTGGAGATAGTGGCAATGATATCGAAATGCTAAGGCATGTACATTATAGTTATGCGATGGAACATGCGAGTGAACTTGTGAAGAGGACGGCGAAATATCAGATCGGTTCGAATAATGCCGAAGCTGTGCTGGATGCGATAGACCTAGACCCTATTTTGTGGACATTGAAAAAAGACCTTAAACTGCAAGCTGGTGCCGGTACTCAACCGGCATCAGCTTCTTTAATGCGTTTATCAACTTAACCTCTGCTGGAGGATTGACGCCAGCTCTTCAGCGGAATCCCAAACGATGGGGCGAATCTCTTTTATTTGTACAGGAAGTGTCTCTGCATCACGGCTGCTCATGCTCCAAATCACCGGAATGTTCAGACCAAGTGCATATCCCGCTGCAAAATACACCTCAGGGGGTTGTCCCGTTAAATCTGCGATAATCAATTTACTGTCAGCTATAAGCTCCAAGGAATACTTTTCGGCACCCGGTGTTTTCATATTTGCGTGTGGAAGCAATCGTGGCAGATAACCGTATTGCTCAATAATCGGCAATAATCTTTCCTGCCACTCCGTGCTCAAATTCTCATCATTCCCGATAAGAATCGTGCATGGCTTCAGCTTCTTTCCTCCGGCGCTTGCTGCCGCTTCGCGCCATCCTTGCTCCGTAAGCTGAAAGCTGGTTCCTTCTCTGATCATAAGCTGCTCGTTCCTTAATTTATCAATAATATATACGAGCTCTTGCAGATTAGGGGAATACGTCAGATTATAATTGCTAGAGAGTGGATGAATGACAACGGGTTCTCCTGCACGATCAGAATGCCTATATAAATATTGCAGTAGACGGATTCCTTTATCCTCTATGGTTACAGGAATCATCGGAGAATTAACAATCGTCTCCAGATCATTGGCGGATAGAACGACTGCTTCATCGCGATCCGTTAGCTCACGGATATAAGCCGATATGATGTGAAGCATATTACGCTTCTCAGGGTGGGGCAACGAATTAATAGATTCGTAACTATCTCTAAGTAAGCTATAGGATCCGTCCGGTGAACAGGAACAGCTTATATATCTATCATAATCACCTTCCGGTTTAGTCGGTACAATCTCATCGCAGAACAAACAGCGTTTCTTCATCATAATAACTCATCACCTCTTATCCATTTGCTATTCTCTACCTTACCAAGTTTTTGATATAAAATAGACAAGAAAAATCTTCCTGAATATTCAAATGCATCATTGATTCAAGCAATCAAAAAGAGAATCCCCCCAGAAAAATGGGGAAATTCTCAGATGTGACTATTAGTTTGCAGGACACGAAATAGTAACATATAATCAAAACGACACTAAATGATTAGATAAGGAGATACGATGTCCCAAGAATATATAGAAATTCGCGGCGCTCGGGAAAATAATCTTAAAAACGTATCTTTGCGCATTCCTAAGCGTAAGATCACGATTTTTACCGGTGTATCCGGTTCGGGTAAGTCTTCGATTGTATTCGATACTATCGCCGCTGAGTCCCAACGTCTATTGAACGAAAACTTCAGTATGTTCGTCCGCAATTTCCTGCCGCGTATTCCGCAGCCGGAAGCAGATGCAATTGAGAACTTGAGCATGGCAGTGATCGTTGATCAGAAACGCTTGGGTGGCGGCGCTCATTCAACCCTAGGCACGATTACCGATATCTCCCCCGTTCTCCGTCTTCTCTTTTCCCGTGTTGGTCAACCCTATGTAGGAGAAGCGCATATGTTCTCCTTCAATGATCCGCAAGGCATGTGTCCCGAATGCAACGGAACAGGCCGTATTCGCTGCGTAAATATGAGTAAGGCGCTGGATATGTCACTCTCATTAAATGAAGGAGCCATCCTGCTGCCGGACTACTCAATAGACAGTTTCGATTGGACGATGATCGTACAGTCAGGGTCCTATGATCTCGACAAGAAGCTGCGCGATTATCCGGAAGAGGATCTGGAAGAACTACTGTACGGCAAGGCGAAGAAAGTGGCGACACAGTTCGGCGGGAAGACCATGAATATAACAGTGGAAGGCTTCATCGAGAAGTTCACCAACAAGTATATCAAGCGGGACATTAAAGCGATGTCGGAGCGCACGCAAAAGAGGGCCCTGCCCTATATCACCGATGGACTCTGCCAGTTATGCGGCGGCACTCGTCTCAGCCAGGCTGCACTTAGCTGTAGGATCAATGGTAGCAATATTGCTGAACTATCTTCCATGGAAGCAAGTCAGCTGGTTAAGGTTATTCGTGAAATCACAGACCCAGTAGCTGCCCCAATGGTTAAAGCATTAACTGAAAGACTACAGCACCTGGTGGATATTGGCCTTGAATATCTGAGCCTCGACCGTGAGACTGACACTTTATCCGGCGGAGAGTCCCAACGGGTCAAGATGGTCAAGCATTTGAGTGGCAGCTTCGTCGATGTGGTCTACATCTTCGATGAGCCGAGTGTTGGGCTGCATCCTCGTGATGTGCATCGGCTGAATGAATTGCTGCAGAAACTGCGGGATAAAGGCAACACGGTCATCGTCGTTGAACACGACCCTGATGTGATCCAGGTGGCTGATCATATCGTTGATGTCGGACCATTGGCTGGTAGCCGCGGCGGGACCATTGTTTATGAAGGCAGCTATTCTGGGCTGCTAGATGCGGATACTCTGACAGGCAAGCATTTGAAGCATTCGATGCCGATCAAGGATCATTTTCGCATGGCAACGGGACAATTGTCCGTCGTGGACGCCAATCTGCACAATTTGAACCATGTCAATGTTGATATTCCTAAGGGAGTCTTAACCGTAGTGACAGGCGTAGCTGGTTCTGGCAAGAGTACATTAATCAACGAGGTATTCCTGCAGCAGCATTCCGACGCCATTGTGATTGACCAGGCGGCGGTCGGTACTTCGACCCGTTCAAATCCAGCCACGTACACCGGCATCATGGACGATGTGCGTAAGGCCTTCGCTTCAGCCAACAAAGTGAATGCTGGATTGTTCAGCTTCAATTCCAAGGGAGCCTGTGAGAACTGCCAAGGTCTTGGTGTTGTTTATACTGAATTGGCATTTATGGAAACTGTGAAGACACCTTGTGAAGTATGCGGCGGCAAACGCTTCAAAGAAGAAGTATTGGACTACAAATTGAATGGTAAATCAATCGCTGATGTTCTGGCGATGACTGTTCAAGATGCCCTCGATTTCTTTGAGATCAAGGAGGTTGTACGTAAGCTGCAGGCCCTGAGCGATGTTGGACTGGATTATCTGACACTCGGACAACCGCTTAGCTCATTGTCCGGCGGCGAATGCCAACGTATCAAGCTGGCCAGTGAACTGCATAAAAAAGGAAGTATCTACGTTATGGATGAACCGACGACCGGATTGCATATGTCGGACATCACCCATCTGCTAGCGATCATGAATCGCCTTGTAGATACCGGCAATACGGTCATTGTCATCGAACATAACCTGGATATCATTCGTAACGCCGATTGGATCATCGATATGGGTCCCGAAGGCGGCAGCAATGGCGGTCAAGTCGTATTCGAAGGCACGCCAAAGCAGCTGCTGAACGCAAAAGATTCGCTCACAAGCAAATATTTGATGTAGTCAAAATAAAAAACAGATCACTTTATGGTTTTAATTACCCATCTAGTGATCTGTTTCTATATGCTTTCATCAAACCGGCTGCAAGACCTGCACGAACCGTCCCATCCTCTCCAGTGCTTTCTCTAAATCAGTGAGCGATGTTGCATATGAGCAGCGGATAAAGCCCTCTCCTCCCGATCCGAATACATGACCTGGCACAACTGCGACCTTCGCTTCCTTCAGCAGCCGTAGAGCGAACTGCTCCGATGACATCCCTGTAGATGTAATAGAAGGAAATGCATAGAATGCTCCTTCAGGTTCATGACAGGTTAACCCGATCGCATTCAATACCGCTACAAACAGCTTGCGACGTTCATTATAGCTGGCCATCATCTCATCTTTGGAGGCCAGACCATAACGCAATGATTCAAGGGCTGCGATCTGTGCTATTGTAGGAGCACACATAGCCGTGTACTGATGGATTTTCAACATGCCTGCTATCAACTCACGCGGACCGCAAGCATAGCCTACGCGCCAGCCTGTCATCGCAAACGCCTTGGAGAAGCCGCTAATCACGATCGTACGCTCCTTCATCCCTGGCAAGGAAGCAATACTTGCATGTTTTCTCCCATAGGTCAGCTCGGCATACACTTCATCCGAAATGACAACCAGATTATGCTGGATCACGAGTTCAGCAATGGGCTGCCAATCTTGTTCCGTCATGACTGCTCCGGTCGGATTACTCGGATAATTAAGCATCAAAACCTTAGAATGGGGCGTAATCGCCGCCCGCAATGCTTGTGGCGTCAGCTTGAACTTCTCCTCTGGCTTCGTCGTCACCTCTACAATTTTACCACCATGCAGATGAGTGATGGGTTCATAAGCTATATAGCTTGGTGCTGGAATCAGTACTTCATCTCCCGGATCAAGTACGGCCCGTAGTGCCAGATCCACCGCCTCACTGCTTCCGACCGTCACGAAGATTTCATGACTGGGGTCATAGGAAAGTGCGAAGCTGTTAGCTAAATAAGACGAGAGTTCCTCGCGTAGCTCCATTAAGCCAGCGTTAGAGGTGTATTTTGTCTTCCCTTCACGCAAGGCCTGAATGCAGGCTTCACGTACCTTTTCCGGTGTAACGAAATCCGGTTCCCCAACTCCAAGAGCGATCGTATCCCCATCCGCCGTATTCAGATCAAAGAAAGCGCGGATTCCTGATGGTCGAATGTCCCTTACACTTGAGGACAAAAATTGTCCTGCATTCTTTTCACTATACATGCTGCAGCTTCCCCCATTCCTGTCTCCGCTCACGAAGCGAGCAGTCAATAATACGATCCAGCAGCTGGGTAAAGGTCAATCCTGCTGCTGCCGCACTCTTGGGAAGCAGGCTGCCTGCGGTCATTCCCGGCAAAGTATTGACTTCCAGTACATAAGGGATATCCTGACACAAGATCATATCGACCCTCGCATAGACTTTGCATTGCAGCAGTTGATAGCTGGCGAGCGCCGCCTCGCGCACGCGCTGATGAGTAGCTGGAGGAAGCTCGATCACCTTCTCCTCAGCGCCGCCAACCTCATATTTGGCCGTGTAGTCGAACCACTCCGAATGGGCGGAGCGAATGCCGATAATCGGCAGCATTTCCCCATCTATTATCGAGCAGGTAATCTCCATCCCTTCAATATAAGGTTCAATCAAGATCGTCTGATCCAAAGCGCAGGACTCTTGAACAGCATTCAGCAGTTCGGTCTCATGATGCACGAGCTGGATGCCGATACTCGATCCCCCCGTGTTCGGCTTTACAATCACCGGATAACCCATCCGCTCCACCGCCCGTGGATTATAATCCTCCATTCCCTGCCAGCAAAGGCCTGCCGGCGTATTCACACCCCCTGCCGTAAGCAGCATCTTGGATAGCCGCTTGTTCATGCACAGACTGCTTGCCAGAATACCACTGCCTGTATATGGAATCCCTAGCGTCTCCAGCGCTCCCTGTACCGTGCCGTCCTCGCCATATTGACCATGCAGAGCCAGTAGCGCAAGATCTATTTCAGCCAGTTGTACCTGTTCAATGAAGTCCGCTCGTTGATCAATTACAATAGGGACCGCCTCATAACGGCTATGATCCAAATGACGGATCATCTCCTGACCTGTCCGCAGCGAAATCTCTCGCTCGGAGGAAATACCGCCCATAATAACGCCAATCTTCATCATGACACCTCATTTGTCTGTAGTTATTGTTATGCCTTAAGAAGGTCGCGAACCTGCTCGGCGATGATCTGAATCCCCTGCACGATATTCTCATCCGTTACTCGTGAGAATCCGAGCCGCAATGTATTTGTCCCTTCTCCCTCTTGAATGAAAAATCTGTCTCCCGGTGTAAAAATAACCCCCTGTGCCGTACAAGCTTCCAGCAGTTCATGTGTGTCTATCTTTGATGGGAAGGTAAGGAACAAATGCAAGCCCCCGTCGCCAGACAGCTGCGCCTCAGGGAGATATGCTTCACAGCATGCCTTCGTCAGCTCGTATTTGCGTTTATATTCCGTTCGAGCTTTTTTGACATATTTATCGAAATTCCCGTTCAGTAAATATTGATATAGGATCGATTGATCGATCGTTGATGTATGAATTGTGCGTGCCCGCTTAATGCTCTCCAGATTGTCAATCAGCGCCCGGTCTGCGAGCACCCAACCAACCCTCAAACCCGGGAACAGCACCTTGGAGAAGCTGCCGATATAGATCACACCATTCCCTTGCCCTGCTGTCGCAATTATTGGTGCGATATGCGCTCCTGAGTAGCGCAGTTCCTCATTAAATCCATCCTCAATCACCGGAATCTGATAACGCATCATTAATTTCACAACGGCACTACGCTTGGCTGCCGACATGACAACCCCGGTTGGATTGTGATAGGAAGGCGTTAAATAAGCCAGATCGAAGTGGTTCGTCTGCTTTTGCAGCTCCTTCTCGAGCTGATCTACATCCATACCATCCCGCTCCATCGGAATGCCGGTAATCTCAAACCCCTGCAGCTTCAAATTTTTGATGGCTGTATGATGGGTCGGATTCTCGCAAATGGCTGCCCCGCGGCGTCCAGAAGGACGCAGTGCAGACAGGACAATATCGAAGCCTTCGGTAAAACCGCTTGTAATTAACATATCCTTGCCACTGATATCGACACCCTTATTCTCCATATAACGCATCAGATAATCGATCAGCGGCTTATAGCCTTTGGCATAACCATAGTTCAGCAGCACCTGCCCTTCGATGGCCATGCGATCCATAAAGGCTCGCTTCACATCTCCGAGATCGAATAATTGCTCATCCGGAGCAATGCTAGTGAACGAGATCGTCCCTTTCTGGGCCCGAATGCCTTGCTTCATCATATCCAGCTCTACAGCCGATCCGGCATACTCGTTCATTCTCGCCTTCCAGTCAATCTGCCATGTGGAGGAAGCAACTGAATCACCGTTGTCTCCAGCCAATTGAGTTCCCATTGCTGCTACATAGCTGCCTTTCCCGGGAATAGCGTACGTATATCCGTCATCCTCCAGCCCTTCATAGGCGGCAATGACTGTATTGCGGCTCACTTTGAGCAATCCGCTCATTTCTCTTGTAGAAGGCAGCTTCTGATCCGCTTGAAGCGCCCCTTTTATAATTAAACGTTTGACGTATTCTTTCACTTGTATCGCGACCGGACGGTCGTCAACGAGCTTGAAATCCTGGAACACTCTTCATCGCCCCCTTCTGTAATTCTGGCATAGGACGCGTAAGAAAAAAAGAACCACCCTGCAGGATTTTTCATCCTTGGGTGGTTCCCCTGAATATTATGCCACATTCATCCTCACATTTGTATTAGGGTATCTATATAAGTTGACAAACTGGACACAATCTAGTTCAAAGCTCCCTTTTCAAACGTTCCAACTGCAATAAGTGATGCCGATAATGCATTTCGACCAGTAAGAACCACTCTTTGGCGTTTAACGGGCCGAAAGCGGGATGTAGGATCTTATGCCGTAGAGATGCCTGACACAAAGCGGGTTCCGTTCGTCTCATCCGTTCTACCACACTTTGTAGCCCTTCCATCAGTTCTTCCTTGCTTTCCGGTTGCTGTGGGGTGTATTGCGGCGAGGCAGGGACCCGGATCCGAATGGGCGGAAAACTTCCTTGCTCGAATACGGCCCTGCCTTGCTCCGTTTTTTCTTCCTCATGGGCCAAAGTTTCATTACTTTCAGCCAAACACTGGTCGACATGTTGTAAATGCATAAATTGTGCCGATTGAATCAAATGCTTATACATTTGCCCAATGGACCAATCCTCTTCGTTCGTTTTTTTTAGCAGCTGCTTCAACTCGAGGTTGTCCAGTTCGAGTAAATATCGTTCTACCGTCACTTCAAAATCCTGTAATGCTTCCTTTGTACTTCTCATCAAGTAAACAACTCCTCATCAATAGTAGATATATTCCCAATATAAAAAAACGCTGCTGACAACAGTATGTCAGTAGCGTTTTAGTATTTTTTCGACCTCTGTCCGAATGCGAAGACGGAAGGATTCTGGCTTCAACACCTCGACATCTTCACCCCAGCCAAGGATATAAGGCAGTAACTCTTCCGGATGTCTAACGCGAAAGGTGACCAGAAGATGATTCTTCCGCGCCTCCATCGCTTCCATATAAAAATTAGCCATCTCGACGATTTTGTCGACAATATCAGGATTCACCCGAACCAGTATACGCATGTTGCGGTCGTCCGCTGGGCGGTATCGGCTCAGGTCAAACCCGGGCAGCATGGAAAAGCCCTCTTCCAATACGATAAGCTCCGTCATCCGCGACAATCGGAAATGACGGATATCCTGCCGTAGATCACAGCTTGCAATCAACACCCAGTTTCCCTGAACAAGTACTAGTCCGTATGGAGCAACCTCCCGCCTGCTTTCACGTTTACCGTCTGATTCTGAAATCTTTTTCAGATAGGTAAAACTTAATTTGCGACGTTCCAGAATCGCGCGCCGTACTTGTCCAAGATAATCCTTCTCCTTCCAACCAGCTACCGGTTCGCCAACATGAAGAAGGCGCATTGTCTCCCGTACGAGCGCTGATTCTTCACGCACCTGCTCCGGCAGGACCGCTTCGATTTTGCGCCTGGCCGCCTTGGCAGCGTTGCCGTATTCGCCATCCAGCTTCTGCTCGATAAAATCCGTTCCCATAAGCAGGGATACTGCTTCTTCTGCCGTAAATCCGACAGGTGGAAGAAAATACCCTTCCATCAAGGAATATCCCTGTCCGGGAGCTCCGACGATCGGGACCCCGGCTTCGCTTAGGGCTTGAATATCACGATATATCGTCCGTACGCTCGTCTCAAACTGAGCCGCCAAATCTTCCGCCCTGAGCACCTTACTCCGTTGTAGTTCAAGCGTAATGGCGAGTTGTCGTTCGGTTTTGTTCATTATAATTCCCTCTCTGCTCTATCAATTGCCTAATTCACAAAATTATGAGAGTGTTAGCTTTGATTATAACGCATACCAACGGGGTGAATACAAATGCTCCTCGACAAATGCTTGCAATCTATCGAGTAGGTAAGCAAACCCCCATCCTGCCTATTGCAGAATGAGGGCTGTTCTCTATAATTTAGCGATCCGTTGACATCAAATATCCAACGATTTTTTGCTCCTCCGGCCCTTGGCCTTGGAATACCGCCTGATAACAAACTTGACCGTCATACCAGAAGTAACTGACTAGTCTAACATCATCAGATCCTTTTGCTTTGCCATCCAGATTGTAAGGCTCAGTACGAAGCACTTCTTTCCCCTGTAAAGATAAAGCTGTGAGCTTAATAATATTCCGTTCACCGTTCATTTTCTCAAAAGAAACCTGGCCGTTCTTTTTCATCTCCTGATACATATCTCTGTCTAACATCTGCTTAAATGAAACGCCCTGGATACCCGGATTCGCTTTATTGTTGCTATGATCTTTGTCCCGACTGTATGCAACCGACAACAGCTTGCGCATGGAATCCTCATCATTTTCTACGTAATTGAAATTCGCTTTGCGGGACACATAGGAACTACTGGCGATAAAATCACCAGGCAATGCGCGAGGAAAAGCCGCTTTAAAACCAATCAACTCCTGAGCACGCCGGATATCCTCGGTATCATACAAAGCATTGAGGATTTTCCCATGATAATCATTATTTGCATGAAGCTGGTTCAGCTTCGCATCCGGCAACTTCATAGAAGCTATTAATTGCTCCATTTCATTGCTGGTTAGGATGTAGGAGCTTAATTCATAACTTATGCCTTGATCCTTCCAAATATAATAATATCTTTCCGGCTGCCCTTTCCAGGTGGTCATGCGAATGGTAATTTTATAGCCTCCCTCTATGCCAGCTAGGGCTAGAGGCTGTTTCTCGATCACTTTCCCGTCATCCGCCTGATCGGTTCCATCCAGCTCAATTTCGCGAATCAGATCATATTGTTTCTTGAGATCAGCGCCTGGCTCGATTCTTAAGCTGAAGTTGCCACTACTTCTGCTTATTTTATCTTTAACATACCCTAAGTGGACACGCGGTGGCGAATCATTGAACGTAATGCTTAAATCGCTAAAACCATAGCCCTCTGGCAGCAAGGATGGAACTTTAAATTTAAACGGTACCACCTTCGCTCCTTTTTCAAGGTTGTCATATACCCGGAATTTTTCATTCGGAAATAGCATTTCATTCCCGCCGTCTTCGGCATGAACCCAATCGGAAGATTTCGCTTCCGATGCTCGTGCATCGGTCAGCGTCGCCGTACCCATCAAAAGTACGAGAATGACCGCCATTATGGAAAATTTATAAGAACCCTTTTTAAAAGATTGAATCATTCGAATTCTCCTTACCATCTCTCTTTGACCGTTCGAACCTTTGAAATATAGAAGATGCGCCTGACTTCTTCCCGCAGCATACCTTCTCAGAAATCCGATCATCGTCATGCCATAAGGCACTGCCTCTTCTTCCCCAAGCACCTCCAGGACACAGGCGTCACAAGCCAGTTCCCGGTCGGCTTTCATCTGCCGTAGCATGAACCAGACGAAGGGATTCATCCAGTGAACAGCTAGCACTAGACTACCGATCATATTCCAGATTGTATCCTTTCGTTTGCAGTGGGCCAATTCATGCGCGATCACATGCTTAAGCAACTGCTCAGGAGCTTCTTCTGAGATAAGCGATTTCGGCAAATAAACGGCTGGACGGAAAATCCCCGTAATATACGGACTCTGAGCGGCAGAATCTGCAAATATCTCCACAGGGCGTTTAATAGAAAACAAGACTCGACATTCTTCTAAAATCTTTAATATCGCAACATGGTTTACGGGTCTGAGATATTTTTGTTTTCTTTGGATTTGCAGCCAATAGATCAGGTTGTATCCCGTCAAGATGACCGCACCTGTCAGCCAGACTACAGCCAGTATACGAATAGCTGGATGGCTTTCTCTCTTTATACCAGCTTCGGCATACTCATCCGTACTATTCTTGGTCATAGTTGGCTGTAAAATAGTATTCTTCTCAGCATCATTTGTTGTATAATATGGTTGATATGTGTTTTTTATTTGGCTGTGTTCGGATATCGTGTCAGACGTTTTCCACTGATGCGAGAACCCGATTACAGCATTTTTTATTTCTGTCCATGCAGGCACTGCATTGAACAAGCTTACCGGACTTTGCGGCAGTACCGGCAGCATGAGTCTCAACAATACAATGAGCCATAGTGCATGCCTTAATCGCGCATGGATGTGTCTGCGGAACAGATGCTGAACTGCCAGCACTACAAATGCAGCTGCACTTGCCATCAACGTTGAGGCAACAAACCAATTGAAGAGACGTTCAGCGATATCCATGGTATAACCTCGTTTGCTTTAATTTCACGCTCTTTGAACACATACTTTTAAGGCTGTGATCCATCTTTTGAATCTCTTGTTTCTTTTCCTTGCTTCTCCAATAGAATCCTCTGTAGCTGCTCAATCTCCTGATCCGACAGCTGCGTTTCCTCCAAGAAGTTGGTCATCATCAACCCGGCTGCACCGTTAAAGACCCGGTTTAGAAAAGAACGGCTTTCTTCGCGCACGCACTCTTTTTCCGAAATTAACGGATAATACAGGTAACTCCGGCCCGACTTCTGGTACCCCAACGCTTTTTTCTTCATTAACCGATTAATAAAAGTTCTGACCGTCTGATCACTCCAGTCCGTTCCCTCCGGCAAATGCTGCACGATTTGCTCCGCTGTCATCGGATTTTCCCGCCAAATGATCTTCATAATCTCCCACTCCGACTCCGAAATCTTTGGCATTTTCTCCATAGAACTTCCTCCTTTCCCTTTATAAATTAACTATTACATATGTAAATATAACCTATGATACTAACTATTACAACTGTAAATTTTAAAAATGCCTGAATATTTTTTAGATACCAACCTCCCCTTTCAAAATAGAAGAACTTATTTGCAATCATGATTGCAAATAAGTTCTTCACTACTAACAAATACCATTTTCATATCTTGTTTTTTTCTATATAAGAATCATTTTCTGCGATCTACGGGAATCGAAATTTTCTTATTGTAGGTTTTTATATATTGGTATCCGTCGCAAATTAAAAATTCCGGTATGTCCTCCGTGTTAAAAGAATACGTCTGCTCCCACAGGATATTGCCATTATTCAAGGTCCAAGGACGTTCCTCGGAAATCGACGCTACAGACACTGTTTTACCACCCGCTTGGATGGCTAAATTGTCTGTTTCCAAGAATGTAAACTGTTTTCTGGCAATGACGATATCATAGCCTGTTCTGGTTTTAGTAACGCTTCGAATCCACAACTTCTCATCACCCACTTTAACAGATCGATCAGACGGTGATGCCAGCGAGATGGGCTCATTGATTTTATGGTATCCTTCAAAATTATCAAGAACAAGTTCAATAGACTGAATATGGTCTGTAGGAAACGGATCAAATTGAAGCGAAAAGTCCGGATTATGTGCCTCTGCTCTCGTCCTTCCAACTTCTATTCCATTCACATAGAGCTTGGTTTCTCCTGAAAACCTCGGATACTCTTCGAGTTCATAATGTCCCTTCACGATAGTTGAAGTAGGCGAAGCCGTGATATAGTCATAGTGAATCGTTCCCTTATCAACCGCAATGGATTCTGATAATTTTTCTTTAATGATACTCTTCATCGCTTTATTCGCTTCAAAATCGAAGGAGATGGAATAGGATACCTTCTCCCCATTATCCAGCCATTCGTTAAATACAAGGGTTAAAGTTCGAGCGAATGGACTCACGGGTTCGAATTCATTTTCCCCTATGAACTGGCTCTTGTCTTTGCCTGGAGACCCGCCTCCACCAAGCGACTTGGAATGGGTCAAGAACCCTTGCACTTGATCAAAGCTATAACGTAAAAAATCATCGTCAGAATACTCAGTACCTGCAGGTCGATCAATCGTGTAATACATTCGAAATACATTATCGTCCGCAATCACGCCATTAATAGTAAGAACTGTACCGTCATTAAGTGTTAGGCTTTTGTCTACCCTTTGGCCAACCCCCTGCTCCATCACCTCAGCAAAACTTAGAGAGTTCAAGCTGACTTTGTTGAAATAATAAGCCAAGGCAGGATACTCATAAGCTCCGACCATTAGAATCAGTGCCGCAACAGCTGAAGATATCCACACCACCGTTTTACTTACTTTTCTATGTTTTACGGGAACATACTGCAATGCATCCCGAAGTCTTCCCTCTAGATCTGACGGAGCTTGTACCTGAATCTGTTTGTACTCCTCGAATTTCTTATCGATCGTTCTCATAACGATCCACCTCCGATCACAATCTCTAGCTTTTGAATTCCTTGCGAGATTCTCGATTTAATGGTTCCAAGCGGTGCACCGGTTATATCCGCAATCGTCTGATACGGAAGGTCATGAACATAACGAAGTTCAATCGCTTCACGCTGCTGTGCGTTTAGATGAGATAGCAATACCTGCATATTCATCTCGGACTCTGCATCACGATAGGGATTATCGTCAGTTAATGCAGCAAATAGTGGTACTATCTCGTTCTCTAGTGGAAGTAATCGATCCTTTTTACGAAGTAATGTTTTGCACCGGTTAACGAGAATGGTTTTACTCCAACTGTAGAAGGCCTCCCCTTTTTTCAACTGATCAATTTTTTCATACAGGGTAACAATCATATCCTCCATGGCATCCATGGCGTCATGCTCGTTCCCCATGTATGTATAGGCAAGACGATAATAAGCGTCCTTATCAGCCATGATGAGTTGTAATAAGGCTTCCTTGTTGCCTTTTTGGGCTTGTTTGACAAGATGATTTACTTTCATGCTCACTCCCCTTTTCATAGATAAGAGGTCGTTAAGGTTATAAAAGTTCATTTTATACGAAAAAATTTTCTTCGTACTATATTTATTTTACTTTGCAGTGTCCACGGCAGTTCAAAAAGTAATTTGATAAGTTTAAGTAAGTCGCATATACTGGAAAAGTAAATTACCTTCGGAAGGAGATATTCAGATGAGCAATGTACAAACCATCGTCAATCAAATTTCAGCAGAGGTGCAGGCTACACGCGTCTCCGAGTATCCGGTCAGCCCTCTCTTTCTGAATCGCTGGTCGACGCGCGCTTTTTCAACTCGTGAAGTGAGCGATCAAGATCTATATACGGTGTTGGATGCCGCACACTGGGCACCCTCTTCTTTTAACGATCAGCCATGGCGCTTCATTGTCGCCAAAACCGAGCAGCAGCGCAGCGTATTCCATCAATTCATTAATGAATTCAATTTAACCTGGGTGTCTACTGCCCCTGTTCTGATTGTTGTTGCTTCCGATAAACTAAGAGACAATGGCGATCCGAATGGCGCTCATGCTTTCGATGCAGGTGCAGCATGGGCTTCGATGGCGATTCAAGCGACGTTGCTTGGTATGGTCACTCATGCCCTGGGAGGTATTGATCGTCATAAAGCTAGACACCTGCTGAACATCCCGGATAACTTCGAGATTCATGCTCTTATCGCTCTTGGATATCATGGGGATAAATCCTTGCTGCCTGAAGGCATCCAACAGCGCGAAGTCCCGAACGGCCGCCGCCCGCTGAATGAACTTGTGTATGAAGGGAAAATCGAGTAGTAGTCATATCAACATCTAGCAAAAAAAATATAGCTGGCCTATTGGCCAGCTTAGTTGTATTTCCGCAAAATATAAATCTAATCAGATCAGCAACGACTATCCTTATGATTCATTTTGCTTCATTGTTGTCTATGGGTTGAATCGTACCTACAAATATCCATCCTGGTTCCCAACCACGATCTTTGTGAAGTTGATCTTTGACCGCTTGCTTCACATACGCCATATGGCTTACTTGAACGACAATACTTCCTGTTCTGGTATTTTTATCTCGGCCATGGTACGTGTAATTAGCTTTGAAAGCCATATCCTTTACGGGAATCTCCCCAGCACTACTTATCGTCGTGCCATCATCTGATAATCGTAAATCAAGAACCTTCTCGAATACCGATTGAGCAACTTTAATCTGATGATTAAGGAACTCCTTATCTGAAGGGTCTTCAAGCTCTCCTCGTAATTTTAGCAAGAAATGCTGAACACTTTGCATGATCAATGCAGACTCTTCATTAGATAAATTTTCTTGCATATCACGCACGCTCCTTAGCATCTAGTAACAGAACTATTTAGAATTACATCTACTAAATACTATTCTGTACTTTCTTTAGCAATTCCTCTTGTTCCTGTCCGTTTTTCCTGCAAGAATTCTCCTATTAGCGGTGAGTCCAATGCCAAATCAAGGCTTGCTTTTCTACTTTCTTTACAAAATCATCTTTTCCGTCACTATAACTCTCGTTGTCATTTGGATATTTCTTCGCCAATTCATCTTTTAATTCACCGTATTCCTTTGCTATTTCAGGATGATGGCACAGATAATCCCTGAAGGCGAGATGACGCTCAATTTCCTGGATATGATCATATTGAAAGGCATGAATGTGATGCGTCCGATTGTCTCCCCCTTTACGGAAATATCTTCTGCCAGGAATACCGAACTCTCCCATCACTTCATATCCAAGCTGCTCAAATTGAGCGGAATATTTGTCCAAAGCGTTGATATCACAAACTACAAGTAAGATATCAATAATAGGCTTCGCCTTCAGACCGGGAACCGAGGTACTACCAATATGAAAGCTATTCACTAATTCATCATGAAGAACGTTTTGAATATCACGCTCTTCCTTTAAATACGCTTCTTTCCACTCAGGATGATGTTCCACAACCATAATTTTCATAGTCTCACCTCATTTTTATTTGATATTTTCACGTTGCAGTCTGTTGAGGACATTACATCTTTCTAGTCGGATTTCAGTTCATGGAGTCGGGAGAAACCACATCCCACTTTCCAAACAGCGTCAACCCCGCCGCTTTAGCCAGTGAAATAGAAGCCAGATTATCGAGTTGGCAGCGGTACTGGGGCTCGTACCCCTGACCGTAGGCATATTTGCTTATTGAACGCACTACTTTGCGGGCGTGGCCTTTTCCTCTAAAGGTTGTCAGAGTCAGTACGCCGAGGTCGGCAATTTTCGCATTCTCCCAAGGATACATGCTGGCGGCGCTGACCAGGCGGTTCCGTTCAAAAGAACCGAACACCGCCCAGTGATCCAATTCTACATAAGCATCGTCCAAGTCTTGTTCCGAGGCGGAGGATTGGAAATTAGAGAAAACCGCATGATCTTGCCCTGTTAACCGGCGTAATTCACCTTCCAGATTTTCTTCCAGCACTACATTCTTATCGGTTTCCGAGAAATAAAATAAATAATCCGCGCCATGAAGGGAGATTCCAGCTTCATTTAATTTCCGGCGAAAAGTCTTTTCAGACAGGTCTTGTTCTTTATTCAGGGCTATCTTTTCAGCTAGTGCAGGTGTCAGGACCACCATAACCCTACCGTCAATGGTTTCAAGCATCATGATCCGGCGGTCTTCGTCCAGGTCTGGATTGATAGCGATACTAAAAACTTCATCCCTATAAAGAACGTCTCCATTCAGAAATTCTGTCTGCCAAAAGTCAGTTATCGTTTGCGAGAATAGAGGCATCCCTGTTTCTCGACTTGGTACATTCGCCACTATATTCACTTCCCTATACTTTGACCCCTCTACAATGAAGGGCAACAGATTTGAACTTTTATCATATCAAAGTAATGAAAGGTTAACCTGTGAATGTTCTACTATAATCGAATTTTACTAACTCTAGTTATTATTGAACTGGCTTGGATGGTTAAAGGTCTTTTGTACGCTAATTCAAATAAATAGCCTTATTAGTTGCCCTGATCCGTCAGTTTCGCCGCCTTCTTGAGGCTCTCATAGCTGACCGCACCTAAATACCGCTCTCGGATGTTGCCAGAAGGATTGACGATATAGGTAGTCGGATACGCGGTTACATTATACTTTTTCAACACATCTCCACTCTTGTCCAACACGATAGGGAAGCTTAGCCCTTCGTTATCCACGTAATTTCCTACAATATCACTGCTTCTCTCCTGGCTTGTTGCATTAATGGAAAGAACAACAACATCCTCATTCTGTTGTTCTCGATAAAACTTCTCCATGTGAGGCATTTCAGCCTGACAAACACGACACCAGGTTGCCCAGAAATTCATTACGACGGTTTTGCCGCGATAGTCGGATAACCGAATCGTGTTTCCATCCAAATCAGTTAGTTCAAAATCAGGAGCAGCTTGATCCATTCGAACGTTATTGCCGCCTGTCGAGTTGAGTACGGTATACCCCAGCATCATAGCGATAAGTGCGATTCCGAGCCACCGGGAGGCAATTTTGGGAGATGGGCTCAGTAGGAAAGCCAGTATAGTGACCGCCACCGCAAGTCCCATATATTCGATAATGCCGACCGCATCATCAAATACAATGAAACCGAAGAACGCAGCGGATGCCATTCCGGCTCCCCAGGTTATCGCAACTGTAATCGCTTCCCGACCTCCAGCCCGGCGATAGTTTCGTAGAAATAGATAAGCTATCGCAGCAATGGACGCAAGTAATACACCTCTCAGCCCTCCGCTAAAGAAGACTAAAGAAAGCGGATGCTTGATGACCCCTTTGGGGTCGAACAGAAATAAGCTTAGCTTCCAAGCGATTAACCATATAAAGACCGCGTTCCAAGCCTCTGATATTTGCATTTCTTTCTGCGGGCGTCCCCGTTCCCGAAAACGGACTGCCAGAACACCAACGATGCCCGAGATCAAATAAATTAAC
Organism: Paenibacillus motobuensis; assembly: GCF_039521865.1. Classification (NCBI taxonomy): domain Bacteria; kingdom Bacillati; phylum Bacillota; class Bacilli; order Caryophanales; family Paenibacillaceae; genus Paenibacillus; species Paenibacillus motobuensis. Next base: position 267,243 of record NZ_BAAACX010000006.1, on the reverse strand, counting down.
AGTTCAATATTCAGCACAAACGTACCAATTTGCAAATTCGGCAGTGCTATCGCCCCCTTTATACAACAATGATAGACTTAATGATTAGCTTAGCATCATTAACATGATTTTTTAACCAATCGACCTATTCTTTCTTTGTAACCATATCATCATTAGAATTAGTAAAAGAGAAAATATACTTCCAGCAAAAGAAAGAAAAGCATAGCTAGATTGAGCAACAACAATACCGGACAACGCTCCCCCAGAAGCGCCTGCCAGTGCAATCAGTACGTCAACAGATCCTTGAACTTTAGCTCGGTTGGATGGCGAGGTTGAATCCACGATAAGTGCCGTACCACTGATTAGTCCAAAGTTCCAGCCCAATCCTAATAGAGATAGCGCTACGATTAAGACGGTCAAAGAGTCACCTGGTGCCAGAGCAGCGACCACACCTGCTAGAAGCAAAGTAACACCCGAAGCGATCGCCATGATCTTACGTCCAACTTTATCAACCAGAATCCCTGTAATTAGAGATGGAAGATACATGGAGCCAATATGAAAACCAATAACCAAACCTACTTCACTTAATCCGTGTCCATGATGCTTCATATGAACCGGAGTCATTGTCATGATGGCTACCATCACAATCTGAGTCAAAATCATGATGGTAGCTCCAATAATTATTCCACGTTTCCCTACTTGTCTATCTACTCTTTCTGCACCAGAAGAAGAATTAGTATGATGACTGAACAGATCGGCAATCGCATTTGCCACTAGTAAAGGATCGGGACGAAGGAACAAGAGTAGAACGACTCCTGCTAAAAAATAGGCGACCGCAGCCAATATAAACGGACCTGCCAGGCGGGGGACTCCGATAGAAAATGCAAGCTGTCCTGTCACCTCTATCAAATTCGGTCCTGAAACCGCTCCAAATGTCGTAAATACCATTGCCATGCTTGCGGCAGTCGCTCGCTGCTTAGAATTAGCCAGGTCAGTACCAGCATAACGTGCTTGTAAATTTGTGGCTGAACCCGCGCCATAAATAAGAAGTGAAATCATAAGTAATACAATACTGTTTACGAGAGCGGATACTACAACTCCGATCGCTCCAAGCCCGCCTGCGAGAAAACCTAAACCAAGTCCAAGACGTCTTCCATATTTTTGAGAAAATCGACCTACTAGAAAGGCGGCCACAGCAGATCCCAGAGTAAATAAAGCTGTTGGGACGCCAGTAAAATGATCTGTTCCCAACATATCTTGAGCTAATAAAGCACCCACAGTTATGCCTGCTGCAAGCCCAGCCCCACCAAAAATTTGAGAGAAAATAACCGTTGCCAGTGTTCGACGGTACAATTTTTGTTGATTTTCAGGTGAATGGATATAGCTTGTCAGCTGTTCCTGTTGTTTCGTTGTATATTGTACTGACGACATATGTTAATTCCTCCATAATTCATATAATTCCAACTTTCATGACACACTCGCTCTCCTATCCATGAATTTATTCCAATCCATAACGCTCTTATCCAATCTAACGGCATCGTATCCATTGGCTTTCAGCAATTCAATAGCTCTAACGGACATCAAGCAATAAGGACCTCTACAATAAGCGACGATCTTAGTGCTTGCTGGTAATGAAGCGAGCTGTTCAGCCAATTCTTCAAATGGGATCGAGATTGCCCCGGGTATATGGGCCGCTTCATATTCATCTTTAGGACGTACATCGAGAAGGGTAACTTCTCCTGAGTCCATACGTTCCAGCAGTTCTTCCATAGATACTCCCTCTACATCCGCAAATTGACCGAGGAATTGATACTTCACATGTTGTACCTCAATTAATTGTTGTTCAGAGAGTCCATGCAAAGTGTCTAGAAAATTCATGACAGCTGGATCTGCCAGCTCATAATAAACAAAGTTACCTTGCTTCTTGGATACAACTAACTTAGCCTGATTCATGGTCTGTAAGTGTTGCGATACGTTAGCTATTGACATCGAAGTAAGCTTGGATATCCCTTCTACTGATTTCGGTCCTTGTGTCAAGATATCTAATATTTCTAATCGTTTTGGACTAGAAAGACATTTGCCAATACGGGCAAACTCCTGATAAAGCGCATCTTTAAACTCTCTTTCATTCATATTCCAAACCCCTCATCTATTCAATTGATCTATTGAACGGTTTAATTGTAGCTAGTGTCTATGGGTTTGTCAAAACACTTTCACCGTAGAGATGACCCCTATGCTTGGCGTACCAATAAAAAAACCACTGATAATCGTGATCAGTGGTTTAAAAAAAATTATTTAAACGTTTTATCGAAATATTCTATGCACTCGCTAATCGGCATATTACAGCGATGCTGGCAGTTTAACACCGAGAAGCTTACCCTCGGCCTGTATGATTAACATTCCATCCGTCTTTAGCGTCTTTTCATGATAGTCTACTCCAGTTTTCACTCTAAAGACTGGCGTTGTCGTCACCATATTAATTGCGAGGAGTGTGCCATTTCGCTGCGCCCGGTACATCCCCTTGCCATACACGTCAATCTGTGAAAATGGTGCATCGCCGGACCATACGACCTCCTGTCCATTCGCCAGCTTAATGCCCTTCAGCTCCCACGTTACTTTGTCTTGGAAGATCAGCCGTTCCTGGGTGATGTTGAGCAGCATCCAATCATCCCCATAAGGATGTTGAAATGTCTTTAGAGGAGCCGCGCCAGTCTTATATTGGTCAAAATCATATTGTGCCACTTTATCGCCTTGATCAATGTACAGCTTGTCTCCACTCATAAATACGCCCATTTGCCCATACTCATAAGGAGGATCACCAGGCATTTTCCAGTTATATTCGCGGTTACCCTTCTTTGCACCAGTCTTAAGGTTAAATATATTTAACGACAACTTCCGATCAGGCTGAGACTGATATTCAAACAGCAGTGGAGAATAGTAATCAACTGAATATACAAGACCGTCTTTAATTTGAAGCGCTTCCCCTTGACCCAATTGGCTCCATATCTTCTTGCCCGTCTTTTTATCATAAGCATTCAACTGAATGGTTGAGAGTGCACCTTGTACATAAAAGGTCCTAAGAACGACACCGTCCGACTCTTCCAGGTAAGCAGTTCCGTTTCCTTCAGCAAGCGGCTCATCTACTTTCCATTTCAGCTTGCCCGTCGCCATATCAAATGCGAAGGTTGTGCTCCCTTTAATCACATAAAGCGTATCTTCAGTTGGGATCAATGACTCCGTGCGCATCCGCGTATCGATCCAGGTCGATGAATCTGACCGCCACTTTACTTTTCCCGTCTTTGCATTCAATGCGTAAGGCTTGTGATCTCCTGATAGACCATAAATGACGCCCTTAGAATAGATTACAAAAGGTGTCAGATCTTTTCCATACGCCCATAGTCGTTTGCCTGTTTTCGCATCAATAGCAACCAGCTTAGTCTCGGCGAAAGTGAACACTTTGCCCTCTTCAGCAATAGCCTGTTTCCCAATATAGGGTTCATTCATATTAAGATAATTATCCACCTGCAGCGTCCAGACAGGTTTCAACTCGGGAACCGTGATATGTGGATAGGAATACCAATTTTGCACCGATACATCCGCTGTTTCTGCACTTGCCCGCGTAGGCAGGAAAAGGACCACTCCCTGCACAGTAAATACCACCACTGCGATGCTTGCTATAAAATACCGAAGAAGTTGATCTTTAAAGTTTTTATTCAATTTTCCCTTTACCATACTAACCACGCCCCCATTTGTAACGGTTTTTACCATATCAAACATAAAACGTTTGATGATTTGATAATGTTGCAATTACATAAGTCCAGGCCGCATACAACTCACCTGTTGTATACATAAAAAGTTACTTTTGTCCCTTCACCTAACACACTTTCTATATGAAGTCCCGATCCGAAATGCCGTTTTAAGCGTTGATCCGTGTTGATCAGACCAACTCCCGAACTGCGATCCGCTCTTCTCTCCAATATTCGCTGTAATTGAACCTCGTCCATCCCGACCCCGTCGTCTTCGACAGTAATCTTGGTATGCGAATCATAGACAGCAATCTGGATGATTAATTTGCCTCCACGGGTACGCTTCATAATGCCATGTCTTATCGCATTTTCAACCAAAGGCTGGATCGACAGGAATGGGACCATTAACCCCTCGCACTCATCAAGCTGCCAAATCACCTCTAGCCGTTCATCAAACCGAACCTTCTCAATATATAGATAAGAGCGCACTAGACTGAGCTCCTCCTCGATCGGAACAAGCCCATCCATATGATGAAAAGTGAACTTATGCCTCAAGAAGTGGCTGAACTGATCTAGCAGATCACGCATCTTATCCAGATTAACATCGCTTAAAGCGGCGATAGCGTTCAATGCATTAAATAGGAAGTGAGGCTGAATTTGCGCTTGCAGCCATGCAGCTTCTAAATGCAATTGCTCCTGTACACTTTGTTTTATCGTAACAAGCGCCTCAATCCGCGATCTGATCTCAATAGCTTCTACCGGCTTGGTCACATAATCATTGGCCCCTGCCAAGAAACCGTATTGAATGTCCATCGGTTGGCTTCTTGCCGTAAGGAGCAGAACAGGAAGCTCTGTAAGGGTAAAACGCTCGCGAATGATTCGTGTCAGCTCATAACCTGACATCTGCGGCATCATAATATCCGAGACGACCAGATCCCATTCCTTGGCATCCAGTACAGCGAGCGCTTCTTTGCCGCTTGTTACCATCGTCGCATCATACTCCTCGAACGGCAGAATGGCTTCAAGCACCTGTAGATTCACAGGATCATCATCCACGACGAGTATGATCGGGCGCTCGCGACTCATTTCAACGGAAGCTGTTGGGTTCGCTATCGCGGGAAGCTCCTCTTTCTCTAGACTGGCCGAGACTTGACGTAGTGCAGGCATATGTTCGGTTGCCAACTGCGCGAAAGAGTTAGGGATCGCATAGATTTCATTCTCTATCTCTGCTTCGTCAGATGCGAGCTGCAGCGAAAATGTAAATTTGGAACCTTGGCCGAGAGTAGACGATACATTGAGCCTACCTCCATGCAGCTCAACCAACTGCTTGCTGATACTCAAGCCTAATCCGAAACCGCCTTCAATCATCGTGTCGTTCGTGGCTGCTTGTTCATAGGGACGAAAGAGACGCTTAAGCATGTTCTCATCCATACCCATCCCGGTGTCGGCTATCTCAATATATGCTCTACCGTCCTGGACAGCTGCTTGAATCGAGACCGTTCCTTCATGGGTATATTTCACAGCATTATGTAGTAGATTGAAGACGATTTGCACGACCCGATTCTCATCCGCAATGACTGCGGGGAAATCTTCAGAAACTTGATTTACGAATTGAATGGATTTCACTTCCGCATTAAATTGCAGCATATCCATGACTCCAGTGATGACCGGTTGAAGGCGTATGGCCTTCTTCTGCAGACGCGGATTGCCTTCCCGCAAACTCATTACGTCAATTAAGTCATTTAATATCAAGCTAAGACGCCGTCCTACAGTTAGAACCGTTTCAAGCTCTTTGATGCTTCTCTCCTGCAACAGATGACGCTCCCTCTTTAATACTGATTGTGACATGTTCAAAATACTATGCAGCGGATTTTTAAATTCATGCGATGTATTCGCCAAAAATTGATCTTTATGGTCGTTCATTCTTTGCAATGTGGCAGCAAGCTCCTTGGTATTCGCATGCATCTTGAAATAGTCCTTAAACCATACGGAAGCAAGGCAACCCATTGCAATGATCAGATCGAATGGATAGTGAACATAGCTCATACCGCTATCCCGCCAGAATAACGACCATAGGACATGATGAAGCAGTGCCAGAATAGAAGACAACAGCAGCAGATTGCTCTTGATATCCTTGCTGACTAGCTTAAAGATAGCAGCCAATGCAACCCCTGCACCGGAAATCCCCAGCAGAAAATAAACGGGGAAGAGTATAATCACCTGTTGAGGGGCTAGAAACAACGTAACGACAGCCGTTCCTAAGATCAATACCTTATAAACAGGATATATCCTTCTCCAATATCGAAGTTTCTGATGGTTCGTACACTCCAACAAAGCATAGACACCGATCATTAATGAGACATTAGAGAACCGAAAGTCCCAGCCAGCGCCCATATAGAATAATTGATGGAACAGCTTCTCATCATTACTTAGCACATTCGAGAGAGTGATGCATAAGGTCAGCAATGAAAAGTAAAGCAGCCGCTTCTCTTTGTTCCCAAGCAAATACAACAGAATTGCGTAAATCGAGTGCATCAGAAAGATAATGACTGCTAGAAATTGCATTGAAATGGAAAGCTTCATCTCTCTAGTAATAGCTGATTCTGAACCGAATTTAATGGAGCGAATAATCCCGCTGCTTCGGCTATCCACATAGTTGGCCGCCTGAATTACCAGATCGATCTCGCCGTTCTCATCTGCTGCAAAAGTAGAGGAATAGGGGAGATTCTTAGCTGTATATTTATCCTTTGCCTCCCCAATCTGCCCTGATTTGGCTAGCAATCGACCATTGACGTATAACTCAGAGGCTGTGCGTACACTCGGTATACGAATACCATAGTTCATGTCCTTCGACGGATTCACATGAATGCGCAAACGATAAGAACCATAGCCATATGGAGTTGGCACCTCGGAATTCAGCGATTTATTCCAGCCTCCGGGGACATCGATAAATCTGAGGGGATTCCCGTTCGGTATGCGGAGCGACTTCCCATCCATCAACCATTGTGAAGGGTAGAACTCCCACTTTCCATCAAGTAATAGGATTTTACCGTCCTCTGCATCCCAATCACGTAAATCCAACTGACCATTCTGAATGGAGACGTGAGTCCGCTGAGGAGATACCTCCATCCACAAAATACGCAGACCGGACAAAGCTACTATAAATAGTATTAGTAATATAACAACATGGTTCTTCTTCATACCGTCATTTGGCGAAGCATCTGCCAAGGACCATTCCTCTCTTAATCATGATCTGTTATTACAACACGTTAGATTACCAGAAGCCTCCGTCTGAATGAATGATTTGTCCCGTAATCCACTCCGATTCCTCACTCGCTAGAAATACGATTAGCTTCGCAGCATCTCTAGGTTCACCGAGGCGGCCCATAGGGAATTTGGGCAATAAATGTTCCTTCAATTCAAGAGGCATCCATCCACTGTCCGTTGGTCCAGGATCTACAGCATTTACCGTAATTTTAAGCGGCGCTAGTTCAATAGCAACGGACTTAGTGAAGGTAGAGACAGCTCCCTTGGTCGCCACATAAGCCAAATTGCCAGGCTCAGGCGACTTGTCTTGACCTGATACCATATTAATAATTCGTCCCCCATGCTTCCCTTCGATTTGTCGCGCGAACTCTACCATTAGCAGACAAGTTCCTCTCACATTCATCGCATAATGGGCATCAAGAATATCCGCCGTGATGGAGCGAAAATCTACGTCCACCGAATGGGTTGCATTATTTACAAGAATGGAGGGTGAGCCTAATCTCTTGTGGACTTCATCAAGCAGGATCTTTGGAGCATCGGGGAGCGTCAGATCTATTTTCATCGATTCGCACCTTACTCCAAGCTCGCGGATCTCCTCCATCAGTTGCTGTGACCAATCCATATCATCTGCGATAAAATAATTCATTTGGCGATCATACTTTGACCAGTGCGTGAAGAATATATCTGCACCCTCTTGCGCTAATTCTCTACAAATAGCCGTACCAATACCATTTACCCGGCTAGCGCCAGTAACAATGGCGACTTTGTTCATTAATCTTTTTATGATCAGCATCCCCTTGTGGAAACGCCGAACAAAGTACTATGGGAGATGAATGTGCACCAACAAAAAAAAGCGAACACCATAGATTGGTATTCGCTCGGTGCGTTTATAGCACATGAATTCAGCGATCCTATAATGGTCTAATTAGAAATGGGCAATCGACCCCTTCAAAAAAGGAATCAACAAGGCCACTCAATTATTTAACCATTAAAGGGTACCTGCCATTATAATCCATGCTCCTCTCGTACATCTCCTGCTTCATATCGTATCACAATTACAAATTATAGTAAAACGTTAACTCGAATATAAAGAACAATAAGTATGCGAGAAGTCCCCTGCCAGTAGGTCCTCCTTGCGAATGAAAAATTGCAGTTCTCCAGCGTCCCACCAGCAGAACCCGACTTCTTGATCCGAGTCCAGAGCCAGGAGCAGAAGCGTATCGCAAACCTCCTGCTCTGCCTTGTTCACATCGCCTTTCAAGTGCTTAGTTATTTGCTTCATCGCATCCTGCACGGAATAATTATACTCTGCTCCCGTTAACATCTGCAGTGCCGCTTCATATTCACAATCCCCGTGCTGGGTTGCAGGATAACCAAACATGACGGCAAGATCATCTGAGTCCGTCTCAGTCAACTCGAAGCATAGATCTTCATATTGCTCATAATCATGCTCCTCGTCTTCCACCCGCTCGTAATCTACATAACCATAATTGGGGGGCTCAATGGTAAATCTGGCCTTTAACTTGTAACCCTTGAATTTCTCCTCAAGTGACGTCTCTTCAGGAGCCATCCGACGATAAGCTTCTTTCAGCTCCTCATCTCGCAAATACAGCACCTTATGTTCAATATTGTAGGCTGGCTCATCCACCCCCACAAAGAAATAAAGCATCCCTTCCTTTGGAAGCAGTGAAGACTCATCCTGAGCCGTTAATTCACTCAGACGAAGCTGAGCGAGGAATGTCATGGGGGTTCCGTCAGAATCCAGCGGCCATTCCAAACTCATGGGCAAATCCGGGTCACCGCCAATGCGGGAGGCACCTGATTCTCTATAATCCTCCAATTCCTTCTTGGACCATCGAATACCTTGGCGTACAGACTCCTGTAAATAACCTAGCGCATGTTCAAACTGGTGTTCACGGACCATTCGCTCCAGTCTGTTCTTGTTGTTCTCGCTCAACATCGCCTTCACCTTCCTTGTAGTTCGAATAAGTAATTTGGTTATGTAACCTGAAATGTTTAATCAAGCTTCATTGCTCGTGCTAATGAGGAAGGAATTTCTTCTTTATCAACGATCGCATCAATGACATATGGCTTGTTCAAAGCGAGTGCCTGTTGGAGTACCTGCTTAAAATCGTCAAGTGTGGAACACTTTGCACTATTTGCGCCCATTGAGGCAGCATAGGCGGCCACATCAAGGGGCTGCTTGAAGATTGTACCATCCGTTCGCCCGGTAAACTGCTGCATCCCTTTCAGAGCCATATCTAACTGTCCATTATTGATGACGATAAATATGACCGGCAACTGCTCAGCAACACAGGTATTGATCTCAGAGCCTAGCATAAATAAACAGCCGTCCCCTGTCAGACAGATGACGTTCCGTTCCCGGTCGGCGAACTTAGCGCCAATGGACATTCCGATCGCATTAGCCATCGAGGCGAAATAAGAATCGAAGAAAAACTTCACGCCAGGCTTGAGATCAAGCCAGCGAACAGCATGATAGCCATGAGCTCCATCATCGGCAAAGATCGTTGTATTCTCCGGAATAATATCACTAACGGCCTGACAGACTTCAGCAACAGACAGAAATTCCAAGACGGGAAGTGGATCATGATATGGTGTAGCCGTATGTAAAGGAACTGGTTCTTCATGGGGGTATAAACGTAGAATCTCCTCTAGATTAGTTCGTAAATCTCCTAGCACAGGCATATATTCTGCTGGAATGATGCCGCCCATAAATTCACGTGCTATATCAAACTGAATGATCTGCTGAGGATAATGAGAATGGTCGAGACCAGCCAGGGCCGTATCACTTAGCCGGGATCCCATCACCAAGATCAAGTCAACTCCTGATTCTAGCAAATCCATAGCTCTTCGATGTCCGCCTAGACCCAAAGGCCCATAATAAAGAGGATGTGATGAATGAATGCTTCCCTTGCCACCGGGGGTTGTTACGATTGGTAGATGAAACTTCTCGGCGAACCCGGCAAGCGCCTCTTGTGCACCCGAGAGTACTACTCCCTTGCCTGCAAGAATAACAGGCTTGCGAGCACTCTTCAGCTGATGAACAACGTCTGTCAGATTGGTAGCTATATAATCGATACCGCCGGACGGTAAATGAATAAGTGATTTACTTACAGGTGAGATCATAACATCAAAGGGAATGCACAGGTGCACAGGTCCTTTTCTATCGGTCAACGCCTCACGTAGAGCATAAGTCAGGATCGCGGGAAAAGTATCGGCCCTTGTCACCATCGTACTAAATAAAGTGACAGGCTTCATAATTTCCACCAAATCAATCCCAAATTGCGAAGAATCCTGACATTGCGGGATCCCCATTTCCGCTACCGACTGATGTCCGGTAATAAAAAGTACAGGCAGGCAGTTCATTTTCGCATGCGCTGCGGCTGTAACAAGATTAGTGCCTCCCGGTCCAGACGTTGCTACGACAACCCCCAAATTGTTATTCGTAAGAGCGTAGCCCCCGGCAGCGAATCCGGCTCCACTCTCGTGTCTTCCCAAGATAAATTCAATATCCTGGTTGCCAAACTCCAATACCAGAGGGGCAATCGATTTTCCTGGAATTCCAAAAGCATGTGAAATACCAAGGTTGACGAGGGTCTCAACTAAGATTTGTACAACATTTTTCACATTGAACACTCCTTTATGTTGTCACATGTCAAAGGTAAATGAATATTGAAATCCGTACCTACACCTAGTCTTGAATCGATGGTAATTTCTCCGTTGTGATTATTAATAATACGATAGGAAACAGATAACCCGAGGCCCGTTCCATTATCTTTCGTTGTAAAGAAAGGATTCTGAATTTTGGTCAGATTCTCTGGACTAATCCCGATGCCATTGTCAGAGACTGTGATTACTAGACTATTGCCCAGCTTCCTTGTCTTCAAAGTAACGATCTCCTTTGGTTCGGAAGCCTCAACGGCATTTTGCAAAATATTAATCAACACCTGCTTGATCTGAGCTGCGTCAGCAAGCAAAATCTCCTCAGAGGCGGTATAGTAGTCTCGAGCAAAGCGTACATCATGCAGAGCGGCATGCCCTTCCATAAATCGAAGCACGCTATCCAGAAAGGTATTGATTTCAATCGGTTTAATTATCGGAACAGATGGCTTGGACATCGTAACGAAATCGGAGACGAGGTTCTTAACACGCTCCAATTCTTCATGAACATAGCCCAGATACCGTGTAGTTACAGGGTCAAGTGGTCGTGAACGGGTAATTTGCACGAAGCCCATAATCGTAGTTAGCGGATTACGTATCTCGTGCGCCAGACCCGCTGCCAGCTTGCCAATCGCTGAGAGCTTCTCACTGACAATCACCTGCTGCTCTAAATAATAGCGTTCCGTGATATCGCGAAACTGAGCATATGCGCCTTCAATATTTCCCTTCTCAAAAATGGGAATGATATCCACGAGACAAATCGTGTGTACTCCTTTGTCATTGTAATGGATCTCAAAGTCCCGCTGAGGAAGGCCATTCGTAATCGCTTCACTAAAATAAGGTCCCAGCTCAGTGATATGGAGAGAAGACCGCCCTATCGCAATGAAATCCGGGATCATATTATGCGCGACCTTGTTATAATCAACAATAATTCCTTTACGATCCACCAAGAGGATTCCTGTATCCAGATTATTGACCATCAAGTGATGCAAATCTAATTGACGCTGATTCGTTCTTCTTAAGATCAACTCTCGCGCCATTGACTCAACCATGTTAACTAGCATTGCAAGGGGATAATTGCTAAATTCAACAACACTGGTCATAAGTGAGATTGTACCTTCCAACACTCCCTGTCCTCCATAACCGTCAGGGAAAGAAAACGGAACACTATGACAAGCAGAATTGTGTAAAGCAAGATGGAAATGATCCGTCCCTACTGTCTGGAAAGGAATCTTCTTGTCAAGGGCGATCAGAGTGGCGCAAATCCCCACTTCTCGCTCAATAAGCAAACTACCTTCTTTAATGTTTAACTGCGATAGATTTTCTTTCATGATCCGATCCCCGAAGGAATCAATAACGAGACCTTTGTCATCCGTAACGAGAAATAGTACCATCTGACCATTCAATAGCTTAATTGTGTTCTCTCCAAAAATCTCCGTAACCTCTAGGATGTCGGCATAAAGCCTCTGTTGCTGCTGTAAATGTTCTTCAGTCGCCATTGTTAATGGAGAAGGGACATCTGTTGGCTGCATGCCATTCTCAATACAACGCTGGCGGATCTCAGCAAGGAGATTGTTTGTCATATGATCGCCACCTCAGGTTAGCAAATTATACTACATTCTCTACTAGTTATTCTATATACTTTATCGGTACTTTAATAGGTTAACGGTATAGGTCTTGCCGCCTTCCTTAACGTCTCGTAGCTCGTCACCCCCAAGTACTCAAGGCCATCGCTCCTTGTATATTATTTGAACAGATCCTCGATGACACTAGGATTGAATTGGTTCACAATTTCATATTCGGGAGCTATATTTCTTCTGATTACTGGAACCGTTATAAATTCGCAGGTAATCTGGACTATCATAACGTATACCAAAGGTTGGACCGCTCCATGTATGAAACCAGATTTCATACTCATCCCCGTTATACCCCTTAGCAGAATCCTTCCGCAGCTTGATGCCGGATAAATGGTTCATGATAGATTCGATCGTTGCTTGATCGGTAATTTTCAGTTCACTTTATCTAGCAATCTACTATGTGATCATAGAATGCATCCATCAAATGAAAAAACATCCTCAAGGATAATTTCCATATCTTACGACATGAACACGATCTCTTGAAGATGTTCAGCTTAGTCCGTCAATAATATTTTAATTTTGTATCATCTACATTAATATTAATGGAATTCTTCATCCTAATCAACATATTGCCGAGCTCCTTACACAATTAGAGACATAAAACTTAAGGCTTCAATACAACCTTGATGCAATCTTCTTCGTGATCATTGAAAATCCGATAAGCATCGCTTGCTTGTTCCAATGGTAAACGATGTGTAATGATATTCGTTGGATCAAAACTTCCCTCTACGATTTTATTGTACAGCTCAGGCATGTAGTGTATGACTGGAGCTTGTCCCATCTTCAGGGTAATATTTCTCGCGAAAAAAGCACCAAGCGGGAATGCATTGTAATTCCCCCCGTATACTCCCGTGAATTGAACGGTTCCGCATTTCCGCACTGCCTTTGTAGCAATTTGGATTGGACCGAGTGTTCCGCCCTGCAGCTTCAGCTTCTGTTCGATATATTCCAGGGCAGACTTCTTGCCGTCCATGCCAACGCAATCGATTACAACATCGGCCCCGCCGTGAGTTATTTCCTTCAGATGCTCCCCCATATCGTCATGCTTCGTGAAATCAAATGTCTCCACATGATTGATTTGCTTTGCCCGCTCCATGCGATAGGTGAGATAATCGACGGCAATAACGCGTTTGGCTCCTTTCATCCAGGCGAAACGCTGAACCATAAGTCCGACTGGTCCACTTCCAAGTACAATGACCGTATCCCCAGGCTTTACTCCTGCATGATCGACGCTCCAATAAGCAGTAGGGAGCACGTCGGACAAGAACATGAGGGATTCATCCTCTAGCTCGCATGAGGGAGGAATCACGAACGGTGTAAAGTTGCCGAACGGAACACGTAAATATTGTGCTTGTCCGCCTGGATAGTCGCCGAATTTCTCCGAATATCCGAAATATCCTCCTGAATCGTAATGGGGGTTGCTATTATCGCACTGGCTTTCCAAATGACGCTTGCAATAACTGCAATGACCGCATGCGACATTGAAAGGAATGACGACTCGATCTCCCTTTTTGACCCGTGTGACTTCAGGCCCCACCTCTTCTACGATCCCCATCGGCTCATGACCGATAATATACCCTTTCGGCAGCGGGAAGTCCCCCTGGTAAAGATGCAAGTCTGATCCGCATATCGCTGTGCTCGTAATCCGGACGATAATGTCATCTTTATGTTCAAGCGCCGGATCGCTAACGTCTTTGACTTCTACTGACTTTACTCCTTGATATGTTACAGCCCTCATTGCTTGCACCTCGCGTCCTCGATCAGTTGACCGGATTATTCATGAAAACATCCATATTATGTATCGCGAGGAGGATGTTATGCGCTGAACTTGAATAATCCTGTCAGTAAATGAAAAAGCCGCTTTGCAGCGGCATGCTAGATCTCCTCTTCTATTCTCGGTTTATCCGGTGTACATTCCGGATCTTGCACCAAACCTAATTGAGCCAGCTTCATTAAGTAATAACACTCTTCCCTCATCATATGATCCGGCATAAGCGGTGAAATGCGATCCAATACTTCCGCCGATAGCTCCAAGTCCTCCAGCTCTTTCAAAAAGGCCCTGAACAAATTCATTTCCATATCAACATCCGTATGAAATCTCCGGAATGCTGGAAAATCCCGAAGTTCTGTTCTCATGTAACCCGCCATCTCAATACTTTTCAAATAAAACTGTTGAAAGTGCCCCTCAAAGGCCTGACTTCTGGCAATCAACCGCTTCTCGACAAAATCCAAATCACTGGATATGGCTGCAGCATGACCGGCCGCATCAGACAGCCATAGAAAATCATGATGCAGCGCATCGAATTGCGGTACCGGCTCCCCTTCAAGCAAGCTGTTTAGAATACGCAGATACTCCTCTAGCTCATTCACCATATGATTAATGAAGGTTGGCGTTAATGCAATCGTAATTTGCTTGACGAGTTGACGTTCCAGAATGTTCAGCTTGAATTGTCGTAGGTTAACGGTCAGACTGTAGGCTTGCTTATTTAGCGTTCCAAGCTGAGCATCCGACCCTACATCACGCGCTTGATTGAGAAGCTGGTCGAAGGCTTGAATGAACTGATGGGCGGTTTGTATATCTGCCGTTTCTTTCGGTGAGAGTGTGTTGAAAATAAATCTTGAGTGATCACCTAAAATTTGCAGCCAGAAGCGATGCTCGAAAAGTGCCGATTGGTCCAACATATAACCTCCTTTATTCGTTCTAAAGAAGGTTTATGAGGTAACCTTATAAATAATTACACTTAGAAAATCAAGCAGTGCTATTGCTGGACTGACTGCTTCCTCAACCATTCCAGGATTTTCTCTACGGATTCCATATATCTCTGTCCTACGAGTACACCGGTGTGCGTTGTGCCCCATAGTCCAAAATACTCCCCGCGAAGCAGCTCTGCGGTTATCTTCCCCTGGAGATCATCATTATCGCTAGATACGGCTTTGATCACCAGACAAGGGCAGGAGATTAATGAGCTGTCTATAGATATACCTTGTGATTCCGTTGTAAAAGAAAATGCATTGTATGCCTTAGCAGACTCCGTTCCTAGATACTTTCTTTGGAACTCAATATCATCTGCTGATTCATCTATGCTAGAATGTTCTTCGCGAACCGGGGCGGGTACGATGATGTCCGTAATCGTCTGGGCTAATTCCTCGTATGGTGCTGCTTCATGAACTTCTCTGCTTATGACCGAGTCGATTAGGACTAAACCAGTAATATCGACGGTCTCAGCCAGTTTTTGGCTCAATATCCCGCCCATGCTAAACCCGATAAGAATCGGCGCGATCTCGAACTCTTCCTCCATGATTTCTTTAATATCCTCTAAATAATCTTCAAAGGTTATCTTCGTCATATCCAGCTGTCTGCTCTTGTAGTGACTTCTCAGGTTCATACAATAACAGGTCCATCCCTCACGGATAAAATAAGGAATGTACTTGCTCCACATCCAGCTCCCTGTAAAGGCGCCGTGCACAAATAGCAAAGGGGGTCTGGATGCAACTACCTCTATGGAGCTCTCCCCCTTAAATACCTCCAGGTACAAATCGTTATCCCCCACGTACTTCGCCGTATGATCTGGTAATAATTTCGTATAGTCCTTCATGATGAATCCCTCCAAAGTAATTTAGTTTGACATCAAACCATTTACCGAAAAAAATTTAGAAATTGTTATAGATCTTTGATAATACTTGAAGCAAGTCTTCTTTTTCTTGATCAGAGATGTTGGAGTAGAATACGTCTAACATTTTGTGGGATATGGATTCAAAGATGTGCTCTAACTCTCCACCCTTGGGAGTTAATGCCACATGAACAACTCTCGCGTCCTCTTGGCTCCTTTCTTTTGTCACATATCCCAGTTGAACCAGCTTCTCAACAAGTGCTGTTACTGTAGACTTATCCTTATTAATCTTGTGGGAGATCTCGGCCATAGTCATTCTAGGCGTGGTGAAGAGCGCATAAATAATATCGCCATGTGACGTGCCTATGGTGTCAATCCCGTTCTTCTCCATCTCTGATACAATAAACCGATTGACCTTCTCTCTAATTTTGGAGATTAATGAAACGATGTCTCTTGTTTGCATAGCTATATTATAGTTTGATATCAAACCAATGTCAAAAGGAAATAAGCATCTGATGAAGATGCTGTTCTAGCTTACACCTGAAGCAGCCCCGTTCTCCACGTAGGATATAGCAGTTCCCAACCATATACGGTCCTCGCTGTAGCGTTCGATGCGCCGCGTTCCCATCCCTGTCTCCCTTTCTGATATTCCGGAGCAGGGGCTTGCAAGGCTTTCGCGTAGATCGGTAGCCAGTCGATTCCCGTTGCCGGCTCATCATCTACGATATTGATGGGACCGGGTGGCCAATTTAGAGCCAATAATGCCGCATGGGCCGCATCCTCGACATGAAGGAATGACATAACTCCATCGGTGGCTGGAAGCTGATGATTTAGTACCTGCTTCGCCATTTCACCATCAATGTCGTACCACGTCCCAGGGCCATAGAACATCCCGTAACGTAAAATCACATGATCCGGGATTTCAGCCACCGCCTGCTCCAAAGCAACAATGCCATCGATATTTGTCTTTCGTGGTAATGGTGCATCTATATCTAGTGGATCTTCTTCGCTAGCCGGCTGATCACCTGGTTCATATGCCCAGGCAATACTCTGTGCAATCATTCGCTTCACCCCTGCAGCCTTCGCAGCATCCACCAAATTACGAGTCCCCTCAATTCTAATTCTGGAATTTTCCTGGAAGTTCCGAGAACTTAATGAGGTGAGTTGATGAATAACGACATCCGGCCGGATGTCCATCATTGCGGAAAGCACGGCTTCCCGGTCAAAAATATCAAGTACAAGGGCTTCTGCGCCTAATATTTGAATAAGCTCTGTTCGTTCCTGATTCCGGGTCATTCCGATAACTTCATGTCCTGCTTCCACCAATTTGGGGAGCAGCAGGCGGCCGATCACTCCTGTTGCACCTGCTACGAGTATTTTCATATTACACCTCCCTATCTTCATTTTTAGAATTGGTCATTTTTATGATAACAAGCCAGCTTACCACCCATAAAATACCACTTCTAAGCAAAATTGAACATACCATTTTTAAATAAAGGAGGCTTCCTCTGAGATTTAATTTTATACATCAAGTGATCTGAAGTATTTACAGCTGATTCATTTTTGAGACCTGTTTCTGAACCAATCCATCGTTTCTGCAATCGCTAGCTCATGTGGCGTCGTATCCGTACCAAACACTTGTTCATATTTGCTCGTGTTAACAATGAAAGGTTTCTCAAAAAAATAGAGCGTTTCTTTAATCTCTCTCATGTTGGCGTTGAACAAGCCCATCAGAGATACAAAGAATTTAGGTGCGATGCGAAATTTAGGCCGTTTGCCTACCGTTTCATAGACCATATTGACGATTTGTCTCGTTGTTATTGTAGATGCGCCTGGAATATGCCATGCCTGACCTAACGCCTCTTGGCGCTCCCCAAGTGTAACCAAACCTTTAGCAAAATCGCGGATATAAAGATACGTATGAGGAATATCAATATTTCCTAGTACTTCTGCAGGTCTGCCATCTAACGCAGCTTGGAAGATTCGTTCACCTAACGAGGAATCCAGCACTCTAGGACCGTAAAAGTCAGCGCCGCGGCCTATTGTCGCCTGTATCTTCCCGCTATGATGCGCATCCAGCAGCGCATCAGCCATTTGAGCGCGAGTTCTTCCTTTGCGCCCGATCGCGTCATTCGGTAAATCTTCTGTTAGAACCTGGTACTTGCTTCCGTACATATATAGATTATCTCCATAAACGATTTTAGCCTTTTCCCTTGCGGCTGCATCAATGATGCCCTGCATGATTGGCGGGAACTTCTCCGGCCATTCTGTATAAGGAGCTTTAGCACAGTGATATATAACCGAAGCTCCCCTGCAAGCATGACTGATACTCTCCACATCGGCGGCATTCCCTTTGACGACCTGTACTCCTGAAGGTACGCTCGCCCGGCCGCTTCGGTTCACCATCCGTACACTTTTCCCCTTACGAAGAAGTTCCTCCATTACTGCTATTCCTAGTGGTCCTGTTCCGATCACAACCTGCAGCTCATCAATCCCTGTAGCCATATAAATCTCCTTCCCGAAATTGAGATCATAATTCTTATAAGGCAAATTATAATCCATAAGTTAACTTGAGTAAATATATTTATTGGAGTAAGTATATGTATTTTAGGGACTATTGGGCTGGTTCTCGACGAATACAAAAGTTAAAAAGCCAACACCGTATAACGGTATTGGCTTTTACATAAAGTCATCAAGTATGACACTAAACTCCGTAATGCTCTCATTATTAGTTTTCAAGCAATTGAAGATGCACTTCATAGAAGCCGATAATATCGGAAGAAGCGTATTGCTGAGCGGTCAGGAAAGAGCCATAAAAGATAGTAAACAGAATCTTCACTGCATCATCGACGGATATTCCCTGCTTGAGCTGCTGCAATTCCGCGGCTTCTGACATGCTGCGCTTAAAAAGATCATAAAGATTCGGTGCCTGACTCCCTATTTCTTCTTCATCGGGGAACAGGAGCCGGATTTCAGCTCTGCTAAAGTCCGGCAGAGAGGGATGCATCTTCATTTGGGCGAGGAAAGAAATCAGGCTTGGCATGATGCCGGTGATCGTCCCGGCTTGCTCTCCTACTTTGGAGAGCAGATACCTGATCGCATCGAAACCACGCTTATGCATGCTATCGATTTCGATAATCCGTTCAGTAAGCCATATTTGCATGAAATAGATAAGCACATCTTCCTTTTTTGGAAAAAACTTAAAGAAAGTAACGCGCGATAGCTCCGCTTTCTGACAAATGTCTTCTACCATGACTTCGTGAAACATCTTATCTTCCATTAAAGACAGACTGACTTCATAAAGCGCAATCTTAGCTCGCGCCTTTTTGATCTCCCTTAGAGAAATATCCGTATTGGTCATGCTCATCATCCTATTAATTTAGTTAACTTATATTAATAAATTAACTAATGATAATCAAGTTTGTCAATCATTCACGTTCCCGTACTTCCTTCTCTTTTAACCTGCTGATGCAACCAAATGCCGCTATAGCCAAGCCACCGCTCACTGCAGTCGACATGGAAAAAGCTCGAACATAATCCTCCAGGCTGGCTTCCGCAAAGGGGGAGCGCAGGACAGCCGAGAATAAAATGCTAATCAATGCTACCCCAAAAACGTTTGCCAAATACATCAAGGTTGTGAATAGCCCTGAACCAGTTCCGGCCAATGCCGGTGGCACCTGATGCAGGATCTTATTAGCCAGCGGTGTTGTCGCCATGCCCAGACCTAGCCCATATACCGATAGAATCATTATATTTTGCCAATGGAATAAATGAACAGCATCGATTCGCAAGGACCAGATCAGTATAAATAAGCTGGCTCCCATCGTAAGCATCCCCGTTTTTAATACCACAGCCCCCCATCTCTGCACTATCCGTGATGACAATAATGAGGTGGTGAAGAATCCAAGGCCCAGCGGCAAAAAGACAAGACTTGTCTCTGCAATACCGAAATGTAGTCCCGACTGTAAATAATAATTCAGGATGAAGAAAAAAGTAAACATGCTAAGATATACCACCAGCTCTGTAATGATTCCAACGCGGAATGACCCAATTTTAAAAATGGACAGCCCCACCAATGGTGTGCGCCCCGTCTCTTCTCTCTGTTTCTGCAAAAGCACAAATACCAATAGCAGCAAGATGGACACTATCAAACAGCCCCAGGTCCATAGCGGCCAGCCTTGCTTCTGCCCAATCGTTAGCGGATATATGAGCATCAGCAAGCCGGGTATAATCAGGACAATCCCGAACCAGTCAATATACTGGCTGGCCTGTCCGCGGGATTCAGGAACGATGTGCAGTCCCATCATCACTATCAGTCCAAACGGTACATTAAATAGAAATACGATTCGCCAACCAAGACCAAATAAATTCAAGTCCACCAATAAACCGCCCAGTATCAGTCCCAAAGTGAATCCGATACCGATAACTGCGCCGTAAATGGCGAAGACTAACCCTTTTTCACTGGGGAGAAAGCTGCTTTGCATGATGGACAAAACCTGCGGTTGAATCATCGCTGCCGACAGCCCTTGAACGATGCGAATCATAATGAGTAAAGTAGGGTCGGACACCAATCCGCCGAGCAAACACATACAAGTAAAGCCCATAACCCCAATCCATAGCATTCGTTTTCGGCCATACATATCTCCCAGCTTCCCACCCAGGATCAAGGCAATGGCCAGCCCTAACGAATATCCTGAGAATATAAGCTGTGCTTCAGCGAAGCTGGCATGAACGCTCGCTTGCATGCTTGGAAGCGCCACCTGCATCATATAATTGTTCAGCGAAATCAGAAGCGTTGGCAGCAAAATCAGTATTAAGGCGAACCAACGGCGCGGATTGGCCTGGGGTATCGCTTCAACTTCACTCGCAAGGGCAGCAGTCAGATTATTCAAAGTCATTTATTGCAACTCCCTTCCCTATAGTGAACTGGATGATCAATTGATAACCATTATCAGCGATAATAAAATGGCGTTCTACCTGCAAAGGTATTTTCTTTCCCTGTAAAAGGAGAGAACACAAATAAGGGACTCCGAACATGCTGATCATGTCCGAAATCCCTCTTATAACATCTCATCTATTCTTTTACTATAATTAATGAGAGAACCTCTTGAGATATTCGCTTGGATTGTATCCATAAATTTTACGGAAAGCTGTCGTGAAATTGCTGACATTACTATAGCCCACTGCTACCGCCGCTTCCCCTATATTCATCTGCTGTACTTCCATATAATACAGGGCCTTCTCCATTCTCTGCTTCCGAACTAGCTCGAATACGGTCATGCCAAAACGTTCCCGGAAGCCCTTCTTCAACTTGAATTCATTAAGCCCAACTCTACGCGACAGCTCCTGTAGCGATAACGGCTGTTCGAAATTGCAGATCACTAGTTGCCTGGCTTGATCCAGTTTCAGTAGATCATCACGTGTCAGAAAGCGGCTATGGCTCTCCATTTCATAACCTTCCACTTCCCCAAACAAAGCGATCAGCTCCATCGCTTTACTCTCCATATACAATCGTTTCAGCGCACCATCATAAGAACAGTTCATCATATCCAACACACATCGATGAATCTCCGGTGTATTCTGGTAGGGATTAATATGTCCCTTATGGCGTGACAGCCAAGTCTCCATTCTATGCTTTTCGCTCGGATCAGCTGCATAATGGAACAGCGCCTGCGGGGACAAGCGGACTTCCAACATTTGATGACGGACATCCGCCTTCTTCTCTTCATAGACCAATTCATCCTCGAAAAATAGCACATTGCCCGTCCAATGACGAGTATGGCTTTCTTTGCCATCCCATTCACAATAAATGTCTCCGCTAAGACAATAGCTAAGCTCAAACAGCGGGCAGGCTTCCTGAATGCGAAGCTTGATATCCTGTGCATAGGTCAGGTCGGTTACAACAATTTCCATACCGGGACGGATCAGCGTTCTCAAAATGCTTCCCTCTCCAACCTGCGAAGGAATCGTGATATGCTGTTCCCATGACCGCTGCCGGGTTTGTCCTTGGATTAGATCCGTGAATTGATCAAAGAGGCTGTGCACCTCGCTGTTTAGTATATTAAGGGTCAATTTGGCCACCTACTAGCTTCGTTGATTTCATTTCTTCATTCAAAATATTTTGCTCATACTGAATATGATATAATTCTGCAAACAGCAGTCAATATTTTACGCAGATACTATGTATATAGCATAGAGAGAATTAAAGCACAAAAAATAGAACAAATATCCCATACTTGACCGGGAGGAAAATCCGATGACATTGCAGCAACTTAAGTACTTTATCGAAATCGTGAACTGTGGATCGATCAATAAGGCGGCGGAGAGCCTTTTTATATCACAACCATCCTTGTCCAACGCTGTGAAGGACTTGGAAGCCGAAGTCGGTGTCGAACTTTTTACCCGAACCCCGAAAGGCATTACACTGACGATGGACGGCGTGGAGTTTCTTGGTTATGCCCGGCAAGTCGTCGAGCAAGCAAGCCTGCTTGAACAGCGCTACTTGAGTAAGAAACCGTCGCGCCGATTATGTTCGATCTCGACCCAACACTATGCCTTTGCTGTTAACGCGTTCGTGAATATGGTCAAGAAGACCAATACTGACGAATATGAATTTACATTACGTGAGACACGAACCCATGAAATTATCGAGGATGTAAAGACTTTGCGGAGTGAGCTTGGCATTCTGTATATGAACCCGTTTAATCGAAGGGTACTCGAAAAGCTGTTACGCGAGAACGGATTGACCTTCCATCCACTGTTTACCGCCAAGCCGCATATTTTCGTTAGTACGTCGAACCCTCTTGCCCAGCAAGAGTATGTCACGCCTGAGGATTTAGAAGAGTATCCCTGCCTCTCTTTTGATCAGGGTGAGAACAACTCGTTCTATTTTTCGGAGGAAATCCTCAGCACGGCATATAGCAAGAAAACCATCCGTGTTAGCGACAGGGCAACCATTTTCAACCTGATGATCGGTCTCAACGGCTACACGATTTCAACGGGAATTGTCAGCGCGGATTTGAATGGGGATGACATTACGGCTGTGCCGCTTCGTGTCGACGATTCTATAGTTGTTGGCTGGATTGCTCACAATTCCATACAACTCACTAAGCAGGCCATGATGTACCTGGAAGAATTAAAACAAGTAGTATCCGAGTACGATGTTCTTATGGGCGGTTAGGTATAGCCAATAGCTATAACGGAACATAGAATAATGGCGTTACCCTATACGACCCTTCTTATATTAGATTGTTTATATCAAACATTTGGTATCAATCATTTAGGAGGGCTTCACAATGAGCAAGAAATTTCAAACCGTCGGCAGTCTACTACGTCCCGAAAATCTACTAAGCTACAAACACCAAATCGAACATCGCGACGATATTACTTATCCATTTTATGCTGATTTTTTAGGATATGAAGAATGTGAATATGAAGCAACGAAACATGTAATAGATAAGGAAATTCAGCATGGGCTTGAGATCATTACGGACGGCGAGTTCTCGAAGTCTATGTGGCACCTGGACTTTGTATGGGGATTAGCAGGTATCAGCCGCTATATTGCTGAGCACGGCTACTTCTTCCGTGACCTCGACGAGACGCAAAAATATGAAACACGCCGTGACATTGGTCTACGCATTACAGAACCTCTTAGCAGTAAGAACCATCATTTTATTGAAATTTTCAAAAGACAAGCAGAAATTGCAGGTGACAGAGAAACAAAGCTATGCATTCCATCACCATCGCATATCTTCGGAGAGCTCTCGTGGTCGGACAACATCGGCGGCAAAGATTCCGTCTATGCCACACCGCAGGAATTAAAAGCGGGTCTTATTCAAGCGTACAAAGAATTCGTTCAGGAATACGCCGCAGCGGGGGGTAAAATTCTGCAATTCGATGATTGCCTTTGGGAGATTTTTGCGGATGACAACCCCAACTCTCCGTACACGGGCCAAAATATTGATCAAGAAACCGTGCAGGCATTGGCGACGGAATTTATCGACATCAACAACACTGTAATTGACTATGGTCACAGCCTTGGGCTGAAAATGTGGACACACAACTGCCGTGGCAACTACGATTCTCGAAATATGGGCGGCGGCTCGTACAGCAAAATTGCCGATTTGTTCTTGAAGCAACTGAAATACGACCGCTTCTTCCTGGAGTGGGATGACGACCGAGCTGGTTCACTTGACGCACTTGCAGTGTTCAAGGATAAGCCTGATACTGAAATCGTACTTGGTCTGCTATCGAGCAAAACAAATACCCTTGACGACGAATCTCGTGTACTCCAATTGCTTGACGAAGCGTCCAAGATTATCCCGAAAGAACGCTTGCTCCTCTCGCACCAGTGCGGCTTTGCCTCCTGTGACGGCGGCAATGAACTGACTGAAGATGAGCAATGGGCGAAGATTGACCAAGGGCAAAGAATCGCTCAGCAATATTGGGGCGAGTAATTGCCAAATGGCATATAAAATGACTCCTGTACCGGACTAGACAGGAGTCATTTTTTTAGCTAATTAATTGATTAACGTGTTTTCTTGTATTTCACCGTACGTTCATCTTCAATGACGCCGCCCCAGTTCATACCATAGCCGAAATCATAAACATGACCTTCCGAATCAACATAGCATTCCATATCGTGTGGAACGTCCTCAAATTGTTCCTCAACCGTCTTCATGTTAGCCGGCATTTGGAATGGGAGCAGACCGGATGGCTCAAAGGAGCCCATCAGCACTTCCATAATAGCCCGTACGTTCACACCGAAATTAGTGAGGATTACATCAGCAGCAGACTCAAATTCAGCAACGATGGTCGGATTCGATTGTAGCAAGGATACGATAATTGGTTTACCCTTCATCTTTTCCCTCGTATCGAGAACAGCTTCCAGATCATGTGAATTACGTGTCCTCACGGTTTTGCCCTTATATGTGCGATTCAGCACATCATTGTCTCGTCGATCCCCTGCAATACTGCATTCACGAGCAAATTCTGCGGTATACGGACGGTATTGAAGACTAATCGGTACATAGCCATTGCCTCCTTGATCCGCATCTTCTTGGCTATACCCAACACCAGAATCCGGATTCTCAATGAACACAAGTCCGAAATCTGCTTCTTCCGAGTTCTCAGTGAAATCGAAATACTCAGCTATGATACTAAGATCAACTGGGTACTCCAACTTCTCTGGTGTTGGCATGCCGACCCAGTTCATACCCGCAGGTAGCAACCGCTGTGGAATATAGACTTTCTTGCGCCCTTGGATCGGAAGTACCTTCCCCTTATTCTTCAGAAGAACCATCGATTTCAGTTGTGCCTCATAGCCTGCTTCCATGAACTCAGGACAGCCGACGACCTTGCTGCTCTCCCCATGCTTCAGATAAGGATTCTCGAATAAACCTGGACGGAAGATGTTCAGCAGCAGCCGAACTGCGGATTGCTCGAAACGAGTTCTCATGAACTCCTCTCCGTGTTCCGCCACGCCCATTTGATAGGCTTCCAATACAGGCCCCGCATCATTATTGCCGCCAAATTGGTCTACACCTGCCATTAACAGCTTATAATGCCGTTCTGCTACGGAGAGATGCTCTACCCCCCATGATTTCCCGCTAAATACCGTATCTTTACGATCGGATTCATCGGCAGTAATGCTCCAGTCCGTACATACAACACCATCATAACCGTATTGCTCTCGGAGCAGATCCGTAATCAAATAGCGGTTAAAAGAATTGCCGACATTCTCTCCATTTTTCTGATCCTGCTCATATGAGATCGTGTAGTATGGCATTACCGCCGCAGCTCGTCCAGTCTTGCCCTCCAACTGGAAGGCCCCTTCAGTGAACGGTATCAGATGTTCATCAAAATTATTGCCTGGATATACGGCATATTTGCCGCAGCCGAAATGCGCATCTCTACCGCCTTCACCCGAACCGCCGCCAGGCCAATGCTTCACCATAGCATTTACACTATCTGAACCCCAGCCCTCTGACGTTTCATCATCAGATGTCTGGAAACCGTCTACATAGGAACGGGCCATATCAGCGGACAACTTGGAGTCTTCACCGAATGTTCCGTTGAAGCGATGCCAGCGTGGATCGGTGGCGATGTCAATCTGCGGTGATAGCGCTGTTAGTATACCGAGGGCACGATATTCCTTCGAAGCAATCTCAGCAAATTTGCGAGTTACCTCTGGATCAAAGGTAGCCGCGAGTCCTAGCGTTTCCGGCCAGAATGACACTCGGGACGTTGAGGCTGCACCTGCATTGAACTCGGAACTCGCATCAAAGCCGTGACGAGGGTCTGAACTGTTGTTCACCGGAATCCCTAGGCCACTTCCTTCAGCTACAGCCTGGAGACGATTGTTCCAACGTGCCGCCATCTCAGCATTATCAACCGTCATAATCAGCACATGACGAAGATGAGCCTGCTTCAGGAAGGCAATCTGTTCATCCGTTAAATCCCATGGCTTGGCACCACTCTCTTCATAAGATTTACCAGCGTATGTTCCCCCGAACCAGCCGCCGTTTCTTGCCGGAATATTCTGGTGTGAGCTATATAGCATTAATCCTGCGATTTCTTCAATAGAAAGTCTGGAAGCAAGGTCTTTGGCGCGCTCCTCAGCTGGCAATCTCCAGTCTTCATATGGCTTCAGGATTCCGTCTTTACTTAAGTTCTTAAAATGCAAGCCATCCTTCTCGATAATGCGAACTCCTGAGTCAGTTGAATAGCCTAATGTTGGACCGTTAACATTCTGTACATATTGAATCGTTGGTTCATAGTGTAGAGCAGTATCATGGTTCGACATATAAAAAATCATACCTTTCATCTATATGAATATCCTGTTGCTTTCAACTTAGATATAGCAATTGCATAGTTACTTCTCTGTTTTCGTTCCATCTGTTCTATTTGTTCCGAACGGCTCTCCTATTTCAGGAAGTGGCTTCGTGGCAAGAATACTCATGAGGAGACACACTGCCAAGGTGACATAGAAGAATCCCCATCCTCCAAGACCAAGCAGCAAGGGCGCTATGGCCGGAACAATCGATTGTGGAAGTGCATTAGCTACATTCATGAGTCCAAAATCTTTAGCTGCGTCTTCCTTCCGCGGTAAAATACGAGCCACTAAAGCTGTATCCACTGCCGAGAAGCAGCCCGCACCAAGGCCAATAAAAATAATGGCGATAATGAACGCCGTGAAATCCTGCATAAACGCGAATACTAAAGTACCGATCACCATTATCAAGGCAGACCCGTAAAGGAACGGCTTCTGCTTCTTAACCTTGTCAGACAACATCCCGCCAAATATACTCGTGAGAGACATAGCCGCGAGCATAATCATTTGCAGCGTTGCAACCCCCGAAGTTGCTTGAGTCTCAGAATAACCCATGCGATTCACAAGCATTACAGCTAAGTAAGTACTGCTGCCAAATCCCAACATCAGCAAAAATTTAGAAATAATAGCCCAAGTGAATTCTGGGTATTTCTTCGGACTTGGGTATAGGTTGGCGAGCTTTTTAGAAAACGATATGTTGACGGGTCTTGCTATAGTGACTTCAGCTTTACCATCTTTTATTAGGAAAGTGCTGATGACCGGTCCAAGAATACCGATGGTCGCAAGCGTAATCCATTTCACCATAGATGATGCGTCCGTCATTACCGTCATCAGTGCCATACCGATTACAATCGCAAGTGGTGAGACAAGACCGAGGATACCCGAAATGGTTCCTTGCTTCTCAACGGGTACTTGATCAGGAATAAGCGCCGTATACGCTGCCATACCGACATTAAAGAAAAATTGTGCGATAGACCAGGCAATCATAACTTGCCAGACCTCAGTCGCCATACCAAGCCACAATAGACTTGCACAGCCCACGATCGGTCCAATAATGAACCATGTGCGTCTGCGGCCAAAAGGGTTATTCGTCCGATCACTGATCGCTCCCCCGATCGGATTACCGATCAGAGCGAAAAAAGCGCCGATTCCGGCTACAAGTCCA
This sequence comes from Paenibacillus motobuensis, assembly GCF_039521865.1. Taxonomy (NCBI): domain Bacteria; kingdom Bacillati; phylum Bacillota; class Bacilli; order Caryophanales; family Paenibacillaceae; genus Paenibacillus; species Paenibacillus motobuensis. Next base: position 239,326 of record NZ_BAAACX010000006.1, on the reverse strand, counting down.
AAAGTAGATGTGTAATTCTTAGGACTGATCTCGATCATTTTAAATGTTAACAACAGAATGGCCGGGGTTATGAGAGCAATCATCATGCACGAATATCCAAGCATTATACCGAATGTTAATCGTCTGAACGGTGTTACTCTCTGTCCGCTATTTATTGAACCGTCCATTTTCTAAGCCTCCCAATTAATAAGTGAACGTTTTCATTACATGGAATACAAGCACTTCAAGCTTTAGTTGATGAAGAATTGTATCATCTGCTTCCTTACTCTCTATCTATTACGCCATGACCTCCTTAGATGAATTAGTCAGATAAATATAAGGATTAGAAACTTCTACAGTTTTCACAGCTTGTACCGCCCGGTGTCCAACTGCCATTCTGGTCGGCTCGCTGCCCCTTAAATCTTCATCTGGTGAAATTGTAACGCATTCAAGAATGAATTTATGGTATAATCACAGCCTTACTAGTATAATTTTAATAGATTGTAAAGATGAAATGAGGCATATCCTTGGAACAAACTATCATAGATAACGAATTTTGGTTAGGTAAGCTAATCCATGACAATCTTCAGCTCCCCGTTCGGCTCCTAAGAACCGATCATTCCGTAGAAGCTGTATTTGACTCCGGGCGTGGTGGAGCGGAACATCCGCTTGATCCGAATAGCGAGACGGTGTTTGCGGGTATTTTCTCAGATCACTCGCCATTCGATGTCCCCTGCTATAGCACATGGAACGGATTCGACCAATATGTATGGCTCCGCTTCGGCGAAATGTCCGGTCGCACGGGAGCGATCGTAATTGGACCAGCCGTGAGTTCGACGGTGACGGACGAGATACTCGAGGGCTTCTTATACGACTACGGCTTGTCGGGAGTTCATCTCGAATCGCTGCGAGAATACTACAAGCAATTGCCTGTACGCTATCAAAAATCGATGTTGCATGCAGGAACGCTACTATACTATTTAATTTTCCGCCGACCGCTTGATATAACAGAAGTGATCGATCGCAGCGTTCCGTTTCTCAAGCCCCACGAATTGAACGACGAATTAGAACGAAACCTGATGGATAGACGTTTAGGCATGAACTTCCACGATCAATTAAAAGCGGGTAAGTTGCTGCTGCAATGGGTGAAAGAAGGACGCAAAGAGAAATTATTCCGATATCGTGACCTCTTCTCGATTGAGAATAGCGGCACCTTGTCTCGTAAAAGCCGGCTCCGCCATGAAAAAAATATGGCCATCTGTCTCGTTACACATTCGATGCAAGCCGCGATCGACGGTGGTTTATATCCTGAAGTAGCCTTCAACTGTTGCGATCTCTGGATTCAGCATATTGAGGACCTTAACGATACAGAAGAGGTCTCACAAGCCATGCAAGAGATGCTGTTTGATTTCGCCGATCGTGTAAGTCGCCAGCGTATTAACATCAGCTCCAAGCCGATTGCGATCTGCCAGGACTACATTTTCAACCGAATCTATGAGCCGATTAATCTGACCGATCTTGCGGAAGCGGCAAGCATGCATCCGGCGTCCCTTTCTAGGCTTTTCAAACAAGAGACAGGCATTACCGTCTCCGATTATATTCAACGGCAGAAGATCGAAGAAGCTAAGAAGCTGCTCGCTTTCTCCGATGCTTCTCCCCTTCACACCGCCAGTCTGCTTAATTTCCACGATCAGAGCCATTTCACAAAAGTATTCAAGAAATATACCGGCCTCACGCCGAAGCAATTCAAGAATCATGCTGTCTAGATGTATTGCAGGTCCCAAAAGACAAAAATCAAAGGCTACTTATCCATTTACTGGATAGGCAGCCTTTTTCACATCATATCTACTACTCTTGAGCTAACGCTAAGAAATAATTATAGAACTCATCGTCCTTGACGTAGCCTTCCTTCTCATACAGTGACTGCGCCTTGACATTATCGGGGGCCGTTGAAAGTGCAATACCTTTTGCCTTTAACCTGTGATTACCTCGCAAAAAATGTAAATATCAGCACGATGACCGGAATCCCTAATAAGACACCGGAGACAATACTATGCCGCTTCTTATTCATGACGACAACAGCGACATATTCTCGAATCATCGCATTTGGCCAATAATATAGGGCCGTCTTAGCCCCGATCCCTTGACTAGGCAACCCCGCTAAGCGCGCATACATTCCAGCTCGGAACAAGTGAAAGTTATTTGTTGTGAAAATACTGTTATATCGGCTGCCTCCGCTCAAATCGTCCATAATCTGCTTGGAGAACAGCATATTCTCATATGTATTCGTAGATCGATTCTCTTGAATCGTATCCTCAATCGGAATCCCCTTGTCCAATGCATAAGCTTGCATCGCTTCGGCTTCTGACACTTGTTCATCCGACCCTTTTCCCCCAGAGAAAATGATCTTGGGCGGCGTTGTCACCGCTTCCTGCCGATAATAAAATTCAATCGCCTTATTAATGCGATTTGCGAGCAGGGGTGGAACTCTACGTCCAATTATTCTGCTCCCGAGTACAACTATAAAATTCTGATTCAATTTCGGACGATTGAACTGATACAGGAAATAAGCCGATAGGAAGCTGGATAAATCGATGAAGAAATAGAATAGTAAGAGCGTTACCCCTGAATATAAAATTTGTACCCACCACGGCATGTAACTAACCGGCTGAATAAAAGAAAGGACGAAATAAGCTAAGATGCAGATCCCTAATAGTAAGGCTAGATAGTTAGAAAATTTTCGACCTTCTTTTTTGATTAAGATTCGACCATTAATCAGCAAGAGGATCGCCAAGGCGAATCCACCAAAGAGTAATACAAGAAAGATTAAAATGACTGGAAATATAGCAAGTATTCGAAGAATCGGAATATCGGACGTTATTGCTGCAAGAATACATATTCCACCTGTTGAAAGAGCAAATATGTTGAACAAAAAGCCATTAATAATTCGCCTTGGATCTCTCAGGTAGAACCAGAGGAATATAACTAATGTAACGAGCGGAATTATCCAAGTTGCAAGTATCATCTATGCTGTACACTCCATCCATAAATAAATTACTTATATGTATATATCGTCTCTTCGACAAGTGGAGAATATTCCCCACCCAAACGCCTTATAAGAATACCATAAAAAAAAGAAAACCGCCCATAAAAAGGCGGTCATTCATGTAAACAGCGACTATTTAACTATACCTAAGACTACGTATCCATCGATATATCGTCCCAGCCTTCATCAAAGCGTCCGATCATCCAGAACAGACCACGGCGTCTCTCCATGACGATGCTCTCATTCATGCCCGCCGGTGCTTCCTGCCCATGGATCCGGCTGTCTACACACGCCCAGTGCAGCCGATAGATTCTGTCGGCTTCATCCAGAATTTCCTCATGACTGCGGTTCGATGTCTTTCGATAGAAGTCATCAAAGGAATCGCATTCCGAGACAGCCTGAATAGCATAGTCGCAGTCGCAAACCTGATTGGGAAAATCAAGCTTCTCCACGAGCCCAAGCGCCCAGATCAACGCCCAATAGGCTTCGTATTGCCAAGTTATATTGATAGCAGCCTGGTTTGTCGGATTCTCGTCCTGCAGAAGCTCTCTTTCCTTGTTGGTCAGCTCCTCCTCCACACCGAATTTCCGTAATAAGTTGATTATAAAGTCCCTGGACTCCCCAAGCTCTTCTCCTTGAGCAACATCGCAAGCATACTGAATGACAATCAGCAGGGCCACAGCCCTTCTGGCAATTTCCTCTGGCGTCTTCCACTTGCATTCCGCTGCGGGTGGAAGCTCAGGCATCGACTCCAGATAAGGTATACCATGATCTCGTATGTAGAAGATAGACGTTTGCTTTCTCCGCGCGCCTTCCTCAGATGTCCTCTGCGGACCCAAAATTTTATTCGTACATGCATGAGGTCTGAAATCCGCCGAACCCGAGCTTCCGTCCGGGTGAACGATCGCTTGCCCGTCACTGTTAAGCAAGGTACCTTCCTGCAGGAATCCGATGCCTCCAAGTGCAGACATCAGTTCAAGGCATAGTTGCCATTGGCCTTCACTCAGTTCCTTCTCCGCTTCGATCGCAAGCAATGTATTAAAGACGGAGATTTGCGTAAGTACCAATTCCTTCAGATGCTCATCGGCAAAAGGAATACGGTCGTAAAAGCCCATCATCCCCGGAATATTCGCTTCGAAATAATCAGGATTAGCATCCTCGGTCAAGATTCGAATCGTCAGCTTCTGCTTCTTAAATAGTGAATTGGATTGCAGGAGATAATCGCTTCCGTTCCTTTCGATCTTATAGCTTCTTGCGAACACCCTCGCTATCTTGCCCTCTAGATCATCAATATCATTCTTGGAAGCAAATATGGAGAAATATTTCAAAATCTGTGACCTCCTCAAAAGTGCGAATAGAGTATAACGTTAGCCTACTTGACTTCCGAAACGGTTGTCAAATGCTCGAATACATTTCTGATCCTTGGAGCTGTCAAGGACTGCGTATACAATATGCTCGAAGAATTTGCCGTAACCTTCCTTTATGAGGAGCTCATGCCACCAACCCGCGACCTTGACCGGGTCGTTACGGAATACGCCGCAGCCGTATGCTCCAAGAATCAAGTTACGGTCGCCTCGTTCAGCGAAAATAGCCAGAGAAAGACGCATACGATCCAGCATGACTTGAAGCGCCTGCTCCGCATTTTCCCCCTTCAACAGTACCTGTCCATAGTTGACTGCTGGCAGCGTCAATACGGAGGCAGTTACCGGCCGATCCAGCAGCTCAAACCTCTCATCCCGGAAAAACACCACATCTGGCGAATAGATCGCATGGTCGGTATACATCATGGACTTGCAGGCACGGTTAGCCTTGTAGTAGCCTTCGTTGCACAGCTGAGTACCGTATAGACCGCTTGATGCAGCAAGGCTCTCCTCCTGCGCCATTGCACCATTCAGGAAGCCGCCTCCCGGATTTTTGGCACTGGCGAAGTTGAGCACGCCAACCCGTTCATCTCCCGCTTGTGTAAAATCTAGTATCGCCTTGACTGTTGCCGCATTAACGACTGTTTGCTTCGCCTGTTCACCAAGCGTAGGCGGCGTACAAGTGCGCACCAGTGCATCCCCTTGTTCAGGCGTAATCAGCATGCTGCGATCCTCGGAATGCTTCTGCTCCGCAGCGAAATCAACCCGTTGTCCGTTTACTTCATAATATCCTTGCTGAATATATTGCAGCGTATTTTGTGCAATTTCTTTTCGATTCATGGTAATCCCCTACCTTCTATCATCTATGATGAGTTGATCCCGAACCTCTGTCAGTGCAAAGCCCAATAAGTTGCGTCCCCGCCATTTCAGCGGATTCTCCACATGAGGATCGTTATCCCCCATTCCTATACCCCAGATACGGTCAAGCGGACTGGCTTCCACGAGAATCCGGTTCTTCGTCGACTTCAGAAAATTCCCCATCTGCGGATTTTGTGAAAATTTGGCCAAGTTGCCTCGCTTCACAATTTCATAGCAGTTCTGTTCCCATATTTCATTGTCAAAGCTCTTCACGGCGCGACCATAAGCCTTCATCTCCTTCGGATGCCTGGCGTTCATAATCGCAGTTTCCATCTCTCCGTCGTTGAACAGGCGCGCCTTCTCCGCCATCATATATTGCTCTGTGCAGGAATAACGCTCGTCGTCCACCGTAAATTCGCACTTCCACCATTGGCTGAAGCAGCTCCGATTGATGCTGCCGTCTGACAGAGGCGTATGTCCCCAGAAGAACACATACTTAAACTTCTGGCCCGCATTATGTGCTTTGCGCAGCTCCTCGATGTTATAGATCAATTAAATCCTCTCCCTACTTCTCCGGTACAGTCTTGAAGGACGATGACCGGCGTTCTCCGTATAATGATCTGTTTCTTCGACGAGATCGGCGATCTTCCGACGGAATGCCGCCTTCAGCAGATCCCGGTCCAAAATAACCTCGTATACTTGCTGCAGTTCTGTTAAGGTAAACAATTTAGGCATTAAATGAAGCGCAATGTCCGTATACTCGACCTTGCCCCGCAGGCGTTCGATAGCACAGGCGATAATCTTCGCATGGTCGAAGGCAAGCCCTTCATTGGAAATAATAGCGTACTCCGTTGCCTGGGCTATATCTGTCGATGTGGTCTTCCGTTCTACGACAGCATTCAAACAGACATCTCCGTGGATCAGGCTAAGATCGTACTGCCTCGTCTTGATATACCCGTCCTCCAGCAGTTCCTTTGACTCCCGCAGCAATCGATAAGAGAGCCGGAACCAAGCTGCATGATCCGCATCATCCCCGGCTTCAACCTGAACCTGACTGCTATCGATGAGCGCCATATAAGAGCAGCTCATCACCCAAGTGCGCGGATCACGCCCCGGTTCGCTGAAGGTGTATAGCTGCTCCAGGTAGACATGATCGACGCCGGTCTCCTCCCGCAGTTCCCGCTGAGCCGCCTGCTCCGTCGTCTCCGTAGAACGGACGAATCCCCCCGGCAGCGCCCATTGTCCTAGATAGGGATGCCCACCGCGCTGAATAAGCAGGATCCGCAGCTCCTTCTCCGGCAGCTTGCGATAATTATCTTCCTCTGTATCACTTACTGTAAAGATGACCATATCTGTGGCCACCGATGGACGCTCGTAATCTCCAGCTCGATATTGTTCCAGGAACTCCCGTTCCGTCAACCCATTGCGATCCCTTAATTCCATTCATCGTCACCTGCACCGTCATTATAATCCCATCTTAGTAACATGTTGTTATTATCAATTTGTTACTAACAATATATGTTATAAATCCCACGTTGTCAACTTAACGCGGGATCCCACCCAACCGGAAGTTTATTGCGAAAGTCTTTCCGTATTTATGTCTATTACTGCAGAAACCGGCCACCGATGAAGTATCCTAGCGAAATAAACAAGATGGTCCACACCAATGCTCCTGTGCAGCAGAAAGCGATGTATTTTCGAAACGGAAGATATGAAATCCCGGACATATAGCCGGAAACATGCCGGATGCCGGGAATAAAATAGGCGAAAACAATCGTCCACGCACCGTACTTGTTGAACCAATTCTTGACCTTGTCGTATCGTTTAGGAGTCAACCCAACCCATTTCCCACACTTCTCGATAATAGCTGAACCGACTCTTCTCCCAATTACATAAGTAATGGCCATTCCAGTCACTGAACCGATGAAGCTAACTATAACAGCTAGAAAATAGTTCAATATATGCTCTGATGCTAAATAACCAACAAACAGCATCAGTGTCTCATCCGGGATCGGAAGCCCCACAATCCCAAGCGCCAACAACAATACAATTGCGGCATATCCATATTGCGTTACAAAATCAATAGCTGTCTCCATAACTTCCTCCGATTATTTCCTGATGCTGATATTCTTAAGTGAAGGGAACGGAATACGGCTAACCATTAGAAATGATAATACAACGATAAACGCAATAATGACCGATGGTTTTAAGTTGTTCGTAAGCGACAAGCAGGCCAACAGGGTTCCGGCGCAGGTTATAGGCATTCCCGTAAAATGGGGGCTTGACATCGAAATGTTGAATCTAGCAAGCCTCGAGGCACCGCATACTAGAAATATAATTGCTGCTACAGCGCTCAACCAATGAAATTCACCGGTTCTATGTAATAAAACCAGAAAAACCGGCGCCACACCGAAAGAAACAATATCCGCTAAAGAATCCAGCTGCTTGCCGAAATCACTACTGCAGTTCATTATCCGTGCCAAGTACCCATCGAACACATCAAATAGAGCTGCAATAGCTATAGAGAATAGAGCAAGTCGATACTGCTCATGAATCGTCAATATTAAAGAGGTTGCACCCGCAGATAAATTAACAAAAGTACAAGTGTTAGGAATGAATTTCCAACTCATTATAATTCTCCTTTCTGATCGAGGGAATCTTCTTGTTGAAATTTATAGCCGACGCCAATTACGGTTCGGATAAATTGTGAATCATAGCCAAGCTTCGACCTTAGCTTCTTAATATGCGAATCTACAACTCTGTTATCTCCCTCGAACTCAATTCCCCATACCCGGGCGATAATCACTTCACGGGTCACAACTAGATTCTTATTGTTGATGAGAAGCAGCAGGAGTTCATACTCCTTAGGTGTTAATTCAACCTCCACACCATCAACTTCCAGCCGATGCGCCAGCGTATTAAGAACGGAGGAACCGAACAGGATTCGGTATCCATCCGGTTTATAATTGTCTATGACACGCTTCATTAACGAGTTTGCCTTGGCAACCAATACCTTCGGACTGAACGGCTTCGTAATGTAGTCATCCGCTCCAAGCTCGTAACCAAGCAACTTGTCCTGATCCGCCGATTTGGCTGTTAATAGAATAATAGGAACCCCCGAACGAAGTCGCAGCTCTTTGCATACCTCAAATCCATCCATCTGAGGCATCATAATATCTAAGATGACGAGATCGGGATAGAGGGCTTCGAACCAGCTCAGTGCATCTCGCCCATTATCCGTCTCCGTGACCTGCCAGCCATCTTTAATGAAGTAATCCGAGATCACCTCTCGAATCCGCTCTTCATCCTCCACTATAAGCACATGTTTACTCACGATATTCCTTCTTTCTAAATCTGTCTCCATTCACAGTCGCACCCTAGTTGAACTCCAAAATAGCTTGAATGAGCCATCTCCGGATCAAACCGGGAACTTGACGATAAATTGAACGCCATCCTGCAGATTTCTCACCGAATAGCTGCAGCCATGCAAATCCATGATTTGCTGTGCAATCGAGAGTCCCAGGCCAGTTCCCCCGGTCTGCCGACTGCGTGATGCTTCTCCACGATAGAATCGCTCCCATATGAGGTCCAATTGCTCTTCACTTAGGGTCTCCCCTTGATTCGACACCAACAAGGTAGTTCGATCTGGTGTGCTAATGACCTCAATAAGAATTGTGCTTCCTGTTACTGCATGACGAATCGCATTCGTTATCAGATTCAAGACGACTTGCTCGAACCACAGCGGATCAGCCAGAACCGGCTGTTCATTCACCGGCACTACGACGATCTCCAATCCCTTGTCCTGCAAAGGGTACATTAATCTGCTGGCGACTTTCTCTACCAGTTCACTGAGCATAAGGGATGTTTTTCGCAATTCGATGGTTCCTGAATCCAACCTCGCAAGATCCAGCATATTGGTAATCAACATCTCCATCTTCTCGGCCTCTTCGACTATGACGGAGACGTAATGATCCTGTTTGTTCAAATTCACCCCGTCCTTCAAGCCTTCGGCGAAGCTCTTGACGATACTTAGTGGGGTTTTTAGCTCATGGGACGCATTGGTGAAAAATTCCTTCTGCGTCTTTTCCATTCGTTCTTTCTGTTCCATATCTTTCTGTAATTGTTGATTCGCTTCTTTTAGCTCACGTAGCGCATTGTCCAGCTTCTGCGACATCGTCAGCATACTCATAGACAAACTCCCTATTTCATCCTTCTGCCGAATCGGTTTCAAGGATCCAAATTCAAAGTTGAGCATCTTCTTGGCCATTATATTTAATGCGATTAAAGGCTTCGCAACCATTTTGGAGAAGAAGAGCGCCAAGATCAGAATGAGTATAATGCCGCCGCATCCAACATAAATGAACAACCAACGCAGCGCCTCATTCGCATCGCTAATCTCCTGTAGTGAAGTTACGGTGAATAGCAGATCCTTTTTCCCATTCTTCTTCATGACAGGCTCAATAATGATAAAATTGCTTGTGCCGCTCCATGGCTCCACCCACTGGAATTCCTGCTTAACCATCGAATTAAGCTGCTCTTTGACCTCTGGAGAGAGCGGAAAATGCTCATACAGAGCGACCATGAGCAAGCCCTGACGCTGATTCCAGTTCTTGATATTTGGCAGGACGAGATCGACGACAGTACCCGAAATTTGTGTGGAATCTCCATCGAAGTTCTCGCCAATCGAGGAGGATTTAGAGTTCAACTTATTGATCATATCCGGATATAGGACCATGGTTGATTCATTCTCGCGAATGTCCTTCTCTCCCCAGATCGTCAACTTATCTCCGACTTTAATGTTGGCATCCTTGAACTTCTCCGGATTCATACTCATAAAAAGAGATAGCGCAACGAGGACCCTCTTATGATCGGGAAGCTCCAGCACTAATCGGTAAGGGTCTTCCATCACCATATTTCCGTCCATATTTACGACAGCCAACTGACTACGGCTGTGGCTCATAAATTTGACAGCTTCCAGTAGAAGCTCTTTGTTATCTGCCTTCTCCTGCGTATATTTCAAGGCGAATTTATCCAATTCCCGCTCCACCTTAGTTATGCGGTAATTCTGATAGAACTTCTCAAAGAAGAAGAACTGCGACAAAATAATCATAAGATAAAAACAAGCAAAAAAAATGACAGACAAAATAAACAGTTTGAATGTAATGCTTCTATTTCTCATATTTTTTTCACCTACAGAATTCTCTGTAATCAGACTTTCTCGATATATACACTATAACTGAGTCATTTGTTCTTTATGTGTCCTACAATGTAACTACTATAACAATTAAGCGGTAAATATCTATAACGACAGATGATACGGAATACCCACATCCTACCAATCGACTATGGATACTGGAGCGGTACATGGAATATTTTAGTTGTACAAGTCGTTTTCCATCATAGGATATAATACAGGACTTAAGGTTTGGGGGTATGAAAATTGAACATATGGATCAGCCATTTATTGCTTGGACTTTCGTTGGCCGCGCCGATCGGGCCTATTAATGCCGCCCAGATGGACCGGGGGATAAAGGGGGGGTTTCTTCATGCCTGGTTAGTCGGACTCGGTGCTATGGTAGCGGATGGGATTTTTATGCTGCTTGTTTATTTCGGTGTTATCCACTTTCTTAACATTCCATTTATGAAAACATTCCTTCTGTTATTCGGTTTCTTCATTCTGACCTACATCGGAGTGGAAAGCTTACTTACAGTCGGCAAGACGGGGATGGAAACCCGTGGCGGTAATGAGTCGCATGTAAAATCCTTTAGCGCCGGATTTATTATGTCCATCTCTAATCCTCTCTCCATCCTATTCTGGATGGGTATTTACGGATCGGTACTGGCGGACATGATCGCTAAATACGACGCCAAAAGGGTGCTACTCTACAGCTGTGCTATCATGGCCGGCATCATGCTGTGGGATGTGGTCATGGCCTTGGTGGCCAGCATGTTCAGACGAATCCTTACCGGGCGTCTCATTGGCGCTGTCTCGGTAATCTCTGGTCTATCTCTTATCGGATTCGGCCTTTACTTCGGATATGAGGCATACCGTATTTTGTTCGGGAATTGATATTGGCAGGAAGCTTGGCTCCTTCGCCACTCTCGGATGAATCCTTCTTTGCCCCATCGGCCTTATTCCAGAAATGACGCATGATGAGAGTGACACACCCGATAATGACGATAAATCCAAGGCTAATAAAGAATCCGGGACGGCTGATTTTATGAAACAGGGTTCCCACCAGCGTCATACTGATCAGCGACATGCCGATGTAACGCTTGGCTTTCCCCCAGCCCGTGAGCTTAAGCAGCTTACCTGACATCAGTAAAATAAACAGCCAGTTGTACAGGAGCATAATTCCTGCGGCCGTGGTGATGTATTCATAAACGCTTCTGGGCATTAACAGAGCAAACACAACGGAGGCGAGCAGCCCTGCCGTCGTCAAACCTATAGCCGGCAAGGGCTTCTTCCCTTCAACTTTCTTCCCTTTAATAAAAAATCGCGGTGCATCCCCATCCTTGGCTAGAGTAACGATCATTGTTGTGACTGCAAATAACGAGGCTGTCATCGTTGAAAATCCTGCAATAATGAGGACGGCGTTGAACAAATGCGGAACAAAGGACAGCCTATAATCAACGAGAGCTACTACAAAAGGGCTTTCTCTGACAGTATAGGATTGCCAGGGCTCGAGAATCAGCGCCAAGCCAATTGAGATGACATAGATGAACATCAATAGCAAGAGCATCACCTTACCGGCCTTGGGGGATTCCTTAGGATCTTTAAGTCGCATCGTCATTAGTCCAAGTGCTTCCAGACCTCCATAGCCGTAAAAAGCAAAAATGAGCCCCGCCCAAAAGCCGAGAATGCCATTGGGAAACCAGTCCCTAGGGATTGTCGGTCCATGAGCATTGGTCCTGAGTACTCCGGCAATCGCAAGTATAGCGATCACTAGAAACATAAAAACGGCCGCAATCTTCATAACAGCAAAAATGCTCTCCATCCGTTCAAACCCTTTGGTCCCGATGAAAATAATGATAAGACCCAATATGCCATATCCTGCCGCAAAGCACCACATCGGTACTTGCTGGAACCAAAATCTCGAGAACAGGGCAAGGGCTGTTAGCTGGCTCCCCATAATCAGCAGCTCTGACGACCAGTACACCCAGCCGCTGCTGAATCCTGCCCAACGGCCGAAGGCCTTCTTGGCGTAGGAACGGAAAGAGCCCTCCATCGGATCCTCCGCCGTCATTTGCGACAGCTTGTCATAGACCAGATAGGCTCCGAAAGCTGCCAATATATAAGCTATAACTGCCGAGGGGCCTCCAAGTTGAATAGCAATATGGGATCCCAGAAAAAAACCCGTACCTACCGTACAGGCTACCCCAAGCAACGACAGCTGCCACCATTTCAACTTCTTCTCACTTGTCGCAGGGCTTTTATTTTGAGACACCATAAACTCCCCTTCATAGAAATTTATGAATCTCTGTTAACATTCCCTAGGGTGTTGAGATTATGTAGAATCCGAAGGAATATCGTTGCTTGTAATGGCTGCTGCCCGCTTTAATCATTTTATAAATCAATAATATACCATGTGTCACAAGCGAAATGCTCCGTCGCGTTCAAAGGCTTGTCTAATTGCTTAAATCCTTTTTTGGCATAGAACTTGTTAGCTGCAATCATATTGCTAAGCGTCTCCAGATAGCATTGCTTATAATAATCCTTGGCGAAATCAAGGGCAATCTCAAGCAATTGACTCGCTGCTCCGGTACCACGCGTTTCATGCAATGCATACATCTTCTGCAGTTCGCATATATCAGGGAAGCCATGAACTGGCCCAATGCCGCAGCCGGCTACAATCTGGCCTTCATGTTCGACAACCCAATATTTGCATCCCTCAGCACTATACAGATGATAGAAATCTCCTAAATTGGGATCGGCCCACGCTGTGCCCGGTTTATTTGCACCAAATTCTATCAGGCAAGTTCTTATAAGTTTCTCAACCTGCTTATTATCCTTTTCCTCAATCTCTCTAATTAGCATTTATTATCCCCCTCCAGACACTAATATAGCATGAGTTTAATTGATTCATGCAGTGAATAACTTATGTGTTTAAGAATACAATATTAATACACAAGAAAAAGCCGCATTGCTGCGGCTTATCTAAGTTATCGACCAGAACTACAAGCTTACTATTTCTATTTCAAAACACTTCCTCCATATAAGAAACGATTCTGCCAGGACGATGAAAAATCAGTCACAACCACACCGCCCGCTTTTTGGGAGTACGTATGCAGAAGCTTTCCATCTCCCAAATACAATGCCACATGCGTAATCCGCTCCTGAGATTTGTCAATCCGGCTGTATGCGGAGCTGCTAGAACCTTTATAGCTCATGAAAAATACGAGATCACCACGTTTGAGCTTGTCTATACTATAGACAGGTGTACTATTCTGTTTAATCCATGTTCCCTGCTGCCTAGAATCAGTAGGAAGCACTACACCTGCGCTTTCTTTAAATATTTGCCGAATGAAGTCGGAGCAGTCAAATGTTGTCGTAGTGTTGCGGTTAGAGCCAAACTCATACGGAGTACCCAAATATTTCATTCCAGTTTGTATTACTTTTTCAATAGTAGAATTGGCAGTTGCCTGACCCTGAACATTTTGTGTTGTTGTATAGGATGGTACCATATCTTTCGCAGATGCTGCATGCGATGGAGTTGGAAGAGTAACGACCGCCGAGACTGCTGCAGAAACGATCAGGCTGCCGATCAAGCTTTTCTTGATATTAATCATATGTTGTTCCTCCTCTTAGATGACAATTTTGTAACCATTAGGTTGTACCACTGCCTTAATAGTGTGTAATATCCTTCTATGTTTTTCATTATCTCAGAGTGGAAACGATAACACAAAGCAATATATTTTCCATTGCAGGACTTATTTAGGTGACTTTCAGCGGATGTTACCTAGCTGCTTCTAATTTATGTTTAATTTGGAATGATGACATATTTGTAATATTATTTTAAGAATAGCTAGATTACACCCTTAAAAAATAAATTCTTTCTCCAATTAAAACTTTCGGATTGCTCCAAACTCCTAGGCCAATGATTGCAATAAAAAGCGCGAGCAGAATTATATTTCTGCCCGCGCTTTATCGGTCATCAATTCATTCTCGTAATCTTGAATGCTTCCCAGGCGCCTGCCACTCTATCCTGAGTCGCTTCCAGCCTACCTCCAGCATTCAGATTCGCCTGTACGAATTTGCCGTTGGCAACCGCCTTAATTCCGTAATCTCCATTCCCAGTACTAACCAATTCAAACTTCTCCCAGGTTCCAATTGAGGCGCTGCGTGCCAACAACTGATTGCTCTCATCGATTACCGCACAGACATACTTCTGATTAGCTATCGATTTGAAAGATACTGTCCCGTCGCTGTTATTCTCCAGCCGCAGACTCTCCCACGCCCCTCCTACAGAGGTACGATTGGCCACTAATGGCTCAGCCCCTCCATTCTCCGCAGACACAACCCTGCCATTCGCAACAGAGGTCAGATAATATTCCCCATCCGCGAATAACGGTGAACCGCCACTACCCGGATCTGTAGATCCTTGCAAATAAGGCTTGATTACGTTGTAGATTTTGGTGTTCATCGCGCTGTAATCCGCTCCGACCTTGGACCATTTCTGCCGGATCGTATCCTTGGAATCACGATAAATATCTACCGCTTCCGCATTGAGATTGTAAATTCCCCAAGAGTTGTTGCTACCTGTTACTTTATAAGTCCAGGTGGTCCAATGCCAGCCTTCACGGTTGAATGTAGAGAGTGTATTTTTCCAAGCATCTTCAATATCGAATGAAGTGAATTCACCGATAAAGGTTGGAACTCCGTAATTATGGCTGCGGATATCGGCCACTTTGCTGGAGATATAAGCCGCTTGGCCGGGAGCACTAGTCACTGAATCCCACGGGTAATAGTGGTACTCGTAGACGACGTTAGTCCAGCCGTAGTCCCGTGGATGCGGCAAGTTCCCAGCATCCCAGCAAGATTCCATAATGATGATATGATCACCATCCACTGCCCGAATCCGATTATAAATTTCGTTATAGAAATCCCATTGTGTACGCCCTGTTGCCGCTGCTTTGATTCCTGGCTCATTTAGGATGTCATAGGCTGCTACAGCTGCATTTCCCTTAAAATGCTCAGCAATTTTCTCCCATAGCCATAAGGTCTTCTGACGGTTATTCGGATTCCCGTACAACTGATTGCCATCATTAACTTCCCCGGAATGATCCATTCCGTTCTGAGAACCGAATGCACCATGCATATCAAGAATGACATAAATTCCCCGCTGGCGGCTGTTCTCTACAAACCAATCCAGGCGCGCCCATGCATCCGCTTTCAAATTTCCGGAATCGTCCACCAAGTTCATATACGTAAAAGGAAGACGGACAACTGTCATCCCCATCGCTGAAATGTTATCAAAGTCCTGTGTAGTCCAGTAATGGTCCTCATAGATCGAAAGAAGCTCATCCCGTGCCGCTGCGCCGAAGCGATCCTTCAATGTATTCATCATTGTCTTCTGATCCGGAGCATTCGTCGGGTTCATCCAGGACTCCTGAATCAGCCAGCCGCCAGCATTCGTCCCCCTCAGATATACAGTGCTTCCCGTTCCCTTGGATTTACGAATTGACGTTCCGTTAGTCTTTAGAAAATCGGCATCCGATAAACTGCCAGCAGCATGAATGGAAGCTGGAGGACCTAAGCTCCAATCTGCCAAGAAAGTACCCAACAACAAAATAATAGTCAACAAGATTCTAAAGCTTTTCTTATGAAATCGATTTCCTTTTTTCATACAATACCTCCGCTTTTATAGAATAATGAACCATGGTAAAGATAAAATATGTACAGCTCACCCCCTTTCTCAATAATAAAAACGTTTTTATTATCATGCCTAAAGACAATTTAGCAGATTGGCTTTGTCGAAGTCTGTCGTATCATAAAATAATATTATTTTTCTTTAACACACTTCCTTTTAGATATATAATTAAATTATCGAAACATAGTTTCGCACAATGAAACTAAGGCGGTGTTTGTTGTGAAAGCAATCGTTGTGGAGCAGTTCGGCTCAACCGAAAACATGAAATACATCGATGTAGAGATCCCTTTGATCCGTTCCAAGCAAGTCTTAATCCGTGTAAAGACGACGTCTGTCAATTTTGCGGATATCAAAGCAAGATTGGGCAATAAGGGTCAAGGAAAACTGCCCTTTATTCCTGGCTTAGAGGCTTCAGGTGTCATTGAACAAGTAGGAGATGAGGTAACTACATTACATGTGGGGCAACGCGTACTTGCCTTTCCAGCGAATGGGTCGTATGCAGAATACATTGTTGCCGATGAGAGCCTAACCTTTGCGATTCCTGAATCTATAAGCTTTGATGTTGCAGGAGCAAGCGGCATTGTCTCATTTCTGTCTTACAAATTACTTGTTGATATCGCTAGGCTTCAGGATGGAGATCAGGTTTTAATTCATTCCGCCTCCGGCGGGGTAGGAACCACAGCGATTCAAATGGCAAGGGTATTAGGAGCGAGGACCATTATCGGAACTGTAGGCCATGAAGCAAAGATCCCTGTGGCATTAGAAGCTGGAGCAGACCATGTGTTATGCTACACCGATGGAGGTTTTGCCGAGAAAGTAAATGAACTGACTAACGACCAAAAGGTAAATATCATTTTGGATTCGATTGGTGGCGAAATAACGGAGCAAAGCATAAAATGTCTTGCCCATTACGGCCGTCTGGTTGTTTTCGGAAATTCTAGTGGAAAGTATGGACGATTGCACGCAAAGGATTTGCATGCGAGCTGCCGTTCTGTTCTAGGATATAGTCTGGGAACCACAAGAAAAGAACGCCCCAAGGCTTTGCAAGAGACGGCATCGCAAGTATTCCGAATGCTAGAGGACGGGCAAATCAACATAAAAATAAGTGAGCGATTCCACTTAAGCGAGGCTGCTGCGGCACATCTGCTTTTAGAAAGTCAGAAGAGTACGGGGAAGGTACTGTTATACGCTGAGAACTCACAGCATTCATAGTCATTCCCCGTCTCCAACAGAGTTATGATGTGTTAATCATTCAACCCTGAACTTTGTTATTCTATCGCGCCATTAACATCATAGTCATCAAGATCAATGTCCAGCGGCATCCCCATTGCGAGCTTAGCAAGCTGGCTGCCAATATAAGGCCCCATCGTAAGTCCAGACGCTCCTAGACCATTGGCCGTGATGAGTCCTTCCCATTCGGGAACCGCGCCAATTACAGGAAGAAAACCAGGGGTAAAAGGCCGGAAGCCAACTCTTACCTCCTGAAAGGTACTCTCCCCTAAGCCTGGTGCCAGCTCTAAGCCTTTATTCAGTATTTCCTGCATCCCGCCTGGAGTTATTCTTGTATCATAACCCTGAACCTCATTCTCGTGAGTAGCCCCGATTACGATCTTATTATGATCGAATGCAAGCAGATATTGATCTGATGGCGGCATAACAACGGGCCAGCTTCCGGTATCCAGACGATCATTCACCTCTAGATGCATAATTTGCGCTTTCTGATAACGCACATTAAATGGAATGCCCAGTGGCTGAAGCAGTTCCCTGGCCCAAGCTCCTGCACAGACAATCGTCTTGTCTGCAGCGTAGGTGTGACTACCCACACGAACTCCTGTAATCTGATTCGATTCAAACTTCAGCACGGCATTTCCTTCAATCAGCTTCGCCCCATGTCTCTGTGCTGAGCGCAGTAAGGCGTCCCGCAGAGCGCGACCATCTACCCGGGCAGCCCCGCTAATATGGACGGAATGATAGCCTTCTTCCAACAGAGGGAACAGACGATGAGTCTCTGTCTCGTCTAATCTGGTAATCTCACCGATCTCCGGTGCACCCGCTTTGCGCTGCTGGGCCCGTTCCTCCATTTTGATTACTTTCTCCAGATCATGATGAATGCTGAGAGCGCCGACCCTGGCGTAACCTGTCTCTGTCTCCCCTTCACTCTCAAGCTCTTCAATCAATTCTGGGTAGAAGCCTGCGCCTGCCTTAGCCAGGCGATACCAAGCCTGATTGCGCCGCTGCGATAGCCAGGGGCAAATAATGCCAGCGGCTGCATCTGTAGCCTGTCCCTGCTCTTTACGATCTATAATAAGAACATCTGCCCCCATTTTAGATAATTGATAGGCTGTCGATGCCCCTAAAATTCCTGCCCCGATAACAATGTACTTCTTCATGAATAGATCCCCTTCTATATCTCCTACACCTTCAGTGCAAGATCATCTACATATTGCTTGGCTTCCAATAACGACATGCCGTACAATTCTCTCGATTTCTTAATAGCTTCGATCTTCTTGCCCTCATGTATTAGACGAATGACTTCATCTTGCCCGAAGTACGACGTTGGTCCCTCAGTTTGAGCTGTAGGAACTGCCTGGGGCCACGGGGACTGCATCGATTTGATCCGTGCCTCTAAAGCAGATACTTTGTTATATACACCCAGACATACGATCAAGGCAATAAACGAGAGGAAGATTGCAAGATATTCCATGAGCTATATCCTCCTTGTCTGTATACGTAAGACCATTATAGCTTATTTAGTGCTCTTCCATAATTCCAGACAAATATCATTAGCCTTTCATACTGTTACATAAGTAAAACACCCTTGATAATGCATCGGAACCGCTCAGGTTAACCAATGATTAGAAGGGTGTTTTCCAGTTCCTTTATGATTAGAAGCCAGACTCAAACCAGTCTTCGATTGCACCAAATAATTGATCCTCGAAATGCAGATCAAATGCGCTACCGGTGAATTGCTGCTCAACCAGTTCATAGGAAACGGTGCTAAGGCTGTCGGAATGGATTGTTATCCGCTGAATCAATCTATTCTCTACACGAAGTAAGGCCTGAATCATTCCTTGATGGATTCTTCTCTCCAGCATCACATCGTATTTCGGGCTCTCACCATAAATCCAGTTGGAATCCTCATACAGACTCAACTGCGACGGAATGTAGTTTCCATTATTATACTTGAGCAACTGCGCATCTCCATAGCTTTCTGCAAAGCTGGTTGCTAGCAAGTCAATCAATTGATTCACTGTACAGGAAGGAGCAAGCTGCTGTAAATTAACGACCCTGCTCTTCACGGATGTGATTCCTTTGGCCTGCATCTTTAGCTTGGAGGGCCTGAGCACCTGACCCAATCGACTCAAGTCCACATCCACCATGAGAGTCCCGTGATGAAATTCATGACCGTTCTCTGTGTAGAAGGCATGGCCGGAAAATTTCTGTCCCTGGATGGTCAGATCATTTCTGCCAGAGAACTCAACCGTAACTCCCAGTGCTTCAACCGCTTTTTTAATAACATTCAGCTGCTGTTCCAGATTCTTGTTATGCTCCTGATAAATGAAAGTAAAGTTCAGATTGCCCAGATCATGATACACCGCACCCCCGCCCGAGATCCGTCTGGCTAACCGGACACCACTCGCTGTCAGCTGTGAAATATCGCATTCAAGATATGGATTCTGATTTCTGCCGATCACAACCGTCTTCTCATTTTGCCATAAATACAGAATGATCTCATCTGGGTTAACGCTTCGCAACAAGTCTTCCTCCAGAGCTAGATTATAATAAGGATCATACTCCTCGGATACTATAATCCTATTCATCGTAATGCAAAGCCCCAATCCCCAGACCCAATACAGCCTCATGAATCACTTCACCCGTTGTCGGATGGGCAAAAATGGTGTGCGCAATTTCATCCTCACTTATACCCGAGCCGATCATGACTGTCAATGTACTAATCAATGCCGAAGCCTCAGGGCCAATGATCGAAGCGCCGATCAGCCTGCCGTTGTCCAGATCCTTAACTACCTTGATGAAGCCTCTTCCCTCTCTCATCGTTAATGCTTTGCCATTGGCCTGGAATGGGAATTTGCTCACATGAATGTTCCTGCCCATGAGCCTGGCTTGGTCTTCATTTAGACCAACAGCAGCGATCTCAGGCGATGTAAAGATGACGTTTGGCACCATTCCATAATCAATATGGGCATCCGTGCCAAGAATATGATCCACCGCCGCTATTCCTTCATGGGAAGCAACATGAGCTAATTGAATCCGGTTCGTGACATCGCCAATTGCATAGATATGCTCAACTGAAGTCTGCAAATGCTCATTAACAGCAATGCCTTTTCCATTGTCGTTCAGCTTGACTCCTGGCTTCCCGAGCTCAAGCCCGTTCACATTCGGCGTTCTGCCAATCGCAACTAGAACTTTCTCGCTTGTTATATACTTCTCGACACCATCCTGTTCAAAGATAACCACCGCTCTTCCCGTCTGGTCCTCCTCAATTCGGGTCACCTTGGATCCCGTAAATATGCCGATTCCCTTCTCATCCGCTATATGAGCAATCTCTTCCGAGACGTCTTTGTCTACCATCGTCAACAGCCTGTCGCAAAATTCTAAGACATTGACCTGAATGCCAAAGTTGGAATAGAGAAAAGCGAATTCCATACCGATGACGCCGCCGCCGATAATCGTAACCGAGCTAATATTTTGTCTATAGGCAAGAGCTGAGGTGCTGTTCATGACAAAATCATGATCGATTCCTGGCAGGGCAATGTCTGCGATTTGAGATCCGGTAGCAATGATTGTATTATTGGCTTCAATCGTATATTCATCTTTTCCACTCTTGACGAGCAACTGTTTGTCATTCAGAAAGGAAGCCGTTCCTTTAATGACTCGGACGTTATTTTTCTTAAGCAGGTATTCGATGCCTGACACCAAGGTCCCCTTAATCTCATCCTTCTTATCGATCACCTTGGCCATATCTAGTTCGATCTCCTTAACGGAAAGACCGAAATCATCGGCATGCATCATTTGATGGAAGACTTCGGAGGATTTAATCAATGCCTTGGTCGGAATACAGCCAACATTCAGGCAGGTTCCACCCATGGAATCCTTCTCCACCAGCACGGTTTGAATGCCTTTCTTGGCTGCGTAGAGAGCAGCGACATAGCCCCCCGGTCCTGCGCCGATAACTAGCAGATCAGTTCTTATATCCTCCTTCTTCCCGTTCAGAAGCCCGCCGAAATAGTCCAACTTCGGTTTAACTTCTGCCGACTCTTTGGCGGTTTCTTCTGCAGTCACTTCAAATAAGCTCTGACCGAGTTCAATTTCCTGGCCTTCATCGACCAGCACTTTCTCAATCTTGCCCTTATATTTGGATAGTACAGGTGAATTTCCTTTCTTGCTTTCCATCTGAAGTAGGGGTTGACCCACCTCAATCTGATCCCCTTCGGCAACATTCAGCTTCCCGATTTTCGCCGTTTTGGCGTGTCCTGTTAGCTGCTCCAGCTTGATAATCATGATGTCCCCTCCGATATTCATTAGTCCTTAGCTTTACCTGAAAAAAAGCAACCTCCCGAACCATTCAGAAGGTTGCCGTGTATAACATCATCAAGTTTTATTTAAAGTCCTTTTCGAACTCATCAATTGAATCCTTTAGCAGGGTAACAGAATAAGCCATGCTTGGTCCGCCGCCAAAAGCAACGGCAACCATAGCCGCTTCAATAATCTGTTCACGGGTTGCTCCTGCTTCGAGCGCTTTATAGACGTGGAACACGATGCAATACTCGCAGCGGTTATAAGCGGCGATCCCTACGCTGATCAGCTCTTTTGTCTTCGTATCAATTGCACCGTCGGCATAGTTGGTTCCCAGCAAGTTCATAAACGCATTGACGCTCTCCGCATTCGTTCCGGACAATTCCTGTAATCCACCCGTAAAATCATTCAGCATTTGTCTAACGTCCTTCTTCATTTCTGTCAGCTCCTTATTTTTGTGAAATAATTCACTTATGATCTAATATTACTTTACACTGCATTAATTGCATTGTAAAGTGTTTTGCCGAAAATAAGGTTTTCTTTTTTGAAACAATTTTCCATGGTTTTCTCACAAAAATGCAATATAATAAGAAAATATTTATATTAATACTGGGGGAGCTTCTATGACTACACCGAAAAAAGGCCCAGAGATGTCAGGAAAGAACGATCGTTTTTCCTCGTCAGGGTTTATCTTGGCTGCTATTGGCAGTTCCGTGGGGCTCGGAAACATGTGGAAATTTCCGTACATTACCGGCGAAAATGGAGGGGCGGCCTTCTTCCTGCTCTTTATCGTCTGTCTGATCGTGATCGGTCTGCCGGTCCTGTTGGCCGAGCTGGCCATTGGCCGTGCAGGCAGGGGCAGCGCAGCTACTTCGTTTGTAAAGGCCGGCGGTTCGAAAGTATTCGGAAAACTCGGGATTCTGCAAGTTATAGCACCTTTTCTGATCTTGACCTTTTATATTATCGTAGCTGGGTGGACGCTGAACTACGCAGTTCAATCCTTTACCGGCGATTTGTACAGCAATCCTGATTATAAAGGGCAATTCTCTTCCTTTATTGGCGGGTACATGCCGATCGTCTGGCAGGCTATTGCCATTCTGATTACTGCATTTGTCGTCATCAAAGGGATTTCCGGAGGGATTGAGAAATTCAACAAAGTACTCATTCCTGGGATGATCATTTTGCTCATCGGTCTGATGATACGCGCCGTAACTCTTCCGGGCGCAGGGGAAGGAGTAGCCTTCTTCCTGCACCCTGATTTCTCCAAGCTGAGTCCTGAATCGGCATTGGTTGCTCTGGGACATGCCTTCTTCTCGCTCTCGCTTGGCATGGGGATCCTGCTTACTTATGGCGCTTATGTGGACAAGCGTCAATCGCTTGGAACGGCTACGCTCGCTATCGGAGCTGGTGATTTGATCTATGCCTTTGTTGCCGGTCTGATTATTTTCCCAACGACTGCATCCTTTGGCATTGCTCCCGATTCCGGACCGAGTCTCGTGTTCATGGCCCTTCCGGCCGCTTTTTCGGCAATGCCGTTCGGAGCGTTTTTCGGAGGTTTGTTCTTCATCTTATTAGCCATTGCGGCCCTTACCTCGGCTGTATCGCTGCTGGAAGTACCGGTATCTTTTACGATGGACCGCTGGGCCTGGAGCCGTACGAAGTCCGTAATCATCATCAGCGTTCTAGTTATGCTCATTGGACTTCCATCCGCGCTGTCCTTCGGGATGGTACCTGCCCTGTCCGATCTGGGCGGCAAGAACTTCTTTGACTGGCTCGACTTCATCACCTCAAATATTATGCTGCCTATCGGCGGGCTTATCACCACTTTGTTCGCGGGCTACTTCTGGAAGGGCGCTGCGGAAGCGGCGGGCCTGAAATCGAAATGGTTCAAGATATGGCTGTTTATGCTTCGGTATATCGCGCCGGTTCTTGTTCTTCTGGTCCTTCTGCATACAACAGGGATCATTAAAATCGATTAGCACCAAAAAAGGCAATCTCGCGGCAGCTGTAAACAGCGCCGTAGCGAGATTGCCTTTTTAAATGATATCTCATTAATCTTTGGTGACATTCGCAACCATTTTATCCAGCACGCTCTTGAAAATCTCCAGATCCCCCGCAGGAATCCCATCCGTCGCATCTTCATGGAAGCTTTGTCCTAATGGCAGCAGCTCCGTTCGTAGTTGCGCTCCCTTGGAAGTCAGGTTAACTCTAATGATTCTGCGGTCCGCCGCATCTCTCTCCCTCACGCATAAGTTGTCTCTCTCCATCCGTTCCAATAATCTGGCTATAGAGGATTCGTTGGCATTCATCTTTTGGGCCAGCTCTTTCTGAGAGATGTTTTTCTCCTCACCGATGAAGAACAGAGCAATCCATTTTACTCGGGTAATATTATTATCCCGCAAGCGTTCATTAAAAGCGTCAACTATTTTCTTGGAAGCTGTATTCGTAATAAACCCGATACAATCCGTTAGATTAAACACAATAAACTCCCTTTCCTGGACATTCAGATAGATAGTATTATAAACCAAACCTACGCTTCATTTATCATATCATCCATCTAAAAAGCCCAGTTGCCGTTTCGGAAGATCGCTTCTTTCCGACCATCCTGGGTAATGCCATCAATGGATAGCTCGGCAGCTCCGATCATAAAATCGACGTGAATCAAGCTTTTATTTACTCCATGCTTCGCCAGTTCCTGTTCATCCATGTCCGTTCCGCCCTCAATAGTAACCGGGTACGCTTGACCCAACGCAAGGTGACAGGATGCATTTTCATCAAATAATGTATTATAAAAAATGACATTCGAATTAGAAATGGGCGAATCATGAGGAACCAGCGCGACCTCGCCAAGATATCTTGCTCCTTCATCAGTATCCAGCAGCTTCTGCAGCGCTTCAGCCCCTTGTTCCGCGCTAAAATCAACGACCTTCCCATCTTTAAATGACAGAGAAAATCCATCGATAATGACTCCGTTATTGTTCAACGGCTTCGTACTGCGAACCGTCCCGTTTACGCCATTCTTGCTAGGCAGCGTGTAGACTTCCTCTGTCGGAATGTTAGGATTGAACCATACGCCACGGGAGTTCTCCTTAGCTCCGCCAAGCCAGACATGTCCTTCAGGAAGCTCAATCGTCAGCGATGTGCCAGGGGCTTCATATTGAAGCTGCTTATAACGTTTATCATTCAAGAAGGTGACCACTTCACTTAGCTTCGCGTTATGGTTGCCCCATGCCTCTACCGGGTTGTCATGATCAATTCGAGTCGCATCGATGATACGTTCCCATAGTTTCTGCTGTGCAGATTCTGGACTTTCGTCCGGAAACACCTTGCTTGCCCATTCAGGAGTAGCATAAGAGATCAGCGTCCATGCGTTATGGTGGGCCATCAAATAACTGCGGTACTTGTTTAGTGCAGTGGCAGCCGTCTTGGCAGCGGTAGCGATCCGTGCAGGCTCAACGCCGTTCAGCAAATCCGGATCCGGAGAGTAAATCTGGATAAAAGCTGCTCCCTTTTCCGCATATTCCTCCATCGCTTTCGCTCGCCATTCCGGATATTCGGTGAATACCTCTTCCGGTGCATGATGGTATTTAATTTTGGACAGCTGATCATCATTGTACTCAACATAGACATTATGAGCACCCGCTTTATACGCATGGAGCGTAATTAATCGAACCAAATCGGCAGCCGTAACAGGTGCCATGACAACTACCGTTTGTCCGGGCTGAACATTAACCCCTACTTTAACTGCAAGCTTCGCATAATTATCCAATTGCTGCTTCGTTGGATACATCTTCATTCCCCCATATTAGTCAAAGTTATTACTCTATTATATCCTTGCTTAGGCGTATCGCGAAATAAATTAACTTTGATAGGATAGATATAACCCCTGCCAGACATCATGTCTGACAGGGGTATAAAACCGGCCTTTTTTAACACGCACTAATAGTAATTATTATACTATAAAAGACTACACACTGGCTGCTGGCTCGACATCCTCTAATTCATCATTAACGCAGCTGATCTCCCAGAAATTTCACGATCCCGTCCTCGGCGTCCTGGGAGTACTCCCAGACCATCGCGCCGCCCAGATCATGCTGATAGATATACTTCACCTTTTCAAGCAGAGCTTCCGGGTCTTCATAGGCGATGAACATATCTCCATTATAGAGATAAGCTGCTTTTGCTTGATCATCATAGTAACGCTTGTAACCATTTTTGTTCAAATATGATTTCTGAATTATCTTGTAGGTAAGATCCTCCCGCTCGATATCAACCGCTTGTCCGGGAGCAAATGCGCCGTTATTCTTACTGTCCTTAACCTTCTTCCAGGCGTAGGAGTATGCAGGAATACCGAGCAACAGCTTCTTGCTATCAATCTCATGATCAAGATACATCGTAATGATCTGGTCGACGCTCGTCTGCGACTTGTTCCCGCGGTCCATATATAGATTGGCGTTAAAGCCAGTCTGATCCGACCATTGGCCGGTCAAATCATAGCTCATTACATTGACGTAATCGACATATTCTGCAACCTTCTGAACCTCAACGTTCTGAAAATACCAATCCTGCGTGCCCGCAGCAAAGGTCAATAGATACCCCTTGCTCTTGAAAGGCAGCCGGTACATCTTCTCCCTCAGCTCTCTCATCAGGCTGGTGAAGTTTTGTGTATCCTCGGGACGTGACTTCTGTGTGTCCCAGGCATGAAATGCAGGATACTCCCAATCGATATCTACACCGTCCAGATTCAGCTCTCGAATCATCTCAACAATGCTCTCCGTAAATAAATAACGGTTGCCGTCCAGTGCAGCATCAGAGAATCCATCTACTCCATATCCGCCTACAGCAAGCACGAATCGCGTTGTAGGATTATTCTCCTTCATTTTCTGAATATTACGTTTGATCTGCTCGTTTGTTACCTCATCCTCATGAAAATAGAGCTTCGTTCCCGCGATCTTCGCAAAGGCAATATAGGCGATATCGACATTTTTCTCGGACAAGCGGACATTGGCTGCATCCCTCCAGGCTTCCACGTACACCGCTGTTATTTTACGGTCGTCTGCGCTTGAGATTTGATAGAAATAGAGGCCCATACCCGCCAGCAATACAATCACAAACACTTTTGTATATATACTGATTTTCATGGAATCACCCTCTTCCGCCAAATAGAATATAGGTCGTTGCCTTATTCAAATTCAAAATCTTGACGGTGACATAACTGATCATAAGGATTAAGGAAATATTCGTTAGAAGGCCCAGAGTCGCCTCCAGTACCGAGGCCTCAAACGCCGTTCTGCCCGACACCATCAACTCGATCAGCAGATGAATCAGATATACGCTGAAGCTAGCTTTGGAGACAGATCCGATCAGTATTTGTACTTTATGATTCACTTTTGCGCTCAGCGTCTCCTCTTTAGCTTGGAAATAAATGAACATGCCGACAGCCATGAAAAAAGTAGTGATAGAATAGTTGCCATAGAACATTTCGTCAAGCACACCTCTGTATACGGACACAAAATAAGTCGCAACAGGGGCAATAAAAAACGAGAGGAAGCCTAGATTGAACAATATATTTTTCATTCTTGCGGGCAGATCAAAATGATATAAATAATAGCCTAATATAAAATAACCGAGATATCCCGTAAAGAACGGAATGTTTAAGAGCGGTATATTTATCCCTGTGCCTGTCAGCCGTTCTACGATATCGTACAGCAAGCGACCCCCGATGCTTATAACAAACCATAAGGTCAAATAATATCTCAGATCCTTCTCACTACAGGCTTTGATGAATTTGCTGAGCAGAGGAACCGTTAAATAAATGGCGATGATCGCATAAAGGAACCAAAGATGCACATAATTACGATCTGTCAGCAGACGATAGCCAAAATCGAGAAAAAATTCGAAGCCATTCATATTGCTGTTCAAAATCACGTATTGGTTGTACAACCCGTAGATTAGCGACCAACTAACCAGTGAGATTAGCAATGGTACAATCCTCTTCTTAAAAAAAGCCTTATAAGAATGAACCTCTGTCCGCAAGATCATAGCTCCACTAATCATAAAAAATACAGGAACAGCAAACCGCGATATGGAGTTGAAAAAATTACTGATCCACCAGGAAGGCGTATTAAAGTTATTTGATGTGGTCAATATTTCCGCCGTGTAATGCAGGGCAATGACAGCAATAATCGATAGAATTCTCAAGCAATCTACGTATATGATTCGTTTATTGGCTATAGCTGTGTTCATAGGAGTCCCCCTTCTATCCTGAATGCGATCCAGATGCGATATTTTGACTGATGGCTGCTACGCCTTTTCTCTCCACGAACCCCCAGCCTTCATCATTATCAAAATACTTGAACGTTCCAACAATATTAATATAAAACAGCAGATTCCGATAAGTGAGCAGATCCAGTTGACTAAAAAGGAACATCCTAATATAGTCTTGAATCTTATAGCTGCTGCCGTATTTCTTGCAGAGGACTAATGAAATCGCTATCTGCAGCGCATTGATCGCCACGGTGATCAGGAAGAAAGTCAACGCGTGGATCAGGTTGCCGTCAGCAAAGAATATCATCTGCATGATATAGACGAGCAGCATAAATGCCGAAAAGGTACCAAGCAGGAAGCCGTCAATAGCAAAGAACAGATTCACCCCTACGCGAAAACGGCTAGATAGCCGTGACCAATAGATCAGAATGCAATCGATGAACGCCTTCTGCCAGCGGATGCGCTGCTTGTAGAAGTTGGGCAAATTCTCTGGGCATTCGGTATAACAGACCGCCTCCGGCGCATATACCAGCTTCTTCCTTAAGCTATTGGCCTTTAAATACTCGTGAATTTTCAAAGTAATATCGATATCTTCGCCAACCGTGCTGCGAAATCCGTTGACCTGAACCAGAACATCCTTGTAAAATGCGCCGAAAGCGCCGGATATGACGACAATGGAATTAAAGAAGGATTGCGTTAGCTTACGTACATAGAAACCGTGTGTATAATTGATGATCTGACTCTTGATCAGCCCCGATCCTCTGAACTTCTCAACAATAGCTCCGTCCCGCTTCTCCGCACCTTGCACAATTTTGACGGTGCCTCCGAGGGCAATAATATCGCTGTTATAGAAGTATTGATTGACGTATTTCAATGCGTCAGTTTCTAGCATGCTGTCGGCATCTAATGTAATGACGATCTCAGATGCAGCGTAATCAATCCCTGCATTCAGAGAGTCAGCTTTGCCGCCATTCTGCTTGTCGATAACAAGGATATGGGGGTAATAGACCGAGCGGTACACGCCTATAATCGGCTTGTAGGCTAACTGATTTCCGGGGGCTCGGCAGTCAGGTTCGAGCTGAAGCAGTTCGTCCAATCTGGAGAGAGTCTCATCCTTGGACCCATCGTTAATGATGATGATCTCATGGTTGCTATAATTCAGGCCGGCCATCGCATCCAGACAATTTTTAATCGTTAGCTCCTCGTTATAGGCCGGAACGAGCACCGCTATCGATTTCTCCACAAGCTCGGGATTTAGCCCTTTTACCTTACTGCAGACAAGGGGAATAATCGTATATAGAGCTTGAAAAATGAGAAATACAGCTGCTGTTACATAAAACAGGTATGACAAAGTAGGGCTCCTCCTCTCTTTCTATCTCTAATCTAAGACTAGCTTAATCTTCGTCCTGTAGTAAAACCGCCTAAAACCGCAAGAAAACGAATACATAGGCCATTTTCATGCCTATTCGCAATCTTGGATTATATTTCCTATATAAGTTAATTTTTATCTTTTTATGTATTATTAGGGATAAATTTGTCCAATTATGGGGGTAAATATCTATCACTTGTGCAAATACAACCATCTTTCTTTTAAGAACAACTTGTTGTATAATTCTTAAAAAACGTTAGATGGTGATCGAATGAATAATAACTATTCTATACACATAGAATCCAGTCCGGCATATGAGCTGATCATAAGCTTGTACACTTTTATCTACAATCAGAAAATGAAGACTATTGATCTGAAAAACAACTGGGTCAAAGAAACCAAAGAGCAATTGCCGCCTCATGTACTGAGCAAATTAGAGGATGAGAGATGGGAGGTATTACACCGGATCGTGTTGCTGGTATCGCAATGCGAGAACAAAGGAAGCGTCGCTGCTTTCCTAAACTGGTTTGAAGGACTATCGGCAGGCGATATTTATGAGAGGCTGGCTCCCTGGGTGGATACGATTTCGACCGATTTGGGTTTGATTCGCGATAAGACCGTCGAGATTCTGTATCTATGGAACGAACATTATTTCCAAAAGTTTGACCCTGCCCTCCTTGCCTTATTGGAACAAAATGCTGAAAACAAACAAAGTAAGGTCAACTCCTATCTGCCTATCGACCTCATTGAAGAGGCTACCAACGGGCTCAGGATAGAGAACTCGGAGCAGCTGGAACGGGTTATTTTAATTCCCCAATATCACTGCTCCCCCATGACGATCCTGGATTTCTTCCATGGTATTGCAACTTGCTTATATCCTATAAAAAAACTGTTAGCGGTTAGCCCGGCTCAAGAAATGCTGGGTGCATTGCAATGCCTTGGCGATGAGACGAGGCTGAATATTTTGCTGTATGTGGCAGAGCAGCCGCGGACACTCATCGATTTGCATAAGCATTTCGGTCTGGCCAAGAGCACCATTCATCATCATATCGCCCATTTAAGGCGTGAAGGAGTCATTCGAAGCCATCTTATAGGCAGCTCGACTCCTGCATATTACAGCTTAAGAGAGAGCTTTATCTCGAAATTTTCAGATGACTTTAGAACTCTGTTCGATCTGCAAGAGGAATTCCCTAAATGAAAAAATTGAAGGCATATTTAAATGATTATCATCCCATCGTTCATAGCTTAATATTTGGAACTGTCTTGATCTCTTTAACGAGCTCAATGAGTTTGCCTTTCTTAGCGATTTACCTCAGCAGCGTTAAGGAATTAAGCCCTTCGCAAATTGGCTTAATTATTGGCCTAGGTTCCTTAGCCGGCACCTTCTGCGGTTTAGTTGGTGGTGTATTGTCAGATTTCATCGGCAGGAACAAGCTGTTGATTATATCATTACTCGGACTCTGCGCCGCTTTCTTAGGATTTGTGTCTACTTCGGAACTTGGTTTATTAGTCTGCTTCAGTATTGTAAGAGGAGTCAGTCAAGCCTTCTTTGGAACGATATCCAAGGCATTGATGGCAGATTTGACCCCAGAAACAAAGAGATTCCGGATGTTCTCCACCCGCTATTTTGCAGGGAATCTAGGGTTTGCCGCCGGTCCTGTCATCGGCGCGCTGCTTGGCATCGGCGGCAATAGGATTGCCTTTGTATTGACTTCTTTCATCTATCTAGGCTACGCGCTGTCTTTAATATTCCTGTTAAGATCCAGTGGCGTTGCAGAGGTGAAGGCTAATCGGGAAGATAGCATTCGTCCCGCCCTTATATGGCAGGTTTTGCGCAGCGATGTACCTCTATTGTTTTTTATACTCGGAGGCATCTTGTTAACGACGGTTTACGGCCAAATGTCAGTTACGCTTTCTCAATATCTCAAGGACCATATCATGGACGGTGTTGCGCTGTTCGCCGTGATGATGAGTCTGAATGGAATTACTGTGCTTATCTTTCAACTACCCTTGAGCCGCTGGTCAGAACGGTATAGTCTGTTGCAAAGAATGATCACGGGGTGTATTTTATTTGCCTGTGGAGAGATTGGTTTTGCAGTTTCACAGAACTGGTCAGGTTTTATCGTATCTATGTTCATTTTCACGCTAGGTGAAATTCTTGTCATACCGGCTGAATATGCTCAGGTGGACGAGATCACTCCTAATGAATTAAGAGGAACGTATTACGGGGCTCAGAGCTTGAGTGAGTTCGGGAATTTCCTAGGTCCGTGGTTTGGGGGTGTACTCTTATCATTATTTAATGGAACGATAATGTTTCTCTTTATGGCCTCGGTCTCCCTGCTAAGTATATATTTCTTCTTTGCGGGCCGACAAAAGTATCACAGAAGAGCACAGTCTATTATAATGACTGAGATCAACTCTCCGGATAGACCAACAAGAGACGTCAAAAACCCCCCGTCAGGCATAACGTCTGACGAAGGATTAATGTAAATCATAATCGCAATATGGATCCCGCCTGCAAGGACAGCAAGCCTGAATACCCTTCCCTGGCCAGGCGGACAATGACCCGGTCCGTCTCGGGCTTGGGGGCATGGACCAATACCGTGTGATGGCTGGGGATCTCCTGCAGCATATAGCGGACATCGTCCAGACCTTGGTGGATCTTATAGCCCATCTGCACCGTCTCGCAAAATGTCTCCTCAGTCTCCCCCTTCAGCAGCCGCCGGGCAAACGTACCTTCACTTGCATGACCCGTAATGACGATTGCGTGATTGGTTGATAATGAGAGACGTTCCGCATACCAGCGGGCACGGGGTGATTCCATCATGCCATCGGTTGTGAAGATGATGAATGGCTCCCCTCCCTCCAGTAATTGCAGCCGTTCCTCCTGGTTTCCTGGTACATATACATGCGGTGCATTCATCGCTTCCACTATCGAATGAAGGCTCCCCGGCTTCAGCCATGCCTCCCACTCGGCCATCTGACGCAGCCCTTCATGGATCGCCCGCTCCAGCAGGATTGGCTGATCGGGGAATGTTCTTAACACCCACACCAGCAGCTCCTGTCCCCGTCCAAATGCGGGAACCGGCAGCAGGACATGCCCGCCTCGCCCTAGCGCTTCGAGCATAAATTGTCGAAGTGCATTCAGCTTCTGCTCCTGGGATTCTTCATCCATTCCGTACGCATTGTCCATAATGGATAAGACCGTCTCTGACATAGACGATGTAGAAGCAGTAGAGCTTTCAGGAAGTAGCTTACCTGGATCATCAGCTGCCAGCAGAGCAGATTCCCGGCTGAAATCTCCAGAGAAGAACAGCTGCTGTCCCTCCATTTGAATTCGGAACCAGACAGAACCGAGCATATGGCCGCTCCGCCCCCACTGCAATGTCAATCCATCGTCCAGATCCAGCCATTGTCCTGCCAAGGCCTCTTCCTCCAGAATGCGAAATCGGAGGGCGGAGATGTGTTTGGGCCCATAGGGCAATTCCCCGTCCCGGCCAGCTACATATTTAGCCCAATTTGCAAAATATAGCTCCAACTGAGATACCGTTGGCTTTGTCGTCCAGATTTCTCCTTGATAACCGTGCTTGTATAGAAGCGGCAGGGCCATAGAATGATCCTCATGGGCATGCGACAGAAATACGGCCGTCAGCTTAGGAATCAGATTGACATCAAGCAAGGGGTATTGTCCTGTTCCCACCTTCTTGACACCGCAATCGAGCATGATCCGATGCTGTTCTCCTGTTAGCACATAACAAGAACGGCCATGCTCGCCGGCTCCACCCCATATTTTCAGTTCCATTAGGCAGTATTCCACTTCTTCCGGGAGCCGAGGACTTCCAGCAGCATAAGCAGAATCGTCGTTACTCCCACCGAGACCACGGCCATCGCCATGCCAAGCGATACTTGCCCCTGCTCGAACTGGGCGTAAATATACGTCGCCGAGGTCTGCACGGACGGAGGCAAGATCAGCAGAGAACCAACAAGCTCGCGCGAAGCAATGGTAAAGGTCATCATCCATCCGGCCAGCATCCCCGGAATGATAAGCGGCAGCAGCACTCTGCGGAATATATATCCCGGCTTTCCGCCAAACACTTGGCCCGCCTGGAATAGCGAAGGGTCGATTTGGGTGAAGGCGCTCTTGACGTACTGCACCGTATAAGGAACAAATAATACAACATAGGTGAGGATAACTATACCATAGGTGTTATATAGCGGGATCGGCATCCACGGGGCATTCCAGAGCAGAATCAATCCTACGACCAGAACAATTCCCGGTACCGTATTCGGCAGCAGGCTGAACAGATCAATCGCCTGCTGTAGACGAGATTTGGATCGCCCGATTGCTACAGCAAACCAGGTGCCGAGCACCACAGCAATCGTAGAAGCAGCCAAAGACAACCATAAACTATTCATCAAAGCCTTCATGCTGGGTGAATTCCAGCCCAGAAGCTCTTTGTAGAAATCGATCGTAAAATTGTTCCAGGCGAGCCCAACTCCGCGCAGCTTCATCGTAGAAGCCGCGATAATGGAGAAATACGGGATGCCCACAGATATGAGCAGAAGCAGAACCGTGTAGATTCCTCCTGCCCATTGCAGCCAGCGGCCGCTGTTCATCGAGGAGTGACGTACACCTTTTCCCCCAACCAGACCATAAGTATATTTGCGGTTCAACAAAGATTGCGCATACCAGACCAGCAGACAAGTCGTTAGCAGTACAGATGCCAATGAGGTCGCCTTGCCGAAATCGATGGGCCAGCTAGAGATATATTTATGAATTTCCGAGGTCATCACTTGGTAGCCTATGCGTTTGCCGAACGTAACGGGCGTACCGAATTCAGCAATCGTCTTAACGAAGACAAGCATGGCTCCCATTCCGAACGCCGATAGCAGCAGCGGAGCAATCACGCGGCGGAAGCGATACAAGAACGGCGCACCCATTACGGCTGCCGCTTCCTCCATATTCCCGCCGATCCGCTCCAGCGCACCGCGCAGCAGCAAGTACAGGAAGGGATACAGATGAAGACTCATAATCGCGACCATTCCTCCAAAGGAGAAGAAGGACTGGCCTAGCCCGGCGAGCCCAGGAGCAAGCTGCTCCAGATAGCCGTTCTTCTGCATGAACAGAATCCAGCCCATCGAACCGATGTAAGGCGGTGTCATGAAGGGAATCAGAAATACGATCTCTAACCAGCGAAGTTGCCCCAGTCGAGTATTGACCATAACCCAGGCGAGCGGCAGCGCAAGCACGGTCGTCCCCAGAATGACGCATACGCCCAGCCAGATTGAGGATAGCATCACCGTCATCATATCGGAATTTGCCAGTGTACGGAACGGAGCTGACCACGTCAGCTCCCTATCCTGATACACGCTTTGAATGAAAATTTCGGCCAAAGGTACAACAATGAGAAGACCAAGAACCAGAAGCGCAAGCACCATCGACCAAATTTTGAATTGACGCTGTAGTACCGTATTATTCATATTATTTGAACAGCTTCGTGAATTGATCAGTTACTACCGGACCATGCTCGCCCATCCATGCCCAATCTGTCGTAAGCAGCGGAATTTCGTCTAAGTTAGCGCGGTTCTCGGCCTTAACATCTGTACGTCCTGGCAGCAATGCTGCATCGGACACTAGCTTCTGTGCTGAATCAGAGAGCAGATAATCAATAAATGCCTTCGCATTCTCTTCATGCTTGGTAGACTTAAGAATGGCTGCAGGACGAGGACTGATAACCGTTCCTTCCTGCGGATAGACAATATCGATCGGCTCGCCCTTGGCCTTCGCTTTATAAGTCATGTAATCTACCGCACTTACTACAACGCTCTTTGCACCAGTAATGACCGGATCAAGCGCTTCTTGGTTGGCGCCAGCCATCGCTACGCCATTCGCTTTGTACTGCTCGAACAGAGACCATCCGCTCTCGCCTTTATCGCTAAGATAACCTGTAATGAAGTCCAGCGCAGATCCGGACAGCGATGGATCGGGAATATTAACCTGGTCCTTGAACTCCGGCTTGGCCAGATCGCTCCACGATGTTGGCGGTGTCGTTACCAGCTTCGTATTATAAGCAATGCCGAGCGCCGATGCGCTTGTGCTGAAGTAATGACCTTCCGAATCGGACCAATCCTTGTTCAGCTTATCGGCATTTTTGGCTTCTGGGTAAGCAAGCGTCAAACCTTCGTTCTTCAGACCTTGTGCTGACGGCAGCGAAGCAAGAATGACGACATCAGCTACCGGATTGGCTTTCTCTGCTTCTAGACGGGCCAGAATTTTACCGGTGGTGCCTTGGAACATCTCCACCTTTACCCCAGACTGCGTCTGGAATTCTTCGATCAGCTTATTCGCTAGTCCTTCCGGACCTGCCGTATATACCGTAAGAATCTTGTCCGCAGCTTGCGCCGGCTTATTCTCAGCGCTAGCCGGAGCTGCTGTATTCTGGCTGGCATTGCCGCTTCCGCAGCCGGCTAATGCGGCGCCAAGTGCTAATGATAGAACGAGCGTACTTCCTTTTTTCCATGCATTACGTGTTAAATTGAACATGATCATTTCCCCTTTAATCATTTTACCTAAATTTTGATTAGTTTTTATTCAAGCAGTGAATGTATCTCTGTGGTACATAGATGGTCAGTTCTGTCCCTTCACCTAGTCGCTCTGGATAGTGGGCCAGCCATGACTCGGCCGCTTCATTCGTCTTCAATCGGACCTCATAACGATCCCCAACATAACTTACCTGAGTTACGACGGTGTTGTAGGACTGAACCTCTTGTTCGCTGCCCGGCTCAAAGCGGATATGCTCCGGTCTGAACATCGACTGCCCGTCAGCCAACCAGTTCGACTTCCCAATGAACCTAGCGACAAACGAATGCTTGGGCAGATTGTAAATCTCCTCAGGCGAACCTTGCTGCAGTACTCGCCCACCCTGCATGACAATCACTTGATCGGACATGGACATGGCCTCAATCTGATCATGCGTTACATAGAGAGCGGTAAGTCCCATTTCGCGGACCAAGTACATCATCTCCAGACGCATCTCATCCCGCAGTACGGCATCAAGCGCACTCAACGGCTCATCGAACAGCACCAGCTTCGGCCGGGTTGCCACGGCTCTTGCGAATGCCACCCGCTGCTGCTGACCGCCTGACAGCTGATGAGGATATCGCTGCTCCATTCCACTGAGCTTGACCTTGTCCAGCGCCTCCATCACCCTGCCCTGAATCCCGTCTTTGCGCCCGGTCGCTCGGAGCCCGAAAGCTACATTCTCAAAGACAGTCATATGGGGCCAGAGAGCGAAGTCCTGGAACACCATCCCGAAGCCGCGTCGATGAGGCGGCACTTCCTTTCCAGCGCCGTACAGAATATCCTCGCCGAAGCGGATGCTGCCCGTATCCGGCTGTTCCAGCCCGGCGATTAAGCGCAGCAGCGTAGTCTTGCCGCAGCCCGATGGTCCAAGCAGCGTTGTGAACTTCCCCTGACGGATGCTCAGATCGGTGGGATGCAGCGCGACATTGCTGCCGAAGCTCTTGCCGAGACCGCTTATGTTCAAATCCATCTGATGATTTCCCTTCCTTGTTCGCATTTGGTACGTTTTCTTGCTCTTACGTTCCTACATAAGTTAGTCTACCTGCGGGAATCAAAGGGAGTATTAGAGTTATGTAAAATGAAAATTAATTATTTCAATGAACTGCGTTTATATTCATAGATTAAATCTATAGGGAGAGAATCTTAGACTATAAAGGCGGGAATGACAGATGATGAACCTTAATTTATTAAAGCTGGAGATTATAGAACTGCTGGAGAAGCACCATAAGATCACCACCGTTGCCGACCTGCTTGGGCTCAAGCAGCCTACTGTCACCTTTCATATGAAAAATCTGGAGCGCGACTTCGGCGTAAAGTTATTCGATGCTCGCATGGGGCGAATTATTTTAACGGATGCCGGCTATGCCCTGCTTCATTACGCAACTAAAATCAATGCACTCGCTGCGGAAGCCCAGCGGGTCGTCAAAGACTTTGATACCCTGCGGCAAGGAACGCTGTCGATTGGGGCCAGCTACGTACCTGCGACATATATCTTGCCCAAGCTGCTTGATAAATTCGCCAAAGCCTATCCGGGCATCCATATCTCTCTATCCGTCAAGACGGCTCCGGCCATCACTCAGATGCTGCACTCGCATCAAATCGATATCGGCATTATTTCCACCGGCTCCTTCCATGAGAACCCATTAAAAGCTTATGCTCTGTGCATGGACGAGCTAGTGCTGGCCTGTTCCCCTGCTCATCCCTTCGCCGCATCTGAAGAATGGACCCCGGAACTGATCGCCGCCTCTTCGTTCGTGCTACATGGCAGGGCATCAAGCACTCGGCGAATAACGGATCAATGGCTGGAACAGCATGGAATTAGCCCCTTCTCCAGACTGGACCTCGATTCTCTGGAAGCGATCAAACAGGCGGTTATGCTTGGTGAGCACATCTCTTTCATTTCCAGAATGGCCGTTCAATCCGAGGCTGACCGTGGCTTGCTGCGGATATGGCCGATCCCCGGTCTCCCTGCAGAACGCCAAGTATATGCGATTACTAATCAGGACCGCTATATGTCTGTAACAAGCAGCCGGTTCATTGAGCTTCTCCAAGAATGGAGCCGTTCTGTCCAATAGCCTCTCTTGGGTAACCAAGAATAAATCTTGTAATTTTTGATCGGAATCAGCCGTTAATTTGATCTGAAATTGACACTTCAGCCTTAGAGTAGATATCGAACCATAGATTTCCATATTACTATTCAAAGGAGCTGAAATGATGAAATTGAACAAGACCAAGATGGGCAAATCCTTTATGATTGCAGCATTGGCCGCGGTAATGCTAGCTACAGGCTGGCAGTCCCCGACGAAGGTAGATGCCGCAGCCAACGCAGTCCCAACCTATGAAGTCAAATTTCTGCTAAGCAATGACACGGTATTGAAGCAGGACTTTACACTAAAGAATGAGGTTAAAGAGGCTTTTCAGATTAATGAGCCTGCAGCACGGATGCTCGTGGAATATTTCGATACAACGGATCTGTCATTGAATGATTCAGGCTGGAATGTACGCTTCCGCAAAAAGGAGGATAAGAAGAAATACGAATTGACGTATAAGAAACGCTATGCCGTGGTGAACGGAGATATCAACGCTGCCTTGACCCAGGCTAACCTCGACGGCTTCAGCGCGGCGGACACGAATTACGAGGCTGAGGTGAATTGGGGCTACGGCAAACAGACGCTGAGCTTCTCGAACGATAAAGAAGAATCGACCTCCAAAGGGTTGAATTTGCCTAATGAATCTGAGGCGCTCAATTTGCTGGTAAGCAAGATTCCTGGCAAGCTTGATAAGACGAATGCGCCAGGTTGGGGAACGGCCAAGTTGCTGCAAGCCTACGCGCATGGTCCGATTCTTGTAAGCAGATACAGCGGCACATTCGAAGGACTGGAGACGGATATTGAGGTGTGGCCGATTATCGGCTCGAACGGCAGCGGAACGGAGTATGTTGTGGAAATCTCCTTCAAGACTGATGACTACCAGACGGCAGCCTCCAAACGCACCAACCTGATGAATCTGCTGAATAACAAAGGCTGGCTCGTACCTGCCGATTCCTTGAAGACGAATCTGGTACTGGAACGCTATTAAGCAGTAGTTATCTAATAATATTGTGCGCAAGCCCGCAGAACGGCCTATCGCCGTCAACTGCGGGCTTTTCAATGGTTTTACATTTTCAATACTTCCCGGTTATCTAGTGGAGTCTGGTGTATTCGAAAAGATACTGTCAAGCTCACGAGAATGAACAACAATTGAAGCGATAAGGCCAAGGCTACAAACAAGCCTCTTGAAGCAATTGTCGCTGGCAATCCTTTTCTCGCAGTTAAGGTTCCTTTTGGCAGCAGCTTACGTAATGGTTGTATCATAATGAGTCCCCCCGCCAGAGCAAGCAAGATCCCCTTCCAATTCGTAATCATGCCCAGCCCGCCTAACAGCATTCCTGTTCCGATTAAGCCTGGACTGCCGTGGTATCCCTCAAGGGTTAATTCCCTAAATCGTAAATTTCTTAACCAATTGCTCTAATTCGCTGCTGGATTGACTTAAGTCTTCTGCTGCTTGCGAGACCGTATCGATCGCCTTCAATTGATCCTGCGTTGAAGCGCTGACTTCCTCCGCAGCAGCAGCCGATTCCTCTGAAATCGCGGACAGACTCTCGATCGACTGTACTACATCATCCTTTAATGTCACTGTTTTCTTCATTTCACCAGACATTTGATTGATAGACTGAATGACTTGATGCATCAATTCCTGAATCGTCATAAAAGCTGTCTCTGTATCTTTAACCGCTGCATTTTGTTCCAGCGTAATTTTCTTTGTCTTGGTCATCGCCTCAGTTGCATTTTCTGCCTTTTCAACAATACCTACAATGGTGTCGCGAATTTGATCGGCATGTTCGGCAGATTTCTCAGCCAGTTTGCGAATTTCCGAAGCAACCACCGAGAAGCCCTTGCCAGCCTCCCCAGCTCTTGCAGCCTCGATTGAGGCGTTCAGGGCCAGCAGATTCGTCTGTCCGGAAATGCCATTCATCGTAGCAGCCACTTCTTTGATATCATTAATTTTCTCAACAAGAATGCTTAATACCTGCTCAATAGATTGGATCTCCTGGAAGGATTCATCTGAACGCGTCTGGAGGACGACCAGCTTATCTCTGCCGTCAACGCTTGCCTCCTGCGTCTTATTGGAATTATGCTGCATTTCATCCATCGTCTCTTGAATTAACGTGAACTGCGAATCCAGATCCATAGTAACGCGCTGCATATTCTCTATGTTGGTCGCACCTTCCATCGAGCCCCTGGCCACATCTGTCATCGCATGAGCAATCTCTTCACTGGTTGCTTTCGTCTCCTCAGACACCGCGCTAAGACTTACAGCCGAATCCGACAACTTCTCAGAAGAGTCCACAACCCGAGATATAACCTCGCGCATTTTTTGCGCCATTAGATTGAAATGACTGGTTAATTGCCCGATCTCATCTTTGGATTTGACATCGCCTTGTACAGTCAGATCGCCTTCGGCCATTAATTGTACCCGGTTCGTTAACTGAGTAATTGGCTTCGTAAAGAATCTAGCAACAAAATAAACGATAATGCTAGCTACGATGATGGCGATTAGCGTAATGATTAAATTCGTCTGCTGGATCTGATTAACGAGCGTCAGCAACTCTTTCTCTTTATATACAGCACCGATCTTCCAGCCCGTCAGATCTGAGGTCGTATAATATGTAATCTTCTTCGTTCCCTCATCCGTGTACTGAAGCTTCCCTTCATCCTTTTTGTACATTTCTGCTACATATGGCTTGTCCATTTGATTCTTGCCGTCTGAATTCGGCAATACTACCGGATC
Organism: Paenibacillus motobuensis; assembly: GCF_039521865.1. NCBI lineage: Bacteria > Bacillati > Bacillota > Bacilli > Caryophanales > Paenibacillaceae > Paenibacillus > Paenibacillus motobuensis. The sequence goes on along the minus strand of NZ_BAAACX010000006.1, from coordinate 198,627 downwards.
TCCAGCTGAATCCAGAATGAATCCGTAGCCATTGTATCCAACATTGGTCTCATTAATTTGATTCGTAATATGCTCAAGATCCAAATCAAGGGCAATGACGCCCAGAACCTTATTATTCTCTACAATCGCTTTAGAGATCGCAACTTTCATTTTGTTGGTTATCATATCCACGTAAGGCTGGCTAATCTGTACATGATCTTTATTTTCATTGGCCAGCTTGTACCACAGCCTAGACTGTGGGTCATAGGTTGACTCGTATACATTATCCTCAGGATCATACATATTCTTTTTGGAGTCCGCCATATAAATAGCAGATACCTCCGGGTTATTCTTCGTATAGGATTTCATTTCATTTGTCATGGACGAAGTAAGCGTGCCTTTATTCATTAGAATATCTCTAATCTCATCCTGTTCGCTGAATTGTAAAATATCCTTGGCGAAATTATCAATACGCAAATCCGTTATCTGTGTAAGCGACACCGCTTCTTCAGTGCCAATTGAATCCAATTCTTTCTTGAAGCTATCACTCATTTCATAACCGGTTATAAATTGTGAGGTAACCATAGCTACAATGAGCAATAAAGCGAAAATGAGAATAAGCTTGGTCTGTAACCTTTTAAACATGATGAATCCCCCCCTGTGAATGTCAGCGTTACAAAACCATTACTGATTATGTAGAAATATGTCAGCAATGACGTAATAACGTTCCACAAAATATTAGCATAATTTAACTATGTATAACATGTCTTTTTCTATAAGTTCATCGACATTTTTGACCATTTTGTTGTTATCTTCCTGATACCGGTTCCATACGGATATCTTTAATTTCTTCGGGAAGTCGATTGGACATGCTTGGAATCTTTCTAGGGGAATATTCAATGACATCGGATGAGAAAATGTTCACAACCATGTTTCCGCCTCCGGCGAATGCACGGATTAGAACGGGTTGGTTGTATTCATTATCAAATACAAAGTCAGGACCTCCCCAGCTTACCGTCGCATCTCTGCCGGGAGGAACATATGACACATGACGACTGTGGGAATAGCGTTGAACAACCTTCAATCCCGCCCGGTCAACGGCGTTAAATAGTGTCGAGGATACCTGACAGATCCCGCCTCCCACGCCCTCTGACATTTCCCCTCTTACGATAACTCCAGCACGTTTGTATCCTTTGTCGGTCGTACGAATTCCAACTACCTGATTGAAGGAAAAGGTCTCTCCGGGAAATACAACCGTACCGTCAATCGCTTTGGCCGCCAAGGCGATATTATGAGAACGATCTGCATTACCAGAGTTGTAATAGGTTACATAATAGCCAATCTGCTTAGAACGCAGCGAAGCAAGCAGTTCCGTATCTACTCGCGGATAGACTGGATAGGTCGGAACCTCGATCGTAGTAGAACCGCTGCTATACATATATTCATAGTAAGCCTTCAAAAATTCTTTCCTGTTCAGCTTATAGCCATTCTGCTCCGGATCGATCTTTCCCGAACTGTTAATACGCGCGTTAGTTGCTTCCTTATATGTAATCCGATCTAACTCATCCATCCATCGTTCATATCGGCTCATATCGAGAAGAGGAAATACTGGTAAACGATGCGCCTCCCGTGTCAGGCTTGAGATTGGTTTCCCTTCGTGAGTTACCGTTAACTCATCCTGCTGCTGAACAGCTTCAGGGCTCTGGAGCAGCAAGAGAAGCAGATATGATACTGATGTCCATTTCAAATAAATCACTCTTTCTAATTATTCTTGAGGGAATTCACATTCATCCTGATAGTATGATTGGATTTCCAGCGATTCATTCAATTTGGCTGTATGCACCAGCTCAGCTAGGCCTATCCGACTGTATCGTTAAATCAAACAAAAATCCCCTTCAAGTGAATAAATGCCTTGTTATAGCACTTGTTCACTTCGAGGGGATTCGGTTATTACAGAACCTTCTCCAGGAAGCTGATTGTACGTTCGTTCTTCGGATTGCCGAACACTTCTTCCGGTGGACCTTCTTCAACGATATAGCCGCCGTCCATGAATACAACCCGGTCAGCTACTTCACGGGCAAAGCCCATCTCATGCGTAACGATAACCATCGTCATACCTTCGCGTGCCAGATCCTTCATGACACCGAGCACTTCACCGACCATCTCTGGGTCAAGTGCCGAGGTAGGCTCATCAAACAGCATGACATCCGGATTCATCGCCAGCGCACGGGCGATCGCTACGCGCTGCTTCTGCCCCCCCGACAGCTGATTGGGGTAGACATCGGCTTTATCCGACAGCCCGACCCTTTCCAACAAGCGTAGCGCGGTATCACGTGCTTTCGCTGCATCCATCTTCCCTAACTCCATTGGAGCGAACATAATGTTCTTCAGCACACTGAAATGTGGAAACAGGTTGAAGTGCTGGAACACCATACCGATATTTTCGCGGGCTTTATTGATATCTGTCTTCGGATCATTGATGTCTTGATCATCAACGATGACCCGTCCTGCCGTAATTTCCTCCAATCGGTTAATGCAACGAAGAAAGGTACTCTTCCCCGAACCGGAAGGCCCGATCAAGCAGACGACTTCCCCTTCTTGAACCTGCATATCGATTCCTTTCAGCACCTGATTGGCGCCATAGCTTTTCTTCAAGCCTTCGACACGAATCTTACCCACGGCGTACCCTCCCTTCCAGATTGCCAGAAATTTTCGTTAGAACGGTGATAACCACCAGATACATAATAGCGACCACCAGCCAGATATCAAACGAAGCGAACGTTCTTGCAATAATGATCTTACCGGATTGCGTCAACTCGACAAGACCGATCGCAGACAGAATCGAAGTATCTTTGAGTGTAATCACAAGCTGGTTAATAAATGCTGGAATCATTACACGAATCGCCTGCGGAATAATAATCTTCATCATTGCCTTGCGGTAAGGAAGACCGAGCGAACGAGCTGCTTCCATCTGTCCACGGTCAACAGACTGGATACCCCCGCGGATAATTTCTGTCACATAAGCGCCTGCATTCAGACTGAGCGTCAGAATCGCCGCCAAGAACAGCGGCATCGTGAAGCCAAGCGCTTGTGGGATTCCGAAGTAAATGAAGAATGCTAGAACGATCAGCGGAATGCCGCGGAACAAATCGACGAATACGGTAGCTACGCCACGCAAGAAGCGATTTCGACTGACCTTCATAAATCCGAAAATAAGTCCCAGGATAAAAGCGAAGAACAGCGAGACGATCGTATACAGTAACGTCTTGCCTAGACCTTTAAGCAGCGCTGGCAGCGATTCCTGAATCAGCCCCCAGCGGCTTTGACTTATCGGTGCGGAGCCATCCTCGCCGAGATACTTCCCTAGTATCGTCTTATACTCACCACTGGTCTTAAGATTAGCGAGACCCGTATTGAACTTATCCATAAGCTCCTGATTCTTGCCCTTGTTCACGGCAAAACCATAGGAACCGCCCTTTTCCATCTCGGTTACGATTTTCAGTCCATTGTTCTGTTCCACTCCGTATCTTAGGACCGGATAATCGTCGAAGCAAGCTACAGAATTACCCGTCTTCACATCGTCATACATCTGTGAGGATTCATCAAACGGCACGATCCTGAAGCCATATTCCGCAGCGATGGATTCTGCGAACCGATAGCCTTCAGTCCCTGTCTTGACTGCAACCTTATTCCCTTTCAGATCCTCGTAGCTTTTGATGCTGTCATTATTCTCTTTAATCCCCATAACTACCCCGGAATCATAATACGGTTCAGATAGATTGAATTTCTGCTTTCGCTCATCGGTAATACTCATCCCTGCGATGACACCATCAACCTGTCCTGATTCCAGCGCCTGAACAGCCGCATTGAAGCCGAGCGGCTTCACTTCATACTTGAAGTTTTGATCCCGGGCAATTGCCTCTAATAGATCCATGTCAATGCCGACGAATTTGCCGTTCACATCCTGAAATTCAAACGGTGCAAACGTAATGTCTGTACCGATCACATAAGTTTTGCCAGAATTCGGCTCTGCCGCGACTCCTCCTGTCCAGCCAGACAAGCCGGTCAGCATGAAGAGCAGCAGTGTTATGGTAAACAATGCGAGCTTTTTAGATTTCATATGTTCTCCCCTCTTCAGTCCACGCCCGAAATTTCTCCTCTTCATCGTTTCCTCATGGCAGGTTTCCTACCATCAGATAAGTTATTTTAACAAAAAATATATCGATCCTGAAAATACAATTTCAACCAATGGGGTATGAGCTACTTTATATTCGAGCATGGAAAACCCCGTCACTGCGCTGTTTTCATTAACTTTCGCACACGCAAAACGACTTGTGATCAAAGTTTTTTATAGCTCTAATAACCACTTCTCCCCATTCACCATTTCACAAATTTGTGTAATGCTCCCAGCGTTAAGTTAATAAAAGTCTAAGCTCAGCAGGATGATAATATGCACTAAACAGCAAAACCATCCTGGCTATGGATTTACCACAGCTGGATGGTCCTAAGGATCATTTCTATTCCTCGTAAATTTGCGTTAACATACGGCCAAGCTCCTGGAAAGCCTGCGCTTCTTGCTCGCCTTCGACCTCAAGTCTAATCTCATCCCCGGCTGAGATTCCAAGCGTCAGCAGACCGAGCGGACTTTTCCCATTAGCTTGCTTATCGCCTTTATATAGAGTCACCTGACAAGGGAATGCATGGGCCTTCTCGGCGAAAGATTTGGATGGTCGCGCATGAAATCCTTGCGGGTGTATGACGGTAAATACTTGCGATATCATCGTTATGCTTCACTCCTCAGCTGGTTATTTACGAAATCAAGCACCTCTTGTTGACTGCTCATGTTCAGCGCTTCTGCCGCAAGCCGTGACCATTCCTGCCTGGACAACCGTGACAGCAGTTCCCGCGCCGGAAGCACGGATGATGCGCTCATGCTGAACTCATGCAGACCAAGACCAAGCAGCAGTGGAATAGCTGATGCATCCCCCGCCATTTCCCCACACATCCCCGCCCATTTACCGTGACGATCCGCAGCTTGAATGACAAGCTGTACCATACGGAGGATCACTGGATGATGCGGTTGGTATAAGTAGGAGACGGATTCGTTCATCCGGTCCGCAGCCATCGTATATTGAATCAGATCATTAGTTCCAATGCTGAAGAAGTCCACTTCCTCTGCTAATAGATCCGCAGCAAGGGCAGCAGCCGGAGTCTCGATCATCATGCCAACCTCAAGATCGCTTGCAACCATAACTCCTTCTTGCTCCAGACGAATCCGTTCTTCGTTCAAGATTCGCTTCGCTTCACGCAGCTCACTCAATAGGGAGATCATCGGGAACATAATAGCCAGCTTCCCATGCGCACTAGCTCTGAGTAGTGCTCTTAGCTGCGTACGGAACAGATCCTCCCGATCCAGACATAGACGGATAGCCCGGAGGCCAAGGAACGGATTCATTTCTTGCGGCAGCTGCATGTAAGTTAGCTCCTTGTCTCCCCCGATGTCGAGAGTTCGGATGACCACCCGTTTGCCGTTCATTTTCTCCAGTACATGCTTATAGACGGAATACTGCTCCTCCTCCGAAGGGAATGTTGAACGTCCCATATACAAGAACTCTGTGCGGAACAATCCAATCCCATCAGCACCATTGTCCAAAACCTTCTCCAGATCCTCGATCCCGCCGATATTCCCCGCTAATTCCACGTGTACTTCATCCGCAGTCACCGAGGGGCGATCCACATAGCTTTTCATTCGCAATACATCATCTTCATATTTACGCTTGCGTTCGGAGTAATCTTCCATCTGGCTACGCGAGGGATTCACAATAATTTCGCCACTCGTCGCATCCAAAATAACGGTGTCGCCTGTTCTGATTTGTGACGCATCGCTTCCCGCGCCAACTACAGCTGCAAGCTCCAAGGAACGAGCCATGATGGCAGAATGAGATGTACGGCTGCCGATTTCCGTAACAAAGCCGCGTATATAATCCATATTCAGTTGGGCCGTATCCGATGGGGTTAAGTCCTTGGCAAATAGAATGACCTCGTCATTCAGCTCGGAGAACATATGATGCGCACGTCCCTCCAGCTTGTTGATCACTCGTCTCGTAATATCCCCGACATCCGCTGCCCGTTCGCGCAGCATTTCATTGTCCATTGAGCGCAGCGCGTCCATAATCGCTGCTGCCACTTCATACAAGGCAAATTCCGCACAGACGCCCTCTCTATCAATTCGAGCCAATGCCGCATCGGTCAATTCCGGATCATCCAGTAGAAATAGATGCGCTTCGAATATTTCTGCCTTTTGCGGCCCTAACCGTTCCAGGGTCTGCTCCCTGATCCGATCGATATCGACCTTTGCTGATTCAATCGCTTTCTTTAGACGCCGCATCTCGGCAGCTCTGTCTTCAATCTCTTCACGCTGTGGTATGGATTCTTCCATTTCCAGCCGGTAAGCCTTCGCGATAGCAATCCCTGGTGAAGCAGGTACGCCAGTCAGTAAATGGCTCATTCCAATCCCTCCTATTATAGAAGCCAAACTAGCTTAATTAGGAGTTTAGCTTCTACTTTCTCTATTTATTTCTTATATGCATCTATCACGGATTGAGTTAATTCATGCGAAAGATCAAGCCCGCTTATGTCAGCAAAGGCCTGGCGAACGCCCTTTTCAGCAATCAATTCCTGCAGCTTCACGGCTTCAAGATCCTCCGAGTAATCAAACTTGAGGGCCAGCGCCATGACTCTGGCCAAATGCTCGGTAACGCCCCCTTGTTCCCAGGCTTTAAGCGCTGGCCGAACTAGACGATCCTCAGGCGACAGCTTACGGATCGGAGAACGCCCAACTCTAACGATCTCATCGCTAAGATATGGGTTGCGGAAACGATTCATAATTTTACGGATATATTCCTCATGCTCCTCTTCCTTGAAGCCGTAAGCTTCCACCAACATGCTCCCTGTCTCCTGCAGCGCTCCGTACACGAGGTTGATCACTTCTTCATCTTTCACTGCTTCCAGGATCGTTGAATATCCTTTGCGATAACCGGCGTAAGCCGTGCTGCAGTGGCCCGTATTCACAGTGAAGAGCTTGCGCTCAATGTAAGGAATCAGATCGTCAACATAGTGAACCCCGCTAATCTCATGCGCATCGTTGAACATCTGCTGCCGATCGATGACCCACTCATAGAACGGTTCCACCGTGACTTCAAGCGGATCTTGATGGTGTTGCATAGGCACGATACGATCCACAGCCGAATCTGGAAAAGCAATCAGCGTGGCTGCCGTTTCCTGCTCCTGAACTGATAACAGCTTCATAACATGCTCTTTTAATTGCGTACTCGCTCCGATCGCATTTTCGCAAGCAATAATATGCAGCTTAGGGCCGCCGAACTCCATGCGCAGTTTAATTCCTGCAGCAATGCCCGGAGCGATATGCTTAAGAGTCGTTACGCCAACGGCTGTCGTAATGAGATCAGCTGAGGCAACCTCTTTGGCAACCACAGCAGCATTTCGACCGTCAATAGCGGATACATTATTAACCGGGATACGCTGCTCTGATTCATCTGCGATCTTGACCTCATAACTTCCGCGCTCTTGCAAAGCCCGAATGACCGTCTCATTTACATCCGAGAAGACGACATCATAGCCAGACTCGGACAATAAGAGCCCGATAAACCCTCTGCCGATATTGCCCGCGCCAAAATGAAGGGCCTTCATTCTTCCATCCCGCTTTCAAAGATCATCAGAATCTCTTCAGCGGATGTAGCAGTACGAAGACTTTCCATGCTGTCCTCATCGGAACAGACCATAGCGAGGCTGGTCAGAATCCCCATATGTTCTCCCCGCTGTGCCGCAACCCCAACGACAAGTACTGCCGGCTCATCTCCACCAAAATTTACACCGTCTGGAATTTGCAATACAGCAAGTCCTGTCGATTTGATCATGGCTTTGGATTCATTCGTGCCATGGGGGATCGCAAGCCCGGAACCCATATAAGTAGACAAATTGTCCTCGCGTTCAATCATTTTCTCAATATAATCCTCGTGAACATGCCCGGTATCAACCAATATTTGACCAACTAAGCGAATCGCTTCGTACTTGTCCGATACCTTCACGTTTAATCGAATCTGTTCTGCGGATAAAATACTCATCGATGATCACTCTCTCTCCAGTTTGTTTAATAGATAAGTTCGAAGATGGGCCGACATCAGCTCTCTAATCTGTTGCTCCTGACCTTCCGCAAGCGCCTTCATGATTTCTATATCTAACAAGGTAGCGCTTATTTCACTTAACACTTCAATACTTTCTCTAGATAATTGCTTTGGTGCCAGCATAAGTAGAAACCGTGACAATACAGCCGACCCTGGTTCCTCCATACTGAAGCTGTGATCTAGTTCAAACAGCATCAGTAGAGGCCTCTTCACCGTATCCGATCGGGTATGAAAGAGCGCTAGTTCGGTTCCAGGAATCATCTGCGTTCCATTCTTCTCCCGTTCGAGCAGTAGTCTAGCGACTACATCGGGCTCTTCAACGGCTTCCTGGATCTGAGGATGAAAGCATGCGGCCTGCAGCCATTTCATCAGACTTGGCGTGCCGCTGATCTGCAGCGGAATCACACGGAATGCTTCCAATATCTCGATACTTAGCTGAACACTTTTGTTGAGATAACGCAGATCCTCAATGGCAGCCATTCCAACTGACTGCTCTTGATTTTCTTGCGTCTTCGCAGCCATACGAAAATCTTCATCTATTGCATGATGCAGTAATTTACCAGGCGTTTGCTCCTGTAACAGATGCCGTGAGCCTCGTTCTTTAATATAGTTCCGAAGCTGAACCGTCTCATCTTCATTCAGCAGCGGACTTAATTTCAAATATTGATCTTCGCGCAAAGGCAGTTCCACCGTGCTGATGATCAGATCATAATCCGACCTTGGAATTCGCACTGCCTCATACCATGAAGCCTGACCTGCGATCTTGATCTGCGGGAATTCCCTCCGCAGTCGTACAGCCAGCAGCTTGGAAGAACCGATCCCGCTCGTGCAGACGATAACCACCCGAATGTTTGGATGGATCTGCCCGATCCGTTCCTGGGAAGCTCCAAAATGCATGACCAGAAAAGCGATCTCTTCATCTGGAATGTTGTTGTTAGGAAAAGCAGCATTGGCCGCTTGCCGGACTCGGCCGAACAATTCCCCATATTCCTTGCGAATCGTATCCATTAATGGATTGCGAATGCGCTGTCCGGCACTAATCCGTTCCAGAGCTGCTCCCAAATGAGTGAATAATCCGTCCCTTAGCGAGCGGTCTGCCATATAATCCTGATCATCAAATTCTGCCATATAATGAATCAGGGATCGGACCGCTCCCGCCAGTTCCAGGTCATCAGCGGGCAACGATTCGCCCGCATGCCCTCTAGCCTTCTTCAACAAGCTAGCGGTATATATCATCTCAACCGTTGAATATTCCAGATTCAATGCTTCGCCAAGATGTTTACATAAGCTTTCAATCTCTGCGATTTGTTCTTCAGTTGCTCCTTGTCTGCCGCGGACAATCCGCCCAGCCTCCGCTTCGCTGATCTCCTTCTTCGATCCTATACGGTCCGCAGCGATTGACAGGTGGATTAGCAGATCAGTATATGCCTCTTCACTGAACGACTCCTCCAGAGACTGCTCTTCCCACTTCCACAATATCTCTTCGATCGTCTTAATCGAGTTGACACCAGCCATCGACGCAATCCGGCGATCCACTGGATGAAGCAAGCTCTGATCGGCTCCGGATATGAGTGTCAAGTCATCGAAGCGAATTCCAACGAGATCCCGAATGGCTTCACGGATTGCTGGTTCAGAACCTTTGATCTCAACACCATAACCTCGCCGCCGTATAAGCCTAAGCTTCTGCTTGCCAATCCAATCTGTCAGATCATCGAGATCGGCAGAAATGGTTGACACCGTTACCTTCATCTCGTGAGCCAGCGCGTACAATTTGATCGGTTCATGAGACTCAAGCAGTCTGTACAGCAGGAAGATCTGACGCTCATCCGCTGAGTATTCCGCATTAGCCGGAGTGAGAAGCTCTGATTTAATATGCTCAAGCCGCTCAGGCTCCCCTTCCAGACTAAGACCCGAACCCGCCTTCCGGTGAAGCAAGATCCCCCTGCGATGCAGATAGCTCTCTACCGCATCGAGTTCCCTATGCACCGTTCGCGGACTCACACGAATACTCTCGGCAATCTCGGCAACGGTGGATTCATGGGGACTGCGGAGAAGCAAGTCCAGGATCTGTCTCATGCGCTGTGTAATTTCCATAGATCATGCCTCCAAAAAAGCGGTCGTAATAAGCGAAAGATGCTGACAATTGCGCATCCTTCGGCCTATTGGTATATTGTTATTTCAATCGTTCAACAAGCACGTCATATTCCGGGCTCTTCAGGAAATTGTCGATGGAAATATGCTCGGCCTGCGGCGCAATTCCACGGGCGCGATCCGTTAACGTCTTATGCGTAACAACGATATCTGCATCGGACGGAATGTCGCCAATCGCTGTATTGCCGACTTCGATCAGTGACCCTGCCGCTTTCATTTTCTTGCGTAGAATGGAAGCACCCATAGCACTTGATCCCATACCCGCATCACAAGCAAAAATAATCTTACGAACCTCTTCCTTACTCTTCTGTTCTCCAGAAGCTTCCATGGCGATGGACGCGCTTGCTTCTCTTGCTGCTACCCCACTTGCAGCTAGCGAACCCGCCGCTTTCATATCCTTCACGCGCTTGGTTGCTTCCTCCAATTCATCCCGATCTTCTTCTTGTTTCTTCTCCGTCTTCAGCAATAGTGCTGAAACACCGAAGGAGACAATTGCCGCTGTAATAACACCGCTCAGTGCCGGGATAATCTCGCCACGTGGAGCCATAGCTAGATAAGCGATAATACTTCCCGGTGATGGCGGACCAACAAGTCCGGCGTTCAGCAACGAGAATGTGAGCGTACCTGTCACACCACCGGCTATAGCGGCCAGAATGAGTCGAGGCTTCATCAAAATATACGGGAAGTAAATCTCATGAATCCCGCCAAAGAAATGAATGATCGCAGCACCTGATGCTGATTGTCTAGCACTACCACGACCAAAGAACATGTAAGCAAGCAGGATACCAATACCAGGGCCTGGATTTGATTCCAGCATATACAGTAACGATTTACCCGCACTCAGCGCTTGCTCCGCGGCAATCGGACTTAGTACGCCGTGGTTGATCGCATTGTTAAGAAACAGTACCTTGGCTGGCTCGATCAGAACGTTGACCAGTGGAATCAGATGATTGCTGACTAGAAAATCCACACCCGCCGACAGAGCACTTGTAACCGCTTCAATAATACGCCCTACGATGGAGTATGAGATTAGTACGAGCCCGCCGCCGATAATCCCCAGCGAGAAATTGTTAACCAGCATTTCAAAGCCGGATTTAATCTTGCCTTCTACTGCTTTATCGAATTTCTTAAGCACCCAGGCAGCCCCAGGTCCAACAGCCATGGCGCCGAGGAACATCGGAATATCCGTACCGACGATAACTCCCATCGTAACTAGGGCACCAATTACCCCGCCGCGCTGCTTATGTACCATCGTACCCCCGGTGTAACCGATTAAGAGCGGAAGCAGAAACTTGATCATCGGATCAACGAGCTTGGCTAAGTATTCATTCGGAATCCAACCTGTTGGAATGAACAGAGCCGTAATCAAACCCCACGCGATGAACGCCCCAATATTTGGCATCACCATGCCGCTTAGGAAACGTCCGAATTTTTGGACTCCCACCCGTGCAGAACCAGACGAAGTGGAAGATGTTGTTTGGGCCATATGACAGCCTCCCTATAGTTTTGCGAGCGGACTATTGGGCTAATTACCGCTCGTTATGTACCCATCGTATTGGACATATGAGAGATACTCAACAAAATGAAAACGCTATATTGTCAGTATATCTACTGACAAGACTTTACTAATCCGCCTACAAACCTTTATAAATAAGCTTTCTTTAATATGTGAATTTCATCACAATTATGGTTTTATTCTTTCTGATCTCTTTCGGAAATCTATAATAATTAGGGGAAACACTTTATTTTTTACACCTCCCCATATGGTATACTTTGGACAAAAAGATATCCTGGAGGAAGCGATGACAACTTTCGAGCAAGCTGCTTATAACACAAAGCAATATAGAAATTTGTTCAAGGAAATCGGCTATTCTGAGGAAGAAATTAACGCAAAGCTTGAGGGCACATGGAATGAACTGTTCTACGGGGATTCTGATGTGCGGATCTACTACCCGTTGGATGAGAATAAAGGATATTTGCTTGATACCGGCAATATTGATGTGAGAACCGAGGGCATATCCTACGGAATGATGATGGCTGTTCAGATGAACAAAAAAGATGAATTTGACCGACTGTGGACATTCGCTAAGGAATTCATGCAGCATACGGAAGGACGTTATAAAGATTATTTCGCCTGGCATTGCAAGCCAGATGGTACGCGGTTGTCTCCGGGACCCGCACCAGATGGTGAAGAATTCTTCGCGATGGCGTTATTCTTCGCCTCGAATCGCTGGGGAGACGGACCTGAGCCGTACGACTACTCCGCGCAGGCGAGAACAATTCTCCGCGCCTGCCTGCATCAAGGCGAGAATGGGGAAGGCGATCCCATGTTTGATCCGGCAACCAAGCTCATCAAATTTGTGCCAGAGTCTTCATTTAGCGATCCGTCCTATCATCTCCCCCATTTCTATGAGTTGTTCGCCCTGCATGCTGATGAGCAGGATCGAGCATTTTGGAGCGAAGCTGCTGAAGCAAGCCGAAGCTATTTGCATAAGGCCTGTCATCCCGTAACCGGACTGGCTGCAGAATATGCGAATTACGATGGAACGCCTGCAGACCCTCAGCCCCATGGCGACTTCCGTCATTTCTTCAGCGATGCGTACCGGGTTGCAGCGAATATTGCCCTCGATTGGGAATGGTTCCGGAAGGACCCTTGGCAGGTGGAGCAGTCTAACCGGATTCAACGTTTCTTCCGTGATATTGAGGTATCGGACTACCGTCGCTATACGATTGACGGACAGCCTTTTGAAGAAGCGGCGCTGCATCCCATCGGGCTGCTGGCGACCAATGCGATGGCATCGCTTGCCGCGGACGGACCAGATGCGGAACGATTCGTACACCTGTTCTGGAATACCCCTCTTCGCAGCGGCGAACGGCGCTATTACGACAATTGTCTGTATTTCTTCGCCCTACTCGCTCTTAGCGGCAATTTCCGAATATATTGATTAACGAATATATATATCCCTCCTAAACAAAACGAAGAGAGGCAGCCTCCCGATGGGGCTACCTCTCTTCATTTCTTCTCGATTCTTATCCAATATTATCGTTTTACTACGGATGGTGAACACGGAGAAACCAATGAAGCTACATTGGCACCAATGGGAAGGGTTTGAGAAAAAAATATAATTATTAAAAAAGATTGGAAAACTGAATCATTAGTTTTCCAATTTTTTTAGATTATATTAAAGAACAATTAAGGTTCCCCTCAGGTTGGCTGCCTACAATAGTATCAAGATTAATTTCTCACTTAACCCAACATCATGTGTACTTAAAACTATGAAACGAGGTTTTTCTAATATGAACATAAAGCGAGTGATGATCATCGGAACGATGGTTGCCGTAATTTCCTTCGGAAACACCACGTTAAGCGGCTCCATCACAAGCTCAAATCCGGTCGCCAGACTGTCAGCAGCTGACAATAAGAATCCAGGAAAGGATGATTTGTTGGAAGCTTTGAATCAACCTTCCGACAAGGAACTGTATGAGTCGTTATATGAAGGTAAATCGCTGTATGACATTGCGGCTGATCAAGAAGGCGATATTGACCAAGTCATTGAACTGCAGACCAATCAATTGCAGAAGCAACTGGATGACCGCCTAAAAAGCGGAAGCATTACCGCTAAGCAGTATGAAGCACATAGTGAAGAACTCAAGGAGCTCATTGAGCAAAGTGTACTTACATCCTTCGGTTAACGAATCATTGAACCTTCTCTAACGAAACTGGGTATCGCTATTAAACTCAATTACGGGCTTAAAGCTAGTTTTTCTCTTAAATAACGATATGGAGATTCGTTAGAATAAATTTACCACTGTTTTCGAGGAAATAACGATCCGTAGTTTCGTTAGGGATTGCTCATATCTATTTACCCAGAGACTACCTGTTCCTGACCAAGCGAAATCTTCTGCAATCTCGGGATGAGAGCATAGGCAAATGTGATAAACGGACTCATCCACAAGAAAGTCGCATATGGCAGATATTCGATAACAGGAACCCCAAGTGTCGCGGCGAAGAAAGCGCCACTAACTCCCCATGGGATCAGTGGGTTCACGAGTGTGCCGCAGTCCTCTAGCGTACGGGACAAAGTCTTGGCAGGAATACCTCTTCGATTATATTCCTCCTTGAACATTTGGCCAGGCAGCAGAATCGACAAGTATTGTTCCCCTGTCATCCCGTTTATCGCGATGGACGAAGCTCCAGTCATTAGAACGATAGCGCTGCTTCGCTTCAAAGGCTGAATCACTTTGCGGAAAAAAGCGTCGATAACGCCGCAATGCTGCAACAAGCCTCCTAGAGAAAGGGCGATCAGAATCAGCGATACAGACCACATCATCGACTGCAGTCCACCGCGGTTGACGATGGAAGCTACAGTCTCATTGGCGATCGAGCTATGATAACCACTCTGCATGACGTTGAACCAGACATCGATTGCCGTCTGATGCTGAACGAATGCCGTTATTAGAAGTCCGGTGACGATCCCTATGACTAGTGTTGGAATAATAGATACCCGTTTGAAAGAGCAAGCAATAACGGCAATTGGCGACAAGAGCGTCAACCAATGGATCTGGAACCCTTCTTGCAAGGCTAGCTTGATCTGCTGGATAGAAGATAGATCCATCGCTTCAGGCTTTGGCGCAAACATGAAAAATACAGTAGTAATGATCAGTGCCGGGATCGTTGTGTACATCATATTGCGAATATGTGTGAATATGGAGACGCCTGCTACGGCAGGTGCAAAATTCGTCGTATCCGATAGCGGCGACATTTTGTCCCCGAAGCAGGCTCCACAGATGATCGCACCTGCAGCCAAGGTTGGAGATATTCCCGTCGTTAATGCAATGCCCATGAAGGCAACGCCAACCGTACTCACCGTAGTAAATGAACTGCCTGTAAACATCGAGACGATGATCGTTACATATAGTGCACTCACCGCGAAAAATTGCGGTTTAATATAGTCCATTCCATAGTATAGAATCGTTGGAACAGTTCCGCTCATCATCCATACAGCAATAAGAATGCCAATCAGTGACAGAATGAGAATCGGCATAATTGCTGTCTGGATCCCCTGAATGATCGCCGATTCGAGCTTCTTCCAAGGGAAGCCAAACAGGCGCAGCATAGTTGCTGTGCCAACGGTCGTTGCCAACAATGGTAGATGCGGCTCCGATTTCAAGAGAAATATGGAGACAAATAAAAGCGCTAGAATAAAAACAATGAGAAAAATACTTTTTGAGAAACTCAGCTCTCGGTTCATGATGTAAGGACTCCTTATTCAATTGTTGTTGCCAAGGAAAATAAATATTCTCATCTCCGATGAGACTAAAGAATTATTTATCGCCTTTATGCTTCCCTGCTTTCTTGCTTTCGGGCTTTCTTGCATTGAAGCACAAAGGTACTATAACGATAAATCCATAAGGAGTCAATGTCTATGTTTTGAACAAACCTATTAAACCCACAATAAATTTTACTGCTCATCCGCATCCATCGGATGCCTGCTCAGAAACTCAATAACCAACTCATTAATTTGCTGCTTCTGTTCTACACTAAGAAGATGCCCGGCCTTGGGCACGATTGCGAGGGTAATATCGGGAATCATAAGGGCCTTCGCCTGCACTTCCGGAATGGAGTGACGGTAGATAACCTCATCTTCGCCGACGACAAATAAGGTTGGAAATGAGCATTGAGAGAGTTCTGTCGCCATAAAAACCGAAGGAAGTAGACCAAGCCGAGGAAAACAGTTCTTATAGCTTGCTGACATCAGCGCCCGGTAAGAAGAGGGTAACAGATCAAGAGTATTTTGCTTCGACATGCACCAGGTAAATGCCCGGTCAATCAGCCACTGCGTCTTAAACATCACCGCTGGGAACATATGCAGATAGAACATTCTGGACAGTGGTGCGAAGGAACCGGCAGGTGCCAGCAAAGTAAGTGAGCGCACTCGCTCTGAATGAACCACCGCAAAATTCAAGGATATGAATCCCCCCATCGAATGCCCCAGTAAATGAAACTTCTCCAAGTGAAGCCCCTGGGTCAGCTCCAACAGCCACTTTGCTGCTGCCTCTTTACTGGATAATGGCTTCAGCAGCGTGCTTTTCCCAAAATCTCCAGGAACATCGATGCAATATACGTAATAGTCCCTGCACCATTCAGCGATGTTCGCGCTCCACATCAGTGACGTAGCGGTCATGCCATGAATGAGCAGCAGAGGCGGATTGGCTGGATTCCCGCATCGAATGATATGTGTTTCACCAAATTCGGTGGACACATAACTAATTTCGTAAGCGACGGGCCACTCGCTTAACGCTTGGTCATATGCTGCCAAGAAGCGGTCTCTCCCCTGCTCGTTTCTATATATGGATAATCCCTTCATTTCCATTTCCATCAGATCACTCCTCTTCACGTGCATGCGTGAAAATTCTCAAGATTTGATCTACCTGCGGGAAATCCTCCAGCTCGGAATAGGTTAAGCGAGTGAAAATAACACCGTTCAGCATGGAAGAGTACATAAGTGCTTGCTTAAAAGGATCGGCGTGAATGAACTCCCCTTGCTTCTGACCCTCGCGAAATAATTGCTCAAGTAATTGCAGGTTTTGTCCAGAGTATTCCTTGGATATTGCCGCGGCCTCTTCTGGAACCGTCTTCGATGTATTGGTTTGCAAGGCGATCAGGAAGAAATAACCACTCCCTGCGGTATGAGCAAAGATTCCTTCTGTCAACTCCTTCAGCCGTTCATACGGACTTCCGCCGTTCTCTACAACTTGACGGATTGTCTCATAGGACGTTGTAAACGCAGTTCTGGCAAGTTCAATATAGATATCTTCTTTGGAAGCGAAATAATGATAAATCAACCCATGGCTTAGCTGTGCTTCCCTGACAATATCACTTACTTTCGTACCCGCATAACCTCGCTCCCCAAACACCTTCGCTCCGGCTTCGAGCAATTGCTGCTTGCGCGCATCACGAATTTGCTGATTTTGTTCATCGATTCTTGGGGACATGACGTACCGCCTCCTTGATGCAAATATGGATTATAAAGGAATCATAATATTCATTGATTAATTAGTCAATCAAAAAAAACAAAATAAGGAAACCGCCCATACAGGCGATCTCCTTATCCCTAGTTTAAATCAACTTATATTCCTTCAAGAGCTGCATGATTCTGGTGTTAGAAATTTTCTTAACCCCTGTCATCGCAGCTAACTTGACGGTATCTGGAAGCTCCATGTCGGTTAGTTTGTTGCCATCCATC
Source organism: Paenibacillus motobuensis (assembly GCF_039521865.1). NCBI lineage: Bacteria > Bacillati > Bacillota > Bacilli > Caryophanales > Paenibacillaceae > Paenibacillus > Paenibacillus motobuensis. The sequence continues at coordinate 181,046 of NZ_BAAACX010000006.1, read as the reverse complement.
ATTTTCGCTGTGGAATCCAAAAGCACACGGACATCATAAGCAGATCCAAATACTTCTGGAACGCCGCGGTCAATGTCTAGCAATGTGTATACGGCTTCCATCGCGGTACGGACGGAATACTCCGTAGTGAACACCGTATCTCGCGGTGTCTCTGCAAAGTTACCGATAAAGGCGGCGTTAACACAGCCATCAGGAACGACGTTCGGACGATCGCCTGCTGCTCTTGGCATAAAGTAAGAGGTAACATACGGCATCATGCAAGGAACACAGTTGGCGGAGTTTACTGCCATATCGTGAATCTCTGCTTCCGGTACGCCCATATGATAGAGCCACTCTTCCGTGATTTCAATACCCGTACAGTCTTTCATCGGTTTCTTGATGTAATCGCCTGGCACGTCGCAATACAAGCTATACACCCACACGACGAGCTGATCTTTTGGCTGGGATTTGAAGTGAGGCTGGCGATTCAGCGTAAAGCTCATCAGCCATTTCGAATCCTTGACTGTCACGATACCGCCGGTGACGACCTTGCCGCTGAATGGGTCCCGTTTGCAAATCTTCTCGATGTAAGGAGGAATTCGGTCATCCAGCGTTGTAATTGTAGCAGATTCCCAGTTGCTTTCGGCAATGTTGCCGCAGAATTTGTCTGGGCGGCCAAAGGCAGGATCCTGTTCCGCGATTTTCTTCCATAGCTCCCAGCTTCCACCGAGAGCAGTATTCATAACAGCTGGCGTGTTGTTATCTCCTAATGTGGAGCTTTCCGTATTACTGCCGTTCGTAATGAAGACCAGATCATTTTCGGTCAGGTCAATGTGCTTTTCTTGTCCTTTTTGAACATATACTAGCTTTTTAGCCACTTTCTTTGTACCTGTAATCTCAAATTCTACATTGGTTACGGTCGTAGCATATTGGAAGGTAACACCTTGGTCTTCCAAGTACTTCATCAGTGGCAACGCAAGTGATTCGTACTGATTATATTTAGTGAATTTCAGTGCCGAGAAGTCAGGCAATCCACCGATATGATGGATGAATCTAGCAACGTATCTGCGCATCTCCATCGCACTATGCCATGGTTCGAACGCAAACATCGTCTGCCAGTAAAGCCAGAAATTCGAGTTGAAGAAATCTTCAGAGAAGACATCTGTAATTTTCAAATCTTCAAGCGCTTCTTCTGGAGTGAAGAACAATTTGATAATTTCCATTGAAGCGGTTTGTGTAAGTGTAAACTTGCCATCGGTATGCGCATCCTCACCACGATTGAGAATCGCACGCTGTAGGGAGTAGTTCGGATCCTCTTTGTTGAGCCAATAAAATTCATCTAGTACCGATGCACCTTCTGTTTCCAATGAAGGAATGGAGCGGAATAAATCCCAGAGGCACTCGAAGTGATTTTCCATTTCCCTACCACCACGGATAATGAATCCTCTGCCGTCATCATAGATGCCGTCCAATCCGCCTCCAGAAATATCGAGTTCCTCAAGAATATGAATGTTCTCGCCTTTCATCTGACCATCACGTATGAGGAATGCGGCCGCGGACAGTGATGCTAGACCTGAGCCAATCAAATAGGCAGATTTTTGATCCACACCATGTGGTTTTTTAGGACGGGCAAAAGCTTCGTAGTTTCCATTGCTGTAATACATGCTTATAACCTCCATTTAGAATTTCATTTTAGCGCAACCTGCACATGATTATCTTCCCTGCAAATTCACTATACTGCTCATGTAGAACGTTTACACTAAACAGTAAAAGGGCTATGTATAAAATTTATACATAACCCTTAAAATGTCTAAATATTTGATTCCGCATTTGAGCCTGTCCCGCGCTAGCTAATGTGCACATATTTACTGATCGCCTTCTCAACATCGCCTTCAACCAGGATGCTTAACCGGTCAATTATCAAGCTGGGTTCTTCACCCATGCCGTTGCGAATCCATTCCAGCATGATGCCGATGAACGCAAAGGTATAAAAGTTGGCAATGAATTTCTTGTCTTCCGGTCGCACCTGCTTGCCGTCATTGACCTCTTCAATCACACCCATCAACAGTTCGAATACCGCCTGATGCAGGAAGAGATCCAGATGCTCCCGCCCCATGGAACGATAGGTACTGAGGCAGAACTTCTTGTTGTCTAGAACGTAATGGAATATTTTCAGGAAGCCCTGCTGCCAGGTGTCATAGGTACGACAGTTGGATATCGCGTCCAGCGCCTCCGTCTTATAAATCCAGCCTAGCAAATCATATATATCCTGAAAATGATAATAAAACGTCTGTCGGTTCACTCCGCATTCGGCAACCAGATCCTTCACCGTGATTTTCTCCAATGAGGATCGTTCCATCATCGATTTAAGAGTAGAAGCCAAAGCCTTCTTCGTCATTACGGACATCGTCGCACAGCCCTTTCAATAGATGATCACTCTACTTGCCAATTAGCGATTGAGAGCTTGATATACTCATAAAAGCTGTAAAAATTAACTTTTATTATTATAACTCCCTTTAGCTAATCGTTAAAAGGGCCTATGTGATCAAGTCGTTGCAGTTCCATCGGTTCAGAGCGGTCGGTATATTGCCGCTGTAATCCCAGACCATCAAAGAATAAATTGAAATTGAGATGAAAATCGGCACTCTAAATGAAAAAGCCGATTCCTTATACAAGGATCAACCCTTTTATCTTATGGTTTAGCGTACATATTAATTTCTTCAGGGTTATGGAAATAATGATCCGCCTCAATGTTATGCTCCGGGTTTGCTCCCCACATTGCCAGACCAAAGGCTACTTTGGAATCACGAGCACAGCTGGAATCATAGACAGTATCTCCTATGTAGATCGCGCTGCTCGGATCGGCTCTGGAGACCTCCAGGAACTTGTAGATCGGCTCCGGATGAGGCTTATGAAGCTCGGTATCGTCAGCGCACACAACAACCGAAAGATACTTCATCAGGCCGAAGGGTTCAAAATCGTCCTTGAGCTCCTCCTTCGTCTTCGAGGTCACGATACCTAACTGGACGCCTCGAGAAGCCAGCGTGTGCAAAGTTTCTTCCACGCCGGGATATACATGAATCGTATCCATAAAATCCTTCATATACCGATTCCATAATTCATTGGCCCGGTCAATGTCCTCGATTCCTAGCTGCGGAAGAGATCGTGAACCCGGAATTCCTAATACGAATGACAAGTCTTCACGCGCATAGCTCTTATTGTATTCGAGCTGAAGCATCTTCTGTAGCGATCCAAGCACCGCTTCTTCCGTATTGATCAAAGTACCATCAACATCAAAAATAAGAGTCTTATAGATTGCTCTCACCTCCGGTAATGCCCGAGCCTGCAACACTCGCGCTCAAGTATAATACGAATCCCTCCAAAGTAAAGTTACAAGATGAATTCAGACTCCAGTAAGGAGTATTGGAATGAATCATGCCATTTCCCCCTATGCCATAAATGCTCTCGCAAATGTCCCTCGTATTTCATTCCGTTCTTCTGCATGACCTTGGCGGAGCCAAGATTGTCCGGCCGACATGTCGCATAAATTCTGTGAAGGCCCAGTTGATGGAACCCAAAGCGAAGCATCGCGCCCGCAGCTTCGGTTGCATATCCTTGGCCCCAGTACGGATGGTTGAAGCAGTACCCTATCTCTCCTTGTCTGGATCCGCTGATGTGAAGACTGCAGCCCCCAATTAATTCTCCTGTCCCCTGAAGTACTACAGCAAACTCGAAATCTTGTCGAACCATCTGCCGCTGCTGTTCAATGACTACATTGATAAATTGCCTCGTCTCTTCCTCCGTATTTGGACCCCAGATCATGTATTTTGTAACTAGCGGGTCCGAAGAATATTGGTGAACATCTACTAAATCCTCTAGCCTAAATTCCCTAATAATCAACCGTTTTGTTACAAATTGCATTCAACCCACCTCCGGCCCTGTCTCTCGCTCCTCACTCATATCATGTACAGGCTTATTTTTCTCATTTTACTTTGAATTTTCGTTAATTCCCACTAAAAAATGTATTTCCGTTTGACTCCCCATTCCGCCATATGCTAAGGTAATCCGAGTATTACAAATGTTTGATCGACCCTCCTACACATACATATGAAAGGAATCTGAACGAAATGATGATATACGGCCGTATTGCGATCATGATGCCCCCGTTTCCCTAGCTAGGCTCATATTCTTGTTGTAATTCATAGACAGAATATTAGCTTGTAGGAGGGCTAAATAAAATGAAAAAATATGCAGTTCCATCTCTGTTATTAATGATTGTTCTTGTTGCTTTTCCACAGATTAGCGAGACCATATACACACCTTCACTGCCTGACATCTCGGCATCGCTCGGTGTCTCAAATAGTTCTGTACAATTAACACTAAGCATTTATTTTATCGGCTTTGCGATCGGCGTCTTCTGCTGGGGCTGGCTTTCCGATTTTATCGGTCGCAGACCCGCTATGCTCGGCGGACTGCTCGTATATGGAGTTGGAAGTCTGATGTGCTACTACTCTGGCTCTATCGAGCTGCTGTTGGTCAGCCGTTTCATCCAGGCTTTTGGAGCGGCCACGGGATCGGTTATTACCCAGACAATGCTGCGTGAGAGTGTATCTGGAGAGAAACGCCATGCTATGTTCGCACAAATATCTGCGGTCATCGCCTTCACTCCGGCCGTCGGGCCGCTGATTGGCGGCTGGATCGATCAGTATCTTGGCTTTCGAGCTGTATTCTTCGCTCTGGTCGTAATGAGTGTTCTGCTGTTCCTGTATGCTTTCTTGAAATTACCGGAGACGACAGATGTATCCACCAGAACGAAGGTTGCCATTATGCCGGTAATACGGAGAATAGTGGCATCACCACGAGTACTCGTATTCGGGTTACTCATTGGCGGCATCAACGGTGTTCTGTTCAGCTATTATGCTGAGGCTCCCTTTCTGTTCATCGAATATTTTCACATGTCACCGGGAGTTTATGGCTTCCTAGGTATTATTGTCGCTTTGGCTTCCGTCATTGGCGCAATGATCTCCAAGAGACTATTAACCAAGTATGCACCGGAGAAAATTATCCATATGGGCTGCTTGATTATGACTGGCGGAGCACTTCTACTAACAGGAGCTAGCAGCTTATCCATGCTACCGGATGTTGTGATGCTGCTTAGTATTTTAATTGCCTTGTTTGTTATGCTACTCGGATCTGGTATTGCTCTGCCGAACTGTCTGAGCCTCGCTCTAGTCAGTTTCCACGACGTCATCGGCACGGCAGGTGCGGTATTTAGCCTGGGCTATTACCTATTGGTGAGCCTGGCAACCTGGGGCATGAGCCTGCTGCATAATGGTTCGCTGCTAACGATGCCGCTCTATTTCCTGGCAATCAGCGGCATTATGTGGCTGCTAGGTCGGAAGTATATTATTGTAAAATAAAACGTTAGACTATAGGCCGCTTCATGGTTTATAAGGAGTGTTAGTCCGGGGCAACTATAGTAAAAAGGGCAGTCCTGCACTTAAGCAGGGCTGCCCTTCTATATAAATCTAGTAAATCCATGTATTAGCGAACTTCTCTATTCTCTTAATCACTTGTCCCTCATCTGTAGAAACCTGCTCACTCGCCACTTTTAATAGACCCGCATGATCTCCAACGCAGACGGAGTGCTTCGCTTGCTCAAACATCGAGACGTCATTGGCATCGTTACCGAACGCGATGAACTGCTGCGGCTGCAAGCCAAGCGCCTGAAGTCCAGCCCATTTGCTTACACCTGTCGGACTGATATCAATAATATTTTCTGACCCGTGCATATGAATAACGACCGGAAGCTGTTGTAGCTCATCCAGCATCTGTTCCGGCTCCTCGCTATGCAAAATAACGGCTTTGACCAGTTCATTCAATTGCTCCAAGCATCTATTCTCAGCTCGCTGCTCAGGATCTAGATTGCGCCGGATCGGATGATGCTCATCCCCGGAATACGCATAATCCCATTCACTATCGATAAGATAGCCTGCCTTATATTTTCCTATCAATCCGATGATGCTCTCCTTCGTCTGTTCATCGAAATGAATCGTCGAGATAATCCTACCCCCATTCGCTACAAAGGCCCCATTTCCTCCAACCATTGGATATTGATGCATATGAGCAGGCAGCACCGGCAGTAGATCGCGGATCGGTCTTGCGGAAGCGAAGACAACCTCATCCCCCCTGGCTATCAATTGATCAAGAGCCTGGGTCATAGATACACTTAGAGGCTTGCCGGAGAAGATAATCGTTCCGTCCAAATCAAACACAAACTTCATCGTTGAACTCCTTCTTTTCTATTAATGCGCGTGTTCGCCTCTTCATCATAGCAATTATCTGTGTAATGAAAAGGACATATGTCCGAAATTTGATTCTCTCCTAATCTTCGCTTCTCCCCCTCAGCTTCCGCTTTCTTGCCGGTATGCGGATTTGCACGGAAGTACCAATGCCTACCCGGCTGAAGATGGATACCCCATACTCATTGCCATAATGCAGCTTCACCCGTTGATCGATATTCCGGATGCCGCAGCCGACATGACTATCATCTCGGGGATCAAATATTTCATGAATCCGCTCCGCCTTCATCCCAAGACCGTCATCAATGATCTGGTATACGATCGAGTCCTCTTCCTTCATGACAGAGATGCGGATATGAATCCGGTCCCCGCTCCAAGCATGCTTGAGCACATTCTCAATAAAAGGCTGCAAAACCAGCTTCACTGTCTCATAGGGCCATATATCGGTATCAATATCAAAGCTTACTTCCATACGCCGACCGTACTTCACCTTCTGGATGTCCAGATAGGCCGTCGCTTGATCGATCTCTGCTGCGATCGGAATCATCGTCTTCCCTGAGTTCAGTGTAAGACGATAGAATTGCGCCAACTGTACAACCATGCTCTGAAGCTTCTCCATCTCGCCGAATTTCGCCAGCTGATTAATAGAGGACAGCGTATTGTACAAGAAATGAGGGTTAATCTGCGATTGCAGCATTTCAAGCTCTGCTTCCTTCTTCTGCAGCTGGGTCAGATATACTTTATTAATTAGTGCTTCAAAATCCTCGCCCATAGCATTCAAGGCATTCGCAATTTGAGCAAACTCTCCCTTTCCGCGGTAAGCAATCCGTTTGTGAAGATTCCCTTCCCGGAATGAATTTAGCACTGATACAATCTTCGTAATTCTCTTAGAGAATGAATGAGAGACTATAAAGCCCGCATAGGCAAACAACACCACGCACACTAAGCAAATGGCAATAAAAACAGTGCGAACCCGTTTGGCTTCCTGTTCAATGATAGTAAGCGGAACCTGAGCAACAATCTTCCAGTTTTGCTGAGGCAGATTCTCTTCAATCGTCAAATAATTCTGCGTATTCTGCTCAATGGTGCTTCCCGAAGCATAGACCACATTGTCATAAGGGTCTACGACCGCTAGCACGCTGCCCTCCCCGAGCTTCGTATAATCGACGCTTTCGAACAGCTCCGATATACGCACACTAAATCGCATGACGCCAACTTCCTCAATGTTGAGTGGATTGCTCATATCAACCATACGGCGAATAAATGAGATACGCCCATCTCTCTCATCCTCTTCCACTTGTCTCCACTGCATCGTCTCATTGTATCTTTCGGCTGGCAGCGTAAAATACCAGAACTTATTCTTAATCCGACTGATATGATAGATGTCAATCGTCTGCTCATTAAAGTCCCTATTGTTCTCTCCATCCCATATCTGGTAGCGTTCACTGATCGTCTCATTATGAAAGTAGACGGACAGCCGTAAATTTAATCCCACTGCCTTCGAGGCGCTCTCCAGCTTTGGTGTAATCACCTTCGTCATGCGATTATATTTGTTAAAGCCTGACTCCTTCCGGCGAATGCTCTGGTTTAACGAGCGATCGTCATATATCGTAGCGGAGGTTTGAACGATATCATCTACTTTGTAAGCTACATTATCACGTATCTGCATCAGCGTACCCTGGATGTTCGCACGGGTCTGATTGCGCATGGTAGCATCATACATCGAATGTGAGATATAGAAGTTTGCCGAGACAAGCAGCAATATAAACACCAGGAAAGTAAGCATCAACTTGTATCCGATCGGTATGTATCCCAGCCTTTTTTTATCAACCTTAACGATTGGTGCCCAGATCCCCTTCATTCAGTCTCTCGCTTTCGATATTCCAATGGAGTCAGACCGAACTTCTCTTTGAATTGTCTGCTGAAATAAGGAAGATACCGGTACCCTACCTGATCGGCCACTTCATAGATCTTCACCCCGGGCTGTCTTAACAGCTCACACGCTTTCTCCATGCGCAGCTGCACAAGCAGTTCATTGAACGTATTGCCTGACTTCTCTTTAATCAGAAATCCGATATGGCTGGGCGAAAAAGAAAAATGCTCAGCAAAATCTTTAATTGTAATATTTTCGCTCATCCGTTCCTTCATCAAGCCAACGACATTCCGGATGAACTTACTGTCCTTCGAATTGGTCTTCTCATACAGGCGCTCAGAAATTTCAAACATGCGCTGCCTAAACCATGAGCGGATATCGCTAACCGTCTCGAATTTCATCAAGATATCAAGATGGTGGATTTCCATACCGAGCAGCTCAAATAAATCTTCATTCTTGCTGCTTAAATACTGATCCAGCTTCCATATGATATAGTTGGACATATTATGAACGGTAAATCGCGAACGTAGGCTCGTAATTGTTCCGAACAATTTCTCCAGCTCGTCGCAGATTTGCACAAGCTCGTACTCCTCCATCGCGCTCAAAAGAGTGGTCATCCGTTCCTCCAGCATTCGTGCATCAAGCATCCCCGGTTCAGCGCTTACATCCTCATACTTGATCACATTCCCTTTGCCCAGGAACATCTTCCCTTCAACAGCCTCCACCGCTTGCCGGTAGGACATATGCAACTGATCCATCGCATGTGCGGATTCCCCAATTCCCGCTGTAATCGATGTTGCTAAATGCGGCTGTATTCTTTCGATCAAAATATTCACCATCTGGCTCACTGTAGCATCTTCCAGTAATAGCGCAATCCGCTCTGAAGTAAGCTTGCAGTATGGGATCATGCCGAGCCCCTTGATACTCTCATGCATTTTCTGCAGAAATATCCTCGACATCTTTCGTTGTGAAGTAAAATCCCCCGCTTGCCGCCAATGTAAATTGTCTAGTTCGATTACCGCGACGCGGATCGGCCAGTTCATCTGATCAAATCCGTAAGACTTCATCATATGAGAGAGCGATTCTTCTGACTCTTCCTCCCTTTCAAGCAGCCGAATCAGGATATCGCTCTTGACGATAGGAATCATCTCACGATATGCCAGCTCTACCTCGCGCTGCTTGATCTCCTCATCCAGATCCCGCTTAACCTTCAGTAATGATGAGATTAATTCACTGTCATTCATCGGCTTCAGCACATAGCTATATGCTTTCAGGGACAGCGCTTGCTGTACATAACTGAATTCCTGATATCCGCTGACAAATATGATCCGGATATTGGGTTTGCGTTCAAGGGCAATCCTTGCCAGCTCAAGCCCAGACATGTAAGGCATATTGACATCACTAACTAAAATATCAATCGGTTCCTTCTCCATGATTTCACAGGCCGAAAGTGCATTGTTAACGCTCCCCTTCACTTCCATGCCCAGATCAGACCAAGGAATAAATCGCTTCATCCCTTCCAGGTCAAGCTCCTCATCGTCTACTAGCAATACCTTATACATGGAACCCCCTCCAGATCATTGTCAGAACCTGTAAATCCATGATGATATCACTATCATACTTGATAAGAACAGCGATATCCCAAAGAATTCAATAAATTCTTTGGGATGCCACCAGTAACTATTACTTGGTCTCTATTTCTTATTCATTTTCGCTAGGTTTTCCTGCCATTTGGCCGTCCGCCATTCCAGAAGTCTATCATAACCAAGCGACACCAAATCTTTTTGACCTTGATCGAGGATTTTATCTACTTCCTCATCACTTCCGGCCATCACCGATTTCGCATAAATCTCCAGAAACATTTCGTCTACTGATGCCTGAATGATTCCTTCCTCCGACTCCGCTGCCGGATTTAGTCCCGTAAACTCGGTTACGTTGTACTGCGTAGGCCAAGTGATTGTCTGTTGGTAACGTGTTCTCCAATCCTGCTCTTCGAAGGGGAGATTGGCCATGTATTTGTATTTGGCAGGATCGATATAGCTCGTATTCCCTACGAACATCACCGGATTATTCTTGGATTGAATTTCAGCGACTTCCTTCGGATCGTAATTCTCTGTGAAGTTCGGTTTGCCTTCTTCGTCGAAGCCCTGCCAGTTCTTGCCTTCTGGGCCGAAGAATTGAACGTTCATCCCTTCAGGACCTGTATACCAATCAAGGAAAGCGAAGATGGCTTCAGGGTCTTTAGCAGCTGTTGTAATATAGGCTGCATTCCATCCAAAGCTGGTGTATGTCCCTGGGTAAATTTTGTTCTTATCAAGTCCCGGCTTATGGATCGGCCAGATCATGAAATATCCGCCATCCGGATCCGTCTTGGTCAATTCCGCTTGTGCTTCGCCAGCAAAGTCCGTTGGGCTAGCTCCCGCAAATACCGCTACTCGCCCGGTCATCACTCTCTCTAACACCTGATCTTCAGTTTGGTTAAAAGCGTCCTGGGAAATGAGCTTCTCTCTGTATAATTTAGCGATATATTTCTGAGCCTCACGGAACACCGGGTCCGTCAAAATCGAGGTCAGCTTGCCGTCTTTGGGAACAGCACGTAATCCACTGCTGAGATGCGTATATAACGCGCCTTCACCAAATGCTGTATATAGAACCCCTAACCCTTGCATATCCTGTGCACGATGCGGCTCAAATGGAACGATGCTGTCACCGTACTTCTCTTTGACTTTGACCAGATAGTCATACAAATCATCGGTGGTCTCAAGCTTAGGCTTGCCTAGCTCATCATAGATTTTCTTATTAATGACGTAGCCTGCATTTCCAAAAGGATTAGATGAATACCAGTTCGGGAACCTATACAGCTTGCCATCGTCATGCCGGAGAAGATTCAGATCGCCCATCCAGGTCTTCAGATTAGGGTACTTATCGAGATAATCATCATATGGCACAAGCTTTCCTGCCTGATAAAGTCTGTCGATGTCCGGGTGATCACGGTCCGTCCAGATCATATCCGGCAGTTCATCGGAGGCCATCATCGCACTAAGCTTCTGCGTGTGGGCTCCTGCTGCAGCAATCATATTGATCTTTACCTGCTTCTCCTCACTTAAGTATTTGCCAATCGGTGTACTCTCCCATTTGGGGAAATCGGTATTATTATAGTGGGCATAAGCCGAAAACTCCAACGGCTTCTCACCCAGCACCCATTTGCCATCCGTATTATTTGCTGTCGTATTGTTGTTCTTCTGCTGTTGTCCTTCGTTCTTGGCGGTTCCAGGATCAGGCTTGTTGGTATCACCCGATTTACTACATCCAGCCAGTAACGTAGCAAATACGAGACACAATGATGCCATGACTAGAAGCGGCTTCCTCATCTTTCTCATTCACGTAACCCCTCTCATTCTTGAATATATGTTCAAAGCTATTCGCCTTAAACCGTTGTTAAGTGCTACTCTTTCAGTGAGCCTACTAATACGCCTTTGACAAAATATTTCTGCAAGAAAGGATATACGAGAATAATCGGCATCGTTACGACGATCATCATCGCCATCGTAAGCGATTTCGAAGTAATTTGTTTCGTCTTCTGAAGAAGCGCAGCCGAAGCGCTATCTAGTACGGCGCTCTGTCCCGTCACAATGTTGGCATTCAACGTTTGCCGAAGAATGGTCTGGATCGGCAGGAGCTTCTCGTTGGTGATGTAAATGCTTGGCAGGAACCAGTCATTCCAATGCCCCACTGCGGTCAGCAAAGCAAGCGTAGCGATAACGGGTCCTGATAGAGGCAGAACAATCCGGAAGAATACGCCCCAAGTGCTGCAGCCGTCAATATTCGCGGATTCCTCCAATCCTGCCGGAAGCGTCTTGAAGAAGGTTCGGAATATAATCATGTTCCACACACTGATCAAGGATGGAATGATGAACACTAGGAAGGAATCCATCAAACCGAGCGAACGGTTCAGGAGATAGGTTGGGATCAGCCCGCCACTGAAATACATTGTGAAGACAAAGAACACCATGTAGTAGCCGCGCCCAATCAGATAGGTGCGGGTCATTCCAAAGGCCAGGAGTGCTGTCATAAAGATAGAACTTACTGTCCCGACAATGACACGGGCTACAGAGATCAGAAATCCATCGATAAGCCGACTGTCTTGCAAGATGATCTCATAGTTCTCCCATGTGAACTGTCTTGGCCAGAACGTAATTCCGCCCTTCGCGGTGTCTACGCCCACATTCAACGATACGGCAATCGCGTTCCAGAACGGATACAGTGCCGAGAAGGCTAGTAAACTAAGCAAAATATAGATCACAACGATTACAATTTTATCGCTCAAGCTAATTCTTTTTAGCATATTACACCTCCTGTGGGCAGACTCGTTCTTACCATAAGCTGTTACCGGATCTGCGAGCCAAGTAATTAGCCATCGTAAGCATGCCTACACTAATGATCGCCTTGAACAATCCGATCGCAATCGCGTAGGAATATCGGTGTGTTCCGAGACCTACTCGATAGACGTAAGTATCAATGACGTCCGACACTGGCCTCAGTACTGGATTCGCCGCCAAGAGCAAGATATCTTCGAAGCCCGCATTCAGTAGGCCGCCGATCGCAAGAATCATGAAGATAATGACGACGGGTATAATGGAGGGCAGTGTAATTAGATAGATCTGCTTGAACTTGCTTGCTCCGTCAATATCCGCAGCTTCATACAGATGAGGATCGACGCTGGCGATCGCGGCCAGATACACAATCGAGGCAAAGCCAACTTCTTTCCATACATTGACCGATATGAGAATAGACCAGAAGTATTGCTTCAAGGAGAGAAAATTGATCGGTTCGTCGATCGCTCCTACTTGCTGGAGAATCATGTTTACGCTGCCGTTCTCTGTCGAGAGCATAGCCATGGTAAGGCCGGCTACAATAACCCAGGAGAGGAAATGAGGTAGATAGGTGATTGTCTGAATAACTCTTTTGAACATCATATGGCGTACTTCATTCAGCATAAGCGCAAGAATAATCGGCGCCGGAAAGCCAATAACGAACTTCAATAAACTGATGATGATCGTATTGCGAATTAACCTCTCGAACTCGGGCGCATTGAAGAAGGCTACAAAATGCTTAAATCCTACCCATGGATTCTCCCAAATGTTCGCACCCGTGAACAGATTGTAATCCATAAACCCGGTTAATACCCCATACATAGGGAGATAGGAAAATATAAAAACCAGAATGATTCCAGGAATGACCATCAGTTGGACATCCCATTGCTTCCCTAAGCGCCTAATGAGGCTTTTGTTATGTGCTTTCAGTTGCCGGTACGCCGGTGGACGCGGCTGTTCAGTTGTCGCTTGCGGCATGTTCTTCCTCCCGTGTTCAATTGATAAGGATACCTGCTATAACTAGAGAAGACGTCTCCATCCATTTGCACGTAACCGTTTGCATTGGACTTAAGAACATTCTACCCTTGGGAATTTATTGAAACTATATAATAAAACTCCGATTTCTTATACTTCTACGGGATTTTTTCAAAATTACTTATTTAAAAAAGTGTAAAAAACGGTCCAACAGTGATAAACGACAAAAAGGACAGCTTGTATCATTTGCCGGATTTCCGGACTCTGAAGTACAGTATGTTATGATACTAGACGCGACATTTTACAGTAGGAGGAAATTATGAAGACGAAGCTTGATCAGAGAGGCATTCACGACTATATCCAGAAATATCATCTGGAGAATATATTTCCTCAGCCAGACAGGCTCCCTTTACAACTTCGGACTTACGAGCGCGGGGAGATCATACTACGCGAAGGAGCTGACTTAGACGGCATATATTTTCAAGTTGAAGGCAGAACCCGGGTCTCGTCCAGCGTTGAGACAGGCAAATCGCTACTGCTGCGGTTCTGTCATCCTTTATCGGTATTTGGTGATATCGAGCTCATTCAGAAGGTAGTCATTCAGTCCCAAGTAGAAGCCGTTCAACACACTACCTTCTTATTCATTAATAAGCATACGGTGGACACCGTGCTCATGCAGGAGCACGGCTTCTTACATGAGCTGCTGAAACAATTGTCTTACAAGCTGCAAACCTGTACCACTGCTTCAAGAGTAAATTTGTTAGCCTCGGTAGAGGAACGCTTCGCCAGCTACCTATTGACGACAAGACAACTGAATGAATTCGGCAAAGAGATCCTGACCCCGCATATTTCTGAGATTGCTTCATTGATTGGTACCACTCCACGGCATCTTAACCGTGTTATTCATAAGCTGATGGAAATGAATGTGCTCATTAAAGAGAAGAAGCAGCTCGTCATTTCAGATTGGGCACAATTAGAGGAAATATCGGGTGGCATTCGTTATGAGTAGGAGTTCCAACAGTATTTACGGCAATGTAAAGATTAGAGTAATCCGTACAGGTACTTTGGAGTAAATAAGAAGAATCAGCATGCCGATGGTTCGGAATGCTGATTCTTTGCTTCCATTTGAATCTATAAAATAACTGACAATGCATTATCTTACATTTTTCTCCCGATATTGTTCCTTTAGCAAGGAAAATAATACGGCATCGACGAACTGACTTTTTTCATAGAAGCATTGTTTCAGATAGCCTTCTTCATAAAATCCAGTCTTCTCGAGCAAATATCTGGATCTAATATTGTCAGGATCAATGTAGGCTTCAATGCGGTTCAGCCCAAGATCCTCGAAGCCAAAGCGCATAATCTCCTCCAGCACCTCGGACATCACTCCCTGTCCCCAGTAAGTCGGATTCAGCTCGAAGGTAATCTCTGCTTTGTAATGGTCCTTCACCCAATTGCGATAACCGCACGTACCGATCACTTTATTGCTCGACTTCTCTGCAATCGCCCAGCGGAACCCTATCTTCTTGATATAACGGCTGTTCCACGACTGTATTAGATCCTGTGCTTGCTTCAGCTCTACGAAGCTCTCTACCTCATAATACTTGGTTACTTCATCATTGGAGAAATAATGGAATAAATCGCCGGCATCCGCCGCCGTCAGCTTGCGTAGAATAAATCTTTCCGTTTCTAACTGAGGGAACAGCTTCATGATCAACCGCCCTTTCTCGCTTATTTCCTTCCATGATTATACATCTAATGATTCGGGTACGGATACCCTTTATTTCAATTTCGAAGGATTAAATCATAAGAGCACTCCTCAAATAGCTGCACCGCTATTCAAGGAATGCTTCTCATAATTACAAATAGATTTATAGTTTTATTACAGGGTGATGTTCCAAGCTTAATGGTTCGGCAAACTTGACACCATCAAGCATTTTCTGATTACGCTCCGCTTCAGCCGTACGGGATTCAGATAAGGCAGCGCTTAGCTCCTTGATAACATGGGCATCTCTGTCCTGCAGAGTAATGTGCAAATGATCCTCCATCTGCTTCACGGTTAATTCGTAACCCGACTGGACTTCAAGCCTTGCGATTTCAAACGGCACAATATCTATTACTACGTCAACCGCTATATCAATGAAGTTATAATGATAAGTCCGATAAGCGCTATTCTGCTTATAGCTGGCCTCGATCTGGCCCATGCCTATCTTCACTAGGTAATCCAGCGACTGCAATTCCGCTGGAATTCTCGGCGCGATCGTCAGGGTATGCTGAATCAGATCGGGACGCAGACCCAGGAAATACTGATACCATACGCGAAGATGCTCAGCATTTGACCAGGCTTGAAGATAAGCCCCGGTCAGCTTGGCCCATCTCTCTCCTGCCTGTGGATAGGCATCCATGTTCTCGGCTAAACCGCCGACGACCCCAAGATTCAAAGCCTGCCAATTCATATTTTTGAACAGCTTATATGCTGTCTCTTCCTGCCCCAGCTCGATCATCCGCTGCATGGCAATCCCGTTCAGCCACAGCCATACCGCACCGTTATGGTAAGCTGCATCCTTATGATATTGAGGCGTCAGATGGAAGGGATGGAATAACGGATGACGTCGCTCAAGAGATGCTACGCCCCAAGGATAGACAAGCTCTTCCCAGGCCGTACGCGTCGCTTGGCATTTGAACTCCTTGTCTTCGAACATGTCAAAGGCGAACAATTGGTTCGGCCGCAGGGCAAATTCCGCTTGATCCTGTGCATCCAGGCGATCCGCCAAATAAGGATGCGTCTCATCACGGAAATCCGCGGCAAAGTGCCACCGCAATTTCTCACCAATATCACTCCATTTGCTAGCGTTCTCCTCGTCGTTCATAAACTCTGCGAAGTAAACTCCGGAGCATAGTTGGTTGTACCAAAGCGCCTGAATATCATTGGCTCGTGTATCACGTGGTGAATAAGAGTTCAGATTCGCGTCTCTGGCGTCCATCCAGGTCTCATTGTCCGCGTGCATCAGATAGCCTTTATCGTCCACCCAATGCTTGATCGAGCCTTCAATACTGTTGCGGACGGCAGGGTACAGTTCCTTAATAATCTCCGTATCTCCGGAATACTTCACATAATCCTGTAGTTGGATGATGAAGCGAGGCGTACCATCTGTCGTATGGTAATCTATATTCTCTGGAGCCAGTATATTTGGCACTCGACCGAAGAAGATCGACTGCTCATCCGTATTCTGGAACTCGGCGAAGGAGAGCAGAATATTCCTGGCAGTCTCGAATTGGCCAGTTACAAGGCAGGCCCCGGGCAGAGATATAAACTGATCTCTTCCCCAATATTCATTGAACCAAGGTAGTCCGGCATAGATCCCATCGCCCTGCTGTCTCGTCACTAGTTGGTCCATCGTCATGTTCATCCAGTTCATTGCCAGTGCGAGATCCTGATCACTACTGGTCAGAAGAACATGCTGCTGCAGGAAGTTCTCCATACGCTGTATGCGCTCCCGCTTCCAGCGAAGACGATCGTTCCTCGTCGTATGAATCAAGGCGATCGCTTCATCCGCCGTCTTGGCGACGGCGATGTAGAACCCACCAGCATTTGCCTTCGAAGATAGAAGATGCTCCTCAAGCTGAACGGCCTGTCCATCGATGGAACTGACAGCAATGATCCAACTCCCTTCCATGGAACGGAAGATAGCCGCTTCCTCTTGGCTTCCAATAGGATCAAGATGCTCGCCCTGTAATTCGATTCCTATCGTATTTACGGCCCCAGCGATCCCAACCTCTACAATATTTTTGTAATCGAACATCCATAGCTCTTCGGTAAGACCACCGTCATAAATCCGCTCCAGCTTGTATGGATATACGCAAACATCGGATTTACGGTTATCCAGCTCCACCTGATCGGCCATCAGTGTATAGCCGCTAAAAATCCGGTTCTTGGCGATATTCATGCCTGCAAAATGAGCATGTTCCATATGATTCGTCTCATGAGACTGGGTAAAATAAAAAGCCGCCTCTTTATTGGTAAATGAAATGGCCCTGTTCGCTTCCGCGGGGACGAATATCTTCATCTCATCCAGAGCCTTGCTACTCGGTTGATGATTATGCATAACTAACCTCCTGTATTCACTACATTCGCCTAAATGCGAGGCCGCCATGAAAGATCACAGCGGCCCCTTGTAAAATTATTTTATTTGTTAATAGCAGTTTTATTCTTTGACAGAGCCTACTACAATCCCTGATACGAAGTATTTCTGCATGAAAGGATAGATCATAAGCAGCGGCAAGGTTGAGACAACGATCTTGGCCGCATTCAGAGTCCGGTCGGAAATTTTGGCAAGTTCCATCAATTTCTCCGGATCGGTGATGTTCTGAACCTCTACACTTAGCTGCTGAATATACGTTTGCAGCGGATAGTTGGAAGTTTTATTAATATACACCAACGCTCCGAAGTAGTCATTCCAGTGACCGACGATCGTGAACAGCATCACCGTCGCCAATGTCGGTAATACCACAGGAAGGAAGATCCGCATCAGAATGGTCCATTGCGAGGCTCCGTCGATCGTGGCCGCTTCCTCCAGCGATTTCGGCACCCCGCGGAAGGCGTTCATCAGCAGGATGACGTTGCCGATCGGAACAGCCCCTGGCAAGATCAGCGACCAGATGGAATCCAGCAAATGAAGCTCCTTGACTACCATGAAGGTAGGAATCAGACCGCCTGAGAACAGCATGGCGAAAATCACGATGTTCATATACACCTTCTGACCACGGAACTGTCTTGGGCTCTTGGAGAGCGGATAGGCGGTCAGAATCATTAATGTCATATTGACGAGCAAGCCTAGCACAACCCGTTCAACGGAGATCATGAATGAACGCCAGAACTGGGAGTCCGAGAGCAGCTTATCATAGGAGCTTAATGTCGGGTTCACCGGAAATATACTTACAAGATTCGCGGAAGCTGCCGCGTTATCACTGAAAGATATCGCCACTAGATTAAGCAGTGGAACGAGACAAGATAAGGTTAATGCCAGCAATAGAATCCAAATAATAATATCGGCAATGCGGCTTTTGAAAGTTTGAGCGGTAATGGGAGCCACCCCCTTCTTCTAGAAAATACGGTAATCAGTAAGCTTCTGAGCAAGCTTGTTCGCGGAAAGAATCAAAACAATACCGACTACCGACCGCAAGAGGCCTACTGCTGTCCCCAAGCTATATTGTCTTTCCACGAGACCTACCCGGTACACATAGGTGTCAATAATATCCGCCGTTTGATAGACCAGAGGGTTGTACAAGTTAAAGATCTGGTCAAACCCGGCGTTAAGTACGTTAGGCAGGTTCAAGGTCGTTACGAGAATAATCGTCGGCAGCATACCCGGAAGCGTGATATACCAGAGCTGCTTCCATCGATTGGCTCCGTCGATCGACGCCGCTTCATATTGCCCCGGATCAATCGATGTTAATGAGGCCAGGTAGATGATGGAGCCGTAGCCAAAGCCTTTCCATACATCGGTTAATACGAGCATCGGTCTGAACCATTTATTGCTGGCCATGAACAGAATCGGGTCAATGCCAAACCATCCAAGGAAAGCATTAATCGGCCCCTCATAAGAGAAAATGTTCATGACAACAGTGGCCAGAATCGCCCAAGAGAGGAAGTTCGGCAGGTAGACAATCGTTTGCATAAAACGCTTCGCGAACCGTACTCGAACTTCATTCAGCAGCAGGGCAAAAATGATTGATACCAAAGTGCCTGCGATAATCTTCCACACGGCTATAACAATCGTATTAGCAAAGATTTGTTTGCTGTCTGGAATTTGCAGCATGAACTTGAAATTATCCAGACCGACCCAGTGTGAACCGCTGATCCCTTTGGCAGGAATATAGTTCTGAAAGGCCATGACAATCCCGAACATCGGAATAAAGGAGAAAATAATCAGAAAAATCATGCCAGGCAGCATCATGAAGTGAAAAGCCGCCTGATCTTTTTTATTCTTCATTACGGATCAACTCTTTCAACTTCAATTGGAAGCAATTGCTTCGTTAACTTCCTTCGTAATGGTATCCCCACCGGTCTTCTTCCAGCTGTCTACAAACTTATCGAAGGAATCGGGAGATTGATCGCCAGTAATAATCTTCAGATACATTTCCAGCTCCATTTTGGATAGAGTTGGCCATTTCAGCGACATCGAAGGCGTAGTTCCGAAGAAGACAGGGTTTACTTCTTTGATATTCGCGTTCTTCACCATGCTTGCCGTCGTGATGCTGGAAGTATATCCGGCCCATGATACAGCATCTGGCTTCTCGCCTGTCTTCTCGCTGTCCATATACTTCTTATAAGAGTTATAAGCGGTGATATCATTGTTGCTGATCAATTTGCTTGTATCGCCGCTCTCCAGCGCTTCCTTCATGATGTCAACATTGCGATAAAACGCATCATAATAGTCGATGTTGACGATAATTGGCGATCCGGATACGTTCAGATTGCTATAATCCTCGAAGGCCTTCAGCGTATCGGCTTCCTTCTCTTGGTAGCGCTGATAGTCATATTGCAGACTGACCATCTTCATAGCCAATTCCGGATGCTCGAAGCCTTTACGAACTACAAGATAGCTGCTGGAAGGATTCCCAGTGAACATCGTCAGCGAACCGTCTTCTGATTGAGGAGCAACATAAGATATCCATTCTGCATCCGGATTCAATTTGAGGGTATCCGCAACAGTCCAGCTTCCCCACCAGTTATCCAGGAAGGCCCCGCTCTTGCCGCCTGTCAGCAGCGCTTTGCGGTCATCGCCGGTACGTACTGCAAACTGACGGTCGATCAAGCCTTTCTTGTACATCTCAGCGATCTTGGTCAGCGCTGGCTTCATTTCAGGCTGAATCGATCCGTATACAGCATTGCCATTACCATCGTCCATCCATTGTTTCGGATAAGCACCATACAAGGCAAAGATGTTGTTCAAGGAATATTGACCGCCGGAAATCCCGGCCACATTCTCATTATCCACGACCAGTCCGACCGTTTTTCCCGAACCGTTCCCGCCAGGGTCCTTCTCAATGAACTGCTCAATAATGTTCTCTACATCTTCCAGCGATTTAGGCTCTTGAAGTCCTAGCTTGTCCATCCAATCTTTGCGCAGCCAGAGAATTCCCGGGCCGTGCGAGATTTCCGTTGTAGGAATGGCCATCAGTTTACCGTCGAATTTAGCGCTGTCCAGCACACGGCCTCCGTACGAATCATAGATTTCCTTGATGCGGTCACTGGCCGTCTTATCATAGGCATCGGTCAGATCAGCAATCAGATCATTATCATACAATTGTTGCAGCGTCGAATAGTCAGGAACGACCATAATATCCGGAATGTCGCCGCTGACGATGGCCATCGATACCTTCTGGCTGTAGTCTGTGCCGTCATTCGCTTCGAACTTCGTCATATTCTGTACGTTGAGCTTCTCCTTGAAGTACCGGGTCCACACATTATTCGTCGCGTTATCCTTCTCGTAAGGGGTCCCGCTTAGTGTAGAATAGTTCGTGGCCATTTGACCCACGGTATAAGATACAGTCTCTGGATATTTGCCAAAAGGAGTAGTCATTGCCTCTTCCCAAGCTGGGTCACTCGATTTAGCAGCTGCAGAACCATTGTTCGCATTATCGGAATTGCCACAACCAACGAGGGATACCGCTAACAATGCTGCTAATACGATAGAGGATGCACGTTTTGTTCTTAATAACATTAGTAGACCTCCCAGTATTTCTCTCATTCATCAATGTAATTTCATTTTATCTTGCTCGATCGTTCTAATTATACGGTTTCAAAGCGCCGGCTTGCTTCAAAAACCTGCATTCATAAGTACTCTTCTATTCTAAGATTGATCTCCAAGAATCGTAAACGCAAAAAAATTACGTTTTATATCAAAAAATACTCGCTTTCATTGAACCAAATTGCCCACCAAACAAATGATATAATAAAATCATGCTAACAATGAGCGCAGGGGGATATAGATGTTAACGATATTGGTCGTAGACGATCATCAGGATGAACGCGAAGGAATTGCCTTCCTAATTGAAGAACTGGCCCTACCGCTACAGGTAGAGACAGCCGATAACGGTCGCAAAGCTCTTGAATATTTGCAGGAGCACTCTGTAGACATATTGTTCACGGATGTGAGAATGCCGCAAATGGACGGTCTTGAGCTCACCAGACAAGTCCTCGAGCTTCACCCTGAATTAAAAGTAATCCTATTCAGCGGCTTTGCAGAATTTGAATATGCCAAGACAGCTATCGCTCTGGGAGTCTCTGATTATCTGCTCAAGCCGGTTAATGTGGAAGCATTCCAAGCGACGATGAATAAAGTAATCGCGGAGTTGACAGATCGTCAGCAACAGGATGTACAGTCTCTGATGAAGCAAGCATATGCCAAGAAACATATTCTATTTACCTTGATCAATGGAGCCCAGGAACCGCCTTCCATGCAAGGTCTTTGGCATGACTTTCCAACTTACTATGAAGGCGTATTACTGATTGAATTCGAGAAGGATTTCTTCGAGAACGCCGATATGGAGTTTGAAGAGTATCTATTGTCCCTCATCGGGACTCCGGCAGACTATCTAAATTTGAACGTTTGCCAGAGTCTACTCCTATTCCCTGAACGCAAAGGGGTTCATTCAAGCCTCTCCTATCAAGAGTTAGCGATACAGATACACGACAGTATCCTGTTCAAATACCGGGTAAATTGCTATATCGGTATTAGAAAAGGATTGACAGCAATTCATGATCTGGCTGGAGTGCTACCTGAACTGGAGCCATTGATGGAGTATCGCTTCTTCCTGCCAGATACGTTCATCTTTGATGTAAAAAATGAGATGATGCTCTCTGAGCAGGACTTCCCTGATCTATCCGATAATCAGCTGATCGAACAGATTCGGGGAAATATTCGAGAACGGGATCTCTTCAACCTGAAGGCGAATATAGAACTGCTCTATCAGAAGTACGTAAGACAGGTTCAATTCTCGCAATTATATGTCAAGCATACTTTCTCTACGGTGTATCAGAGCATCATGTCGTTTATTAACGCTTCTGAACGAGAGATCAATCTCGGCATTGAGCAAATATACAAAGCCGAGGATTTACGGAATATCAAGCACATGATACGGGAAGGGATCGCCAAGCTTGAACAAAGCACAGGCAATCTCGAACCTGCTCCGAACCGGGATATTGTGGCGACTAAGCAGTATATCGAGGAGAACTATGCCGAGGATCTGAACCTTGAGCTTCTTGCCGCCAGGGTCTACTTATCCCCCCATTATTTAAGCTCGATGTTCAAGAAGACAACCGGCTGCGGAATTAATAAATATATCAAAAATGTACGGATGCAAAAGGCCAAGGATATGCTGACCCATACGCATCTGAAAATAGCGGATGTATGCAACGCCGTCGGGTACCGGAACCTCTCGTATTTCTGCCAAAATTTCAGGGATTTCTACGGGCAGACGCCCGAGAAATTCAGACAGTACAACCAAAGCGGCTATGAAGCGGCGGGAGAATAAAGATGCATAGCTGGCACTCTCTGAAGAAACGCATCCATAATATGAATTTTCAGTCGAAGATTAAATTTGCTTTTTTACTAATCAGCATGATTCCTGTTATCGTACTCGGGAGCTTCTGCTTCTCCGAGACAAGATCACTCCTGATCAATCAGTCCAAATCCGATCTTAATGCCGCGCTTGACCAGAGTGCGTTAACGCTTAACAGCCAATTGGAAGCGTATAATAAGATCGTCAACTTTCTCAGCTTCAATCAAGAGATTGTGAATGCGGCCAATCATACGTACACCAGTACTTTTGAAATGTATGATCAGCTCGTCAATGTCATCGACCAGAATTTCTACACTGCCCGGAACTTGAACGCAAGCATAGAGCAGCTAACGCTGTATACCGGGACCAATCTTCATCAGCATGGACAGACAGTACGACCCATTAGCGAGGTTCGCAGTACAACATGGTATCCGCTCGTGATGGAATCGACTAACATCTTGTGGTTCTCCGACCGCCATCATATTTATAGCGTACGCCGGGTGCTTAACACCAAGATCAAAAATCCGAAAGACAATATCATCTACGCCCGCATCAATTCCAAGAGCCTGCTTGAGCCTTTTGATTCCTTGGAAACCCAAGGCGCAGAGCTGCTTATTATGGACGCAGCCGGGCAAGCGGTCTATTCGTCGGAGCCAGATGGGGTGTACCCGGACTCGCTCTTCCGTGATCCATCCGTAGATGAGATGCACTGGAACGGCAAGAAGTATACGGTGCTGCATGCAAGCATTCCTACCTCTGGCTGGGAGGTGTTCCTATATAAACCTACCAGTCTGATCACCCAATCCGCATGGAGGATCGTCTCTACCGTACTGCTTATGATTATTGCCTGTATCGGTGCCGTAGTTGTGGCTGGCACTCTATTCTCGCGTAAATTCATATCTCGGATCGAGCAATTACGCCACAATATGAAGACTGTCGAGGAAGGCTCGCTTGAAGTGACAGTTCATAGCGACTCCAAGGATGAGATCGGTGATCTGATTCGCGGCTTCGGCAATATGGTCGTCAAAACGGAAGACTTGATCAACAAAGTATACAGAGAAGAAATTGCCCGCAAGGAATACGAAATGAAAGCCCTGCAAGCGCAAATTAACCCCCACTTCTTGTATAACTCTCTGTCGCTGATCAATTGGCGGGCACTGCGAATTCATGCTACTGATATTAGCGAAATGGCTCAGCTCTTGTCCACGTTCTATCGTACGACACTGAATAAGGGGAACAATATGATTCTCGTCTCGAACGAGATCCTGAATGTCCAGTCCTATATGAAAATTCAGTTGCTTATGCACAGCAACAGCTTCGATGTAGAGTATCAGATCGACGAGGCCATCCTACCGTACCATATGCCTAACCTGATGCTGCAGCCGCTAATCGAAAACGCGATTATTCACGGTATCGAAAACAGAGATGAAGGCGGCAAGATCAAGCTCTCCGGCAAATTGGAAGACGGCTGTATCGTGTTCCAGGTTGAAGACAACGGGATTGGAATTGAACTGGAGCAACTTGCTTCACTGCTTGATTCCAAGCCTACGGGCTAT
This sequence comes from Paenibacillus motobuensis, assembly GCF_039521865.1. NCBI lineage: Bacteria > Bacillati > Bacillota > Bacilli > Caryophanales > Paenibacillaceae > Paenibacillus > Paenibacillus motobuensis. The sequence goes on along the minus strand of NZ_BAAACX010000006.1, from coordinate 156,421 downwards.
GGTCTGAAGAATGTGCATGACCGGGCCAGATTAATGTATGGACCAGAGTATGGAATTACGATAATGAGCGAAGTAAATCAGGGAACCCATGTAACCCTTAGATTCCCCGCAGCGGATGTAATAGATAACTGAAGATAAAAAAGACGGATTGCCGGATCAGATGGGCTGACCATCTCTTCCTGACAATCCGTCTTCTATTAGACTTCCATTACTCGTAAGTGATGTCTAAAGTATTCGCGCTTGAATCGTAGGCAACCGTGGCTCCTAGGCCTCTGGCAAAGACCTGGGCGGGCACATAGGTTGTCCCTTGAATTACCTTCGGTGCAGCACTCGCGGTCTCAGCCTTGCCGTTATAATACACCGTCTTGCTGCCCAGCTTTAAAGTCATTTTGCGATCCTCTTTCGTGGCAGTGATCGTTCCACCCTGCTTATCCCAGGCAACACTCGCCCCCAATGCTTCGGCGATCTCACGCAGAGGAAGTAAATTGGTGTTCTTATAGATCAATGGATCACTGTCAAAAGAAAGCTTCGTTCCGTTAACATAAACGACAAGTCCAGATTTCGCATAGGCTGGTGCCGCAGGCTTGGATTTGCTCGGTGTTGTGTTCTTAGTCGTTGATTTATTCTTTGTCGTCGTTGTCTTAGACTTGCTCTTGGAAGAATTGGATTTAGATTTACTAGACCCTCCCCCATTATGGTAATGATACTCTCCGTACTCAAGTCCCCACTTCTCGCAATTCGTACGGCAGGTATGTCCGCCGTTGGCATCCGTTCTACCCGGATGCGCAGATACCGAAGCCACAGAACTGGTGAGAAGCAGCATGGCGGCTATAGCACCGGCACATAGACTCCTTTTAGTTCTTCTCATGCAATATGCAACTCCTTTGTAAGATATATACAATGGTCCATATTAACATAGAGACTTTGGCTATTTCCAATAATTTCTTTCCATTATTGACTATTTATGGATAATTACTTGTATTGAATAGCTCCCCACATATTCCCATTGGGATCGATGAATTTTAGAACCCAGGCGAATCCTTCATCTTGATACAATGTAATCTCACTGCCCAAAGACTGCAATAATTGATGTAGTTCATGGATTCTCGTCGTGTTGAACAGCAACACGGGCAGGATCTGCCCGTTGACCGTGAAGTTTGCTTGACTCTCATCTTGCGACTCCCACAGCATTAACATCGGCCCTTCAGACAGGGTCAGAAAAGCCTGTCGATTCAAATCTGACTTACTCTGCAGTCGAAAACCAAGATTAGTAGTATACCATTGAACAGAGGCTTCCAGGTTTCTCACTGGAATCTGCACATGCTCCAGCTTATTCAGAAATGAATTTCCCACTAAATACACCCTTTCTGGATTTTCTTATCATAGACAATACTCGATAACTTAATATATTCATCCATAAATATATTAATCATCGTCCGCCTTATATCCCTTTCCATCTAAGGATAGATCTTCTCATGCCGTTCCAGCATCGAGATAAATTGTTCAATTCGCTTCTGCCTCGTCTCCTGCTTCTTGGCATTATTAATTCTGAACATAATTGCATATTTGTTCCGGCTGTCTAACATATCGTAAAATTCTTTTGCTTGATTATTCTTACTAAGCTCACTCGCGAAATCCTCCGGCAGGTTGGACTTGCTTTGGGATTCGTACGCGCTATCCCACTGTCCATTCTGTTTGGCAACCTCGATCACTTTGTAACCGGACGATTTCATTCTTCCGTTCGCAATAAGTGCCTCCGCTCTTTCCTTATTTACCTTCGACCAGATACTTCTGGCTTTGCGGGGAGTGAAGCGCTGCAACCAAGTCTCTTCGTCGCCCTTCTCCTTCCGACTATCAATCCACCCATAACATAATGCGCAGTCAAGCGCTTCACTATAGGACACTGTAGAGATTGTGGAATCCTTCTTCGCAATCTTCAACATAATTCCTTCTGAAGATTCGTGATTCTGTTCAAGCCAATCCTCGAAATCTTGCTGCCTGTTGAATATCATCATAGGCAAATCATTATTTTTCGCCATTCTTTTGCACTCCATGATCCCAATATTATCTCGTATATCGCTCCATTGCTTTGCTCTGATAAAGGGCAAGTTTACAAAAATCCCGCACCATCAAATCGTCCATTGTAAGACCATCCTGGTGCGGGAATATCATCATCTCTCGTTATAGAACACATTATACCTTGATCATAGTTGGATGTCACACCCGCTGTCCCCGAAATCTTCGATTCTTCTCGTAAGCAGCCTCCAGGTACCCTTGATACAGCCAGATCGATGCCGTCAGCCAGCAAGCACTGATTAAATATCCCCCAAGCACATCGCTAGGATAATGAACACCCAAATAAATGCGGCTAACACCGATCATCAGTATCAGGCAGGCCCCAACAACAATGACTGCGATTCTGCCCAATATATAGGGAATATGCTTCCAGACCAAGAAGACGATCGCACCATAGAGACTAAAGGCCGCCATCGAATGACCGCTTGGGAAGCTAAAGCCCGTCTCCTCAATAAGTCTATGCAGAGAAGGACGATCACGGCGGAATAGCTGCTTAAGCAATATATTAAGCAGAGCGGACCCAGTTACGATAATGATCAGGAACACTAGTTCACTGCGATGGTGCAGCACGAAATACAGGAAAATAAGCGTCACCAGCAAAATCACAATGACAGGAAGCTGGCTCCCAATCCATGTGAACACCTTCATTATTTTCGTCAGAGAATCCGATTCTTGCCCTTGCACCCAAGAAATTATCGTATTATCAAAATGATGAATCTGTGCTCCGCCGATCCAATATGCAATCATTCCAAATCCGGCTAAGAATAATAAACTGAGAAAAAATAGGTATGAAAATTTAAACTTAATATTCATAGCTGCCACACCACCTGAACTTTCAACGATATACTTCAGTATCGGTCACGCGGAATTGTCTATTCCTGACTTTGTCCGATAAAAACAAGAAATTCTAATAAATGTGAGGGGGACAGGAACTGACCCCGCACAAAGGATGTATCTTGCTTATCGCTATATTGTAAGCGACAATCTCTCCGTTGTACAAATCTCAAATGCGAAAAAAAGACCGGGAGGAATAATCCTGTCGGTCAAAGTGATAAGGTATGGTCCCTAACATCAGGGGCGTAGACGCCTCATGACAAAATGGCTGAGATAAAACAGTTGGGCGAAACGTACTACTACGCAAACAGTTACTACCAAGGCAAGTATATTTACAACCTTAACAGTCCTGTTTTTGAAAATCTTGAACAATAAAGTATAGATACCAATGCCGATTACCCCTCCAAGCGTATTGTCAAGTACATCCGTTATATCAGTTATTCCCATTGCAAAAATGAACTGTATCATTTCAAACGATAAGGTTAAACCGACAATCGGAAGGACTTTCTTCATAAAAGGCCATTTGCTTTTTAACATACAGATATAGATGCCCAACGGTATAAAAAGAAGTGTATTTTGAATAATTTCACGTAAGATTAGAGTTCCGTTTTCATCGAAAGACCCTTGAAATGGAATCAGGTTGATGACTCGTATCCCGTCTGATATTACAGGAGAATAAAATGGTAATTTGAAGAGAACAATTCCTATCAACAGCAGTAGATATACTACGAATAATGTGATTGTAAGTGTGTTTCGCTTTTCTGATTTCATTATTTTGTCTCCTTATAGTTGCTTACGCCTTCGGCAAGTCCATCCAAAACAGAACGCCGTCCGGGGTGTTTTCCAAAGCAAAATCAACGCCCATGGATTCCAGCGTTTTCTGTACAATGGTCAGTCCCAAGCCGCTTCGTCCGTTTTTCCGGCTCCGTGCCTTATCCACACGGTAGAACGGGTCAAACAGCTTCGGCAGCACCGTATCGTCAATCCTCGTCCCCGTGTTTAGTGTGCAAAGGCGGTAATGTTCAGCCACAGGCTCGCTCCATATCCGAATCTCGCCGCCTTTGGGCGTATTCTGCACCGCGTTCAAAATGACGTTGGATAGTGCTTTTTGGAGCATTTTAGGGTCGGCAAGACAGGTATACCCGTCGGGAATATCCGTAACAATACGCTGACCGTTTGCCTCAGACAATGTTTGAAAGTCAGACATCATGTCAGCGACTGTATGTCTGATATCCAGTTTTTCAGGAACGGGTACGATTTTTCTGTCGCTTAAACTAACAATCCCCAGTATCTCGGAAATCAACTCGCTCTGCGCGTCCATCATCTTCACGCATTCGCGCAGATATTTAGGGTGGTCCTTATAATCGCCTACATTCTCGAGCATTCCCTCCAACAAGATACTCGTCGCCGCGATAGGCGTTTTTAACTCATGGGAAGCCGCCGAGAAGAAATATCGCTGTGTTTCCTCCAGCTCGCGCTCCCGTAGGATTTCGTCCTCTAACTTGGATATGGTTTCCTTCAGCTTGTCATACATGAAATAAACGTCACGGGCTAATGCACCAAGCTCATCTTTACGCTCTGACGGAGGCGGGACTTCTTCGAGATTAGCCATCCTCCCGGCGCTGTCTGCGAGGCGCTTGATTGGTTTGGTCATCTGCCGCGCAAAGACAAAAGCGCAGACAAGACAGAGCGCAAGCATTACGGCAAACACGGCGACTCCACGAACGATTAAATCACGATAAAACGATTCTAAGCCCGTCATGCTTTGGGCAACAATGGAAAAGTTCTCATCATTATGCACGACATAATAAAAATCGCCCTCAAAACTGTCCGGTGTGTCGGCATTCGGCGTGGCGTATATCAAGCCGCCGTCTTTATCCGTAATAATGAACTCAAAAGACTGGTTGTTTTCGTAAAAGCGCTGAGCCACTTCCGCAATGTCGCTGTGATTGTTTCTTTGAATTCGTTCCACCAAAGGCTGATATGAAGCTATTATTTGCCGGGTCTGTGTCGTTTTGTAGAATGACCTAAACTGTTGCGAAAATAACGCCGCCGTCACGCCGACAAGCAACAATATAGAGATTATCGTATAAGTAAATACCTTAATGAAAATCCCACGGTTTTTCATGTAGATTCCTCCAAGCGGTAACCCACGCCCCGTACTGTTTTGATGATATTCTCAGGCAGCTTCGCCCGTAGGTTTTTGATGTGGGTATGCACAGTGCTTCCGTCTCCGTCAAAATCATAGCCCCAAACGCGGGATAGGATAATTTCATGAGATAGCGTCCTGCTCCTGTTCTGAACCAATAACATAAGGATTTCAAATTCTTTGAGTGTCAAGGACAACTCCTCGTTATCATAAACCGCCTTGAAATCTTCCGGCAAAAGCGTCAGCTTGCCGCAGCTGACTTCCTTCGCCAACGCGCCGCTTCGCCGGAGCAAGGCTTCCACACGTTTCAGAAGAAGTTGAATCTTGAACGGCTTTGTCACATAATCATCCGCTTCCGCATCAAACGCCTTGATTTGATTCTCCTCATCGGAAAGCGCAGTCATCATCAGAATAGGGGTATTGTTAATCTTGCGAAACTCCCGCAAAAGCTCATGGCCATTCATTCCCGGCAGCAGGATGTCAAGAATGACAAGCTGATAGGTGTTGTCGTAAAACTTGGAGTACGCTTCGCTACCGTCCAAGCAAGTATCTACCTTATATCCTGCCTCAGATAAAAAGGTCTTAACTGTATTGCAGATATGCTCATCGTCTTCGACAAGCAGGATTCGTATAGACATAGATGTATCCCTCCACAAAAAGAATATCACAGCAATCTGTATTTTCCCTGTAGTTTTAGGTTGTTGTTTTTTCACTTCCCCTGCTTAACAGTTCCCCTATGGTTTTACTTTTACTAATGTGAAACAACAAATTTCCTGAAAATGGGCGCAAAAAACGCCATAGGTTTTTTATGCCTATGGCGTTAGTGCCCCAACCTTCACAAATAGCATTGTCTATCCCTGTCTGCAAAGCCCTATTGAAGCCTTGTTAAATAAGGATCTCTTGTAATGGCTATTCATTATATATAGTAATCGATCTTAGTCTTCAAGCTCAACGTTGTGATACACCTGCTGCACATCCTCCAGGTCTTCAAGCGCATCAACCAGCTTCTCAAACTGAGCTTGTCCATCTTCAGGCAGAGTTACATAGTTCTGAGCAATCATGCTAAGTTCAGCAATGGTGAATTCCGTGACCCCTGCCGCATTGAACGCGTCCTGCACAGCCTGGAATTGATCCGGCTCGGCATATACGATGACCGATTCATCCTCTTCAAGAATATCACGAACATCTACATCTGCTTCCATTAGCAATTCGAGTACTTCATCAGAAGTTTTACCCTCTACCCCGAATACCGCTGCAGAATCGAACATATAAGCGACAGAACCACTAACACCCATATTACCGCCATTCTTATTAAAAGCGGCGCGCACAGCAGACGCCGTACGGTTCACATTGTTCGTCAGTGCATCGACAATAATCATCGATCCATTCGGACCAAAGCCTTCATAACGAAGATCGTTATACACTTCATCTGCGCTGCCTTTTGCCTTGTCCAATGCACGGTCAATAATTGCCTTCGGTACATTATAAGTCTTCGCACGTTCAAGAACGACCTTCAACGCGCGGTTCGATTCGGGATCCGGCTCGCCCTTCTTAGCTGCCACATAAATTTCTACGCCAAATTTAGCATAAACCCGGCTTGTATTTGCATCTTTTGAAGCTTTCTTCTCTTTAATATTATTCCACTTACGTCCCATCTTGTTCACACCTCATTATTATTTATGATTATTTATCGGAACAAATGGCAGGTGGTGACGATTTATTGAGTATCAAGTTCATATATTCAACCCCAAAGCATGATTTATACCCAGTTTATTATATATCGTACAGAAGTCCGAAAACAAGCCGTTCATCATACTATACGCGAATTACAGATCGCTATGGGCGAATTCGTTCACATCATATTCATCTATTTGAGCAGTTGATTGGGTGAGCTGCATCATCTCTGCACATGCATATGATCATCCGCTTCCTCCCAAGGAACGCTGTATGCCTGTCCTTTGGCGCAAAAGATCGATGCCGAGGTATACTCCGGATCTGCATTCTTATTATAACTCCGACTCTCAATGACCAGGTCCGCCTGATGACACGGTTGATAGCCGCCAAGCTGCATGGACAACGCCCCCTTCCCCTTTGAAAAAGAAGCCAGCTCAGCACTATAGTTCATAAAGGTAGCTACCGGCGCCGTTCCACTAATATATGCCTGATCTCCATGCGTCTCCGGGGGATCAAATGAACCATGTGCTTGACGAATATCCGACATCACACGACCGACCAGTTCTAAATCGACCTTGATCTTAAATGAATAATAAGGTTCCAGCAAGATATTCTCTGCCTTCTCCAGCCCTTGCCGCAGTGCTCGATGCGTCGCCTCGCGGAAATCGCCGCCGCTCGTATGCTTGTTATGAGCACGTCCATTCAGCAAAGTCACAATCACATCCGTAAGCGGTGATCCGGTCAACAGACCGTGATGCTCACGCTCCAACACATGCTGACCAATCAAATTCTGATAACCAGTGCTTAAATGATCGGGATGACACTTATTTTGGAACACTACCCCGCTATCCCGCGGCCCAGGCTCAAGCTTCAAATGAGCTTCCGCATAATGACCCAGCGGCTCAAAATGGCCACAACCATACACTTCGCCCGCAATCGTCTCTTTATATAATATCTCCGGCGTGCCGAAGGCGACCTTCAGCTTGAAGCGCTCCATAACGACCTGCTCCAGCACTTCAAGCTGAATCGCCCCCATCACATGGATATACAGCTCCTGCAGAGCTTCATCCCAGATGACATTTAACGAAGGGTCCTCGTCGCCCAGCATTTGAAAATAACGCTGTACCTCTCTGACAGAGAGCTTCGGATCGAACAGAACCTTAGACTTGAGCGCCGGCACGAGTTCATACCTGGCACGTTGCTGCAATTCTCCCAATCCATCACCGACAGCTGCTGCCGACAGCCCGGTTACCGCGATCAGCTGCCCTGCTTCAGCTTCATCGACAATTGTAAACTTCTCGCCGTTATAGATACGTAGTGAGGTAACTTTCTCCTGCACCTCTTCACCGTTGCTGCTCACATAATTTACTTCATCGCGGACCCTCAAATTACCCGCCGTAATCTTCAGGAAAGAAAGTCTTGTTCCTTGCAGCTCATGCCGTATTTTATAGACTCTGGCAGCGAATGCAGTCTGCCGATTATAAGTAGTACTGGTCAGCATCTCCAGATTATGAAGAAAATCGTCTATTCCTTGATCCATCAGCGCCGAACCAGACATGACCGGGAACAATTCGCCCTTCTTGATCAGTCTAGCCAACACTGCTACAACTGCATTTTCATCATAATCGCCCTCTAGATAGTCCTCCAGCAACTGCTCATCATGGTCGGCGACTGCAGCCACCAGCTCCTCTTCAAGATTCGCAGAGCTTAATTGTCCATTCACTCTTACTATATCTGGGGTTAACTGCCGATGGATTTGCTCCAGAACGGCTTCTAGATCCGCACCGGTTCGATCCAATTTATTGACGAAGAACAGGGTTGGAATACGATGCTTCCGCAGTAATTGCCAGACCGTCTCCGTATGTCCTTGAACCCCTTCCACTGCACTTAGGATCACAATGGCATAATCCATGACCTGCAGTGACCTTTCCATTTCTGCCGAGAAATCAACGTGTCCCGGCGTATCAATAAGACAATAAATGGACCCTTCATAATTCATCATCGCTTGGTCCGCAAATATCGTAATTCCGCGGGCCTTCTCCAGTTCATGTGTATCGAGAAAAGAGTCCTGGTGATCCACCCGTCCCTTACTCCGAATGCTGCTCGTATGATAGAGTAGCTGCTCGGCAAATGTCGTCTTCCCGGCATCAACATGCGCCAATAGTCCGATCGTCTTATTCATATATCCGCTCAATTCTTTTCACTTCCCATTTGCCAAATAGCCTGTTGTAATTATAAATCAGCTTCCATACACAAAAATTCAGTATCTTCTCCATTAACCTTGGATTGTACCGTTCCTCTTAGGGCAAAACCGTTCTTCTCATAGACCCGTCTGGCTCGCTCATTGAAGCAAGCTACAACTAGTCTGAACTTGCTCTGACCATGCTGCCCTAGTAGCCACTGCATGCCTGCTTGAACGAATTCACTTCCAAGTCCTTGCCCTGTGAGGGCAGGATCCATGCCGAGGCCAATGTCAATGCGCTGCTCATCGGTATAGAGACCGGCCGCATAACCGCCAGGTACTCTGGCAGAGAGTCCGAAGCAGAAAAAGCCAACGATTCGGCCAGCTTCGTCTGACACGCAATAGTAATCGCCGTTTAATAGTTCAGCTACCCCTTCTTCATCAGGGTCCATATTATAGAAGTTATAAGGAGCCGGATATTCCCAGTGGGATATTGTTACGGCTGCCTCTCTGGTCATTTCCTTAAAAGTATAATGCATCTGTAGTATCCTCCTCTATGTCCGTGCCTCTTAATCTATTCTAGCAACAACCCTTGCTATCGCTGAATCAGCCTGTATACGCATTGGTAATGCGATGATCTCAAAGTGACTCACATCTAATAGCTTCTCTACATTCGCTAAATTTTCCAGAATCAAAATATTATGCTGAAAAAGCACTTTATGTACCTCAAACGGATATTTATCGGGAGACGGTGTATCAAGCCCTATCATTTTTACCTGTTTACGTACTAGCAGCTCGGCAAATTCCCTAGTCAAAATTGGATATTCTGCAAAATACTCATTCTGACCATAACATTTACTATGACCTGTATAGAGGACCACAATATCTTGAGGCTTAATTAGCGTCTCATATTTCTCCTCATAATCTATAATCTCCTGCCCCGATACATCCAGTAGACAAGCTCTGCCTATAAATTGTTCCAACGGGAACTCACTTAAATAACGTTGAATATCCAATAGATGCATAGGACCATCAATATGGGTGCCTGCATGCATGTTGATATTCAACTGGTGATTGTTATAATAATCCTGCCTGATATGTTTTGATTGTAGCAGCGATGTCTCTTGATCCCCGGGATACACAGGCAGGCCATTCTGTATTAAATGAGTCAGATCAATGAACATTTACATGCCCCCCAGCAAAATTCTTAATGAATGTTATTATCTCTACGCTCCACTAACAAATCCCGTATCTCCTGTATGTTCCTCGCTGTCTCTGACTTCTCAATCGCGGTGCGGACTGCACTGTATATGATGAGCCAGGTAATAAATGCTCCTATAATCCATAACATCCCCTCACCTCCTGCAAAACGGTTTATTTATAATGGCTTATATCACCGTGTAGTAGAATCTCCCATGCATCCTCTTCGAAAGAGACTTTACAGAGACATGCGGGATGGATGTAAGGAAGATCCCATAAGTTCTGCAGCAGACGCTCCTCAAAATAGGCCATCAACAGTTTAACAACAACGGTATGCGTTGCGATCAGAACGGACTTGCCTTCATGCTCGCGCACAATTTCCGTAAGCTTCTTGTGAGCGCGGTTAAATACCTCCTGATAAGTCTCACTTCCAGCTACGCCAAATTTCCCTGGATCTTTCCAGAAATATTCCATCTGATCCGGGTATACGACCTCGATCTCCTCCTGGGTCATTCCTTCCCATACCCCCAGATTAATCTCTTTGAATTCATCCGTCTCGAAAATATCAATCTTTCTATCAGCTCTGATTAGTTCCGCCGTTCTAAGTGCTCTTGGACTTGAACTTGCGTAGATAACGTCGATAGGCTCGTTCTGTAGCGCCTCACCAAGCCATTTGGCCTGCTGAACACCTAATTCCGTTAATGGCGAATCCTGGTGTCCCTGCATCCGGTGCATCACATTCCATTCCGTCTGTCCATGTCTGACAATATAAATATGAGTTTTCATATAGTCCCACTCCTTAAGCAACATAGCTTTATATAAGGTGCATTCTACTTGATTCCTTACACAACAACAAGCCTAAATAAGGATTAAAAAAGCCTGCATATGCAGGCCTAATCAAATCCCATTCGTATATCATTTCTACCAAAATAACATTATACCTGCTTTAGAAACTTAACCATTTTATATACGCCCGGTACGGCCTTGAATTTAAGACGGTCACGATTAATCGTTAGCATAGGAGCATTCAATGAATCGTTATTGGTGCGCATGTATTCTATTCCCTTACTCACCGCAAGCTCTATAGCTTTTAGTTTAAGCGATAACGCGATCCTTTGGCCACGGTAATCTCGCCGAACACCTGTATATTCGTTATACATGCTGTTCGCAGTCTCAAAGTGCAGCAAATGAGCGACTCCGATGAATTTATTCCCATCCAGTGCTACCAGCACATTTTCAGGCTCAGATTCCGGCAATTCCAGGGTCCACTTTCTCCATTCGTGAAAATCAAAATAATCTCCGCTGATGCCAGGTATATCCTGTGTCGTCTCTTTATACAGCTCGTACAGCATTTGTTCCCGGTCAGGGTCATCGATTTCAGTGAGCGGTAGAATTGGATAACGGTTATTGATGTCTTCAAACATACTCCTGTCAAATGAGTTCAGCTCCAGAACAGATTCGAAATTATGTCTCTCCTGTTCATAACCATGCTCTCGGGCAAAAGCTATAGAGCTGTCCTGATCATCGTGCACCTCATAATTCAGCTTGCTGGCGCCAATCTCGTTAGCCCACTGTTCCAATTTTTTGTACAATGTCGCGCCAATCCCTTGATTCCTATAAAGCGGATTCACAATGAGTACATGATTTAGCTCTCCTGCCTCTGTCCATGGCGCTCGCCAGGAGATACCGTATCCAATAATGGCTTCATCTTCATCCACAGCAACGATCCGCATACGATCATGGCCAGTCAACTGTCCTAACTCATTCTTCCCCAAAGTACCCACTGCTGGGATCTTTGAATCCTCCAAGGCCAAATTATCCGCATGGGTCTCCTCAGAGAATACATAATTCAACAAATCAGCAACCTCGGAATAATCGTCCGGGGTTCGCATTTTTCGAACCGTAAAGTTCATTCCTTCACTCCTTATATGGTTATGTAACCATTTTCAGCTAAATACAGTAGAAAATCGAGGAAAAGAATGAATATAAACAACTAATCCACTTCAAAAATAGAGTCCACAATAATAGGCAGATTATCTCTTACCGATACGGCCCCAAACACAGATCTGGCATGCTGTCCCCGCTCTTCAAACAATTCATACATCAGATCGGAAAATCCGTTAAGCAAAATCACTGCCCAGTTTGCCCTTTGGGCTCGAACCGGGACCCTTGCCGGACACGAACATAAGCCCATTTACGATGACGTAATTAGCGTATTTAGCGGCAGGACCACTTGCTTCCGGCAGTATAATTCCCAATTCATGTAACCTCGCATCTACAGCTCCCATATAAATCCCCTCAATCATTGGTCTAAATACTGTGCTTCGCCTGCCTTCATAATCTCCCTCTTCATGAACCCGGCAAATTCAGTCAACTGCCCAGGATCGGACTTAAACTTCAAGCCGCCCGTACCTTTATATTCCGCAAGGCATTTCCAGATCAAATCTTTGTATTGTGCCGGCAGCGCTTGAGTTCCCCATTCCCCACCTTCCTGTTTGGAGGAGATCCTCCCCTCCTTCAAGAACAGCAGAACTCGGCATAAATTCAACGTATAATACACCGGATTCTCTAAGATGCCCTCCGACGCGTCCTCAACATCCCCAAGTATTGACTGAACATAATATCTGCTATCTATTGGTTTAAAAACCTCTTCGATTGGCCGGCCGTATAATGTAATTCCCCTGTAATAAGTGATCATGATATGAGCCGCTAGATCCGGATCTTCAAAGCCGCCGCACAAATAACCTTCATCCGATCGATATCTGTCCCTGTGAGCTGCTGAATAGTGCAATTCGAACGGTGTTGGATAAGTAAAGTTGGATAAACAGGTTTCTAAGATTACACTGAGTTCAATTCCTGCGGCACCCTGGGGCAAAGCAGCTTCAATCTCAATCAGTCGCTTAGCTATTCTACGGTAGCAATCAGCAGACTCGGGCCTGCGGAGCACCACCAGAAGATCCAGATCGCTCTTGTTCGGATTGTAGCATCCCATCGCCATAGATCCGTGCAAATATACACCAACTAAATTGCGCTCTGCTTCTTTTAGGAAAAGCTCAACGGTTTGCTTCAATTCCTCTTGCTTCATGTCCATCGGACAGATCCTCCCTTACTACCAGACAACATTAGGAACCTATAAAATAATGGATGATTTCTGAGTCTATCTCTTCTGCCTGTTCATGATTAATAGCATGCCCGGCATGGTTAACGATTCGATAATTCAGACCGTGAGCTTCTAATCTCTGAATCGATTTGGGATAATTGCTAAGCATATCCTGATCACCGATTAAGAAGCGCGATTTGTCCCGAATACTGGAGATTTGCTCATCGTTAAATATTGTCAGCTTGTGCTGCGCCATAGACTTGTTATTGAAATATTTAAGCAAGTAATACCAATGCTTCATCAATTCCGCATTGCTCTCAAACACCGTATAATTGGGACCGGATAGCTTCTTTAACAGTCTTTTGCAGCTCCCCTCACTTGGGAACAGCGCCTCCGGCAGAAAGGCTTTCATCATCTTGCCCATCACTTCAGCCTGGCTAGCTGCGATTCCACCAGACATGCATATGATCTTGATGACCTTCTCCGGTCTCATAATGGCATAATGATACGCTAAATACGCTCCGTAAGAGACCCCGGCCACATATATCCTTTCGATACCCAGTCCATTTAGTACTTCATCCAACCAGACGGTTTGATCGAATTTCACATAATAATCTACATTAGGTTCGCTCTTCCCGGATCCCCCTATGGCATCAACCGCTATGACGAAGAAGCGCTCAGATAGACGTTGGATATTGTAAATCCACATCATCGCCGTATTGTCCGCAGTTCCATGAAGCAACAGCAGCGGCGGATTCTCCGGCGCGCCGGCGGTCACCACATGGGTACTTCCGTAAGAAGTCATGATGTCATGCTCTGCATATTCGACCTTCCAATCTTCTAACAACTTCTCATAAGAATGATAGATGAGTTCACGACCTGCTTCAGATTTGTATCTGCGCATACTGCTCGCTCCAATTAATTTATTTTTTTCTTAGGAATAATACTGTTCAAGAAACTTGTCGTCATATCCTTGGGGACCATTTCCATGTAGATATCATCATAGAAAGCACCATTTAAATGGCATGCTCTGCTTCTTCTCCCGAACTCGCGAAATCCAGCCTTGTCGTAACATCTGTAGGCAGAGTGATTGAATTCGTACAATTTAAGCATGATATTGTTGAGATTCAAAATTTTAAATCCATATTCGGTCAACAACTGAATCGCCTCTGTACCGTAACCTTTATTTCTGGCCGTCTCTTCCCCGATAAAAATACCCAACTCTGCAGTTCGATGTACTTCATTGATTGCAAAAAGGCTGCAATTCCCCAGTAATTCATCCGTCTCCTGCAGCACGATCGCATAATTGTGGTTCTCTTTCGCCAGATTCTCAAGCACATTCTTTTCCCGGAGCAAGCTAAAGGATTGAGAAGCTGACCCCAATCCTAAAGAGAGCCGCATGTTATTAATCCATTTGGTGTAGGTCTCTACATCGTCAGCATTTACTGGGGACAAATAAATACGGGGGCCTTCTATTTTTCTAAAATACTTCATTCTGATCCTCCCCTATATGTTGTGTACTTACACTAGTCCTTCATGATGGTCAACAAAGGCCATAATCTATCCCATTCCTTCTTCCCAACCCGTTCCAGATAATAAGCCTGATCCAGAAAGAACGGACTTCTTCTGACCACCATCCTGAACAAATCTTCTAATCCATGCGGGGCACAAATGATAAGTTGATCCGTCTCGTCAAGCATGGCTCCAACAGCTGTAGCTGTCTCAGGCCAGCGCTTTACTGCATCCAGCGTAGAAAGATAAGGACTCTCACCATTACGAATATGCATTCTAGCCTGGTTCTTCACCGACCATTTATCATTGCCGGTGCTGCGCTTCAGTTCATCTTCTAACTGCCGATCTCGTTCCTCTGATACATCCCGCGGATCATAATAGATCACATCGATGTCACTGTATGTTCCACGGTTTCCGTATCCATGCAGCCGATCCCAGACATAATTCCGAATGTATCCGGCTGCGATATAGCTCTGAGGCAAATCCAACTGCCGTACTAGCTTCAGATCTTTGATAATCTGTTCTTCCTCTCCTAAGAGTTGAATCAATCTCGTCTCAAGCATAGGGTTCCTCCTTTATTTATGATCACGAGTCTATGAGTTCGATTCCATATATTGTAACATGGATGAACAGGTATGAGATACTATGTAATGCCGGATTCAAGACTATATATGGAGTATCAATCTCTGAATGTGGGGAAGACAACACCTTTCGAGCATAAAAATAAGGACGAAGCTATAATAGCCTTGTCCTATGGGGGGAGCGTCTTAACCCTTCTCCTTAATCGGAAACAATAAATCAAGCTGTAAATCTTTCATTTTACCGCCTTTTTGTATAAAGTTATAAAAATTCAACGTTTCTTCAAATCCTTGCCCCGCAACCGTTTCCGGCGATGTCCAGCGTGGGGAATCCCAGTCATTATCATATTTATCGCTTGCGTCAACCCATTCTTTTAATAAACGCCAGTCCTCGAAGTCCCACGCCCTCAACACATGTGCAGCATATAACCCACCGTCAAAAGTTCGTTTTACTAATGGCGCGGGTACCTCTATGTCGTAGGGAATGGATACCCACACCTCATATACATGTGAAGGTTCTCCGATTACTGCTGCCCCCTTAGAGCAGTCAAAACCAAAACTCCGGGCGTCGGGTTTGATCTTTAGCAATCCGCTTTCTTCTACAAATTGCGTTATCATGTCAATCGCTTTACCTTCGCAGCCCTCTCCCGTTGCGTAAGCAGCAGCCACAGTCATGGGCGGCAGATATACAATCCGCACATCTTTGTCTGCCAGTTTGTTCAAATTTTCACTTGCCTTGTTTAGATCCTCCATTGACTTTTCCTCCTTGAAGTTGATTTTAGAGACAGTCAATGAATCCACAACCTCCCGTAAACTTGCGTCGTCAGGTAACGCGAATTTCGCACCTCTGAGATTTAGATATTCGACAAAGGCTTTGATGACGCTGCGAATGGTAGAGAGCGCGGTGATTTCGTCTTCAATATCCGCAAGATTACGCTCAAAGGCTTCGATTGCAACGCACGCTTCCGCGCTTTGCAGAATCTCGGCAATCTGTTTGAGCGGTATCCGCAGTTTACGCAGAACGATAATCTGACGCAGACGTGTGATGGTTTCAGCATCGTATGCGCGGTATGCGGAATCTTCCTTTTTCGTAGGAGTAATCAATCCGATTTGCTCGTAATACCTAAGTGTTCGGGTTGAGATTGAAAAGTCCTTTGACACTTGACTGATTGTTTGCAGTTCGATGACTATCTCTCCTTTCGAGTAAAAATATACAGGTTGACGCGACGTTAAAGTCAAGAGAGAAACCAAAAAACTCGTTATAAAAACGCACGGAAAACCAAGATTATGCTTGCCGTGCATTTAATTAAATTTCAAACTCTCCCACCGTGATAGGCTCACGCGGAAAAGAATTCTATCATTCAATGATACCCCAAACCAGGCCTTATTCGAATATTGTTCTTGTACGTCAAACAAAAAAACTCCTCCATAAAGCAAGAGCTTCTATAGAAATTGATTCACGTGAACATCTCATCAATGACAGGTACGTGTGGGTCAATAAATAGCTATATTCAATAGAAAGGATTGTTGCGCTCGGCGACTTCAATAGCCACTTCAGACCAAGGGGAACGAGATCACTGGGTTATGCGCATGTTGCAGAAAATACGGCGATTTTTCCGCGGTTAATCTATTGGGTACTTTTGGCGTTGTTATGGAATTCCGCACCTTTTCAACTTGATGAATTATGCTTTTTTTACAATAGAGCAAGGGTGACTACCCTTTTTATTGTTTTGCTTCACAAAAAAACTGCTATGCTGAAATTCAGGGCAACCAACTCTTAAAAAGAAAACGCCCAGTTAGGACGCTCTCTTAAATACTAATATTAATTTATTGAAAAGCAAAAGTTTAAGAGTCATTCAACAACCATTAATTATTGAGTTTCAGTTACTCTGTGCTTACGATAACTCCTGTCATAAGGAAGGCCTGAACAGGCAGTTCTTTTTAGTTTGTTCGATAAAGGACAAAACTGAATTCCGTCTGATCGTTTAGCTCACAATTTAATCGTGTATAAAATTATTCATTTCGTATTCCAAATAACTATTATAATTCTCAAAACCTGAAAAACAAACACGCGCTCTGTCCAATTCATTCTTAAGTTCCAATAAATAATTATATTTGTATTCTTTTTTTAGTTTATAAATTTTCTGTTTTTCCTCTAAAAAACCTGCAACCAATCCAAATATTATTCCAGATGAATTAACCCATGCTTTTGTAGAATCAGATAACTCATACATTGATGTTACAACAGGCATTGCTACCGGAACAAGTACACTTTTCACTCCAAGCCATCCAGAAACACGAATCATATCAAAGCTTTTTTTAAAATCTTTTTGTGAATCTAATATATCTTTTTTGTGATCTTCAATAATATCATTAACAATTTTAGGATCCCTACAGTTTGCTATATCAGAAGCCAGCGAATCCATACAATCAAGAAATCTATGCCTTTCGTCTTTTCGCTTTTCTCTAAACTTCAATAAATCTTTGGCGGAAATATCCAAGATATTTTCCGGTATAAAATCTTGTATTATTAGCGATGCAAGTTTTTCAGAATTGTCGTTGTATACTTCAAAATCATCTATTTTACCATCGTAACTAAAATAATTAGAACCACACCATGCAGCACTACTATCCGTGATTAGTTCCAGTTTATTTGCATTCGATATATGATTTGCCAAATATAGCATATACAAACCAGCAATATATTCAGGAACTTTTAACCACTCACTATCACTATCTTTTTGCCCTTTAGCAATTATTAGATTCCTTATTTTTACATCAGCCTTATCTTTGTGCAAGTTTATATACTTATTACTCATTAATTTATAATTACCTAAAGCAGGAGCGTGCCAATCTGTCCCATTATATTTATCAATAAATTCATCTGCAACATCACTAGCATACAAACTGGGATCAATAGGCTGTCCTATTGTCCCATCCTCCATCAATTCAAGGATATTTCTACTATCTTTGGGTATGTATTCATTAGGAACAATTCTATAGATTCTATCCCATAATAAAGCTGAAGTCCACAACCACTTAGGATCTTTAAATTCTATAGTAGGATAAAATAAAGCCATTCTTTTCTTCATATTAAACTGGTCTCCTTAAATTTCCTTAGCTATATAGTACATCAATTATCTCTGCTGCAGATCAGCTTAAACTCCTTACGACTGTATGGATCATGCGTACTTTTTTCCCTTGCCAAAGCCCTTCCTGTATAATTTTAAGACTTTCATCATATGATTTATCCTTGAACATTGTAGTTCTCTCTCCAAATATATTTTGGGATTAGTTTTTAAATGCTTAAAGGATTTAAATCAGTTGTAGAAACAGTATAGATTTTACTTCTATAATCATCCCAGCATAGATCTAAAAATGACGATATTTTCATATAGCTTTGTGAAATGATTGCGGCCTCATCGCAATAAATTCTACTACGTAATGCTCCTCCGTGATGAGCATTATGTATCCTTGAGCTTATCTTCAATCTATACTCTTACTGATTCGACAAACCTTTTCTTATTGCTCATCTTTCTTGTCTTCGTTCCATAATTTCAAATCTTTATCAACTTCTGCTTTCTACTCCTTGATGTCTATAACATCTCTTACTATACTCAAAGACTTGATACGCTGAATTTGAGAATTAACTCCATACTGTTTCATGTGTCTTGGCCAATCCGGGTCATGAAGTCCTATGCCCTTCATCAAATGAAGTTAATGGATCATCTAATAAAGTAAAGTTTAACCAAGTCCTTTGTGTGCTTTCACTTCTTATCTCTGACATAGCAAATATATATGCCCATAATAGCGCTCTTATACGAGAAGCATTAATTAGTGGTGCAGCCTCTACTAATATCCCTCTGTGCTCCGCCAAAAATTTCATATCAATTTGACGACCAGTTCTTACAGGTTCGATTATCTTTAAAGCCGAATTCATCTGTCCCATACAACTCTCCATAGATCATTTGAATTTTGGTAATAACCATGTCCAAATCGTCAGCTAACAAATTATCAGCCAACTCTTTTTGTGACGCTAATTCTATTAGCGCTTGCTTAATTCGTTCCACAATTTGTTGCTCATTAAATAGTTTTTCCTTCAGTATGAGATTATTTTTATAATCTTCCATCTCTAAATAAGCATCTTGTAGTGGCTTAATAGATAAAACGATATCTTTACAAACTATCAAAATATGAATCAATGAATCGGATTGAGGAGTATCACACTCTTATCAAGGTTGTAAGTTTATCTTGACCAAACGGAGCAATGAACTCACGTTCAGAAAAATTCCTCAAACATTTTAAGACTAGCATCCCCAGTCATCTAATACATTTTTAACTCGAGGAGATTCTAACATACAGCCAACACCATCCTAAGGATAAATAATCTGTCAAACCTCACCAATGACTAAAGTACTAAATTCGACGTTTTCCGCAAATTCCCTTTTTTCATTAATAATTTACATCATTAGTATGAGTTCATGTAATAGCAAACCGAGTTGTTCCATTTCTACATTATATCCTTGATACCTAGACAAGATAGGTAGTCCTCGCAAGAGGCTAAACCTTCTAACGCCATCGTATATCTTGTTCGGCGTAATGATTACCGTCTTGAGTTCAAAAACGTATCTTTATGAGTGCCCAATCCTTGTTTTCTCCACGCCCTAAACGGTCAATATCCATGACCACTACCCCATCATAGAGCTGATCTTCAACATGCCGCAGTAACATCTGCATTTCTTTCCGGGACTCGATCTTTTCCTCAGAGGTTACTTTTTCATTTAACCTATAGGTCCAATTCTGATTCTCTGCCAAGGCAGGAGGGTAACCACTTGCTCCAAAGAACATCTTCAAGTTCACCATCATCACGAGATTTACTAAAATAGGCGGCTATGCGCTTATGAGATACTAATTAGTATAAAGTACAACTAAAACATCAAAAATCGGCTCTGACCTGACTTTAATTGCAAAAAGTACACTTGCATGAAGGGGATTTCGAAATTCAGGGAATTAAATGTATGATTTACAATTACCTTATCACCATCTATTCGCCATATTGCTTAAACCCGCTAGAATGCCAATTTTCCAATTTATTGAATAGCTTTTCTAGCATGGCTTGCTTATCCAGCAATATAAAACAAAGCCCGGTCCCAGGAATCCACCCGAACCGGACTTCTTAATCATTTATTTTACATACCAATAACCTTTAATCCCCTTCTCTAACCGCACCAAAGCCTCCAAATAGAAGTAGTCGCCCCAGATCATATAATCATCCGGCGCACGATCCCCTCGAACATGATAAGAGCCATGCTTCAGTAACCCTTCCGCATCCGGAAGATCAGTAGTCGCATACTTCTCTACCAACGCTCTCATTATGCGATCCAGAGCTTCCTCGAACAATTGACGGTTGGAGTCATCACCTTCATCCGCAGTCAATTCCAGCAACTCCAGTAATCCACACGCGGTGATCGCGGAGGCCGAGCTGTCTCTCGGCGTTCCCGCTTCAACCGGAACATCAAAATCCCAGTATACCACGTCATCCTCTGGCATATGCTCGATGAAGTATTTCGCAAGGCGCTTCGACGTATCCAAGAAGGCCTCGTGCTTCGTATAACGATAGGCCAGGGCAAAACCGTAAATACCCCAGGCTTGGCCTCGCGTCCATGTCGAGCCATCCTCATAACCTTGATGTGTACCCCCGCGAATCGCATTTCCGTTAGCCCGATCGAAATAAAAAGTATGATAGGAAGAGCCATCCCCCCGAATGAGGAATTTCTCGCTGATCAACGCATGCTGCATGGCGACATCATAATATCTCTGATCCTGAGTTTGTTCAAACGCCCAGAACAGCAGCGGGAGATTCAGCAGACAGTCGATGATCATCCGCCCACCATTTTCCGGATCATCCTCAAGGCCCCAAGCTTGGATAATTCCGATTTGTGGCCGCCATCGCTCTAATAATACATCTGCCGCTTGAAGCGCTACTTCTCTTGCTTCGGTACTTCCCGTCACTCGCCATTCCGCCACCGCCGACAGAGAATATAAAAATCCGATATCATGGTGATCGAGAGCGACATGCCGTTCCAGCCTATCCTTGAAATTAGCCAGATAGGCTTCTGCAGAGTCTTTGTAAAATGGATCCTGCCCATATTCATAAGCAAGCCACATCATACCGATGTAGAATCCCTCGATCCAATCATTATTTTCTCCCCATTCGTAACGCTGTCCCTCAATAATATGAGGCAGCATGCCCGGATGCTTGACGATATTCTGTCTCAGCTTTGTCAGGGCATCCGCAATCGCTGCGTTCCACATCATTACTCATCTCCCCAAGATTCATTTCTCATCCATTCCAGGATGTGTATTCGCTCGGCGTCATACCGATCTCCCGCTTGAATAACTTAATGAAGTAGCTCTTATTGGCGTATCCCAGATGATCCGAGATCTCCTCGATTGTCTTGTTGGATTGCTCCAGCAGTTGCTTCGCCTTCTGCAGCTTCACCATATTGACGTATTCGATGAAGTTCTGGTTGGTCTCACGCTTGAATAGGCGGCTGAAGTAACTGGAATTCAAGTTCAGATAAGCCGCCATATCCTCAAGCGTTAATTTCTCAGTCACATGCTGGATGACGTACTGCTGTGCCCGAATGACCTCCGTCCGTTTGGAACGGATCGACAGAATACTTAATTTTCTGGACAGCTTCAGCAAATATTCCATTATCCAGCTCTTCAAATGCTCCATCGAGTGAATACTATTGACTACATCGTACAGCTTATCTTCGGATAGATCCGGTTGAGTTCGAAGCGTAACCATCGTCTTCATCTGGAGCTCCATCAGTAGCTGTAGCACCCATTCCTTCACATTCGCCGGATGGAAGCGATGATCCTCAACCCATCGTGCCCATTCGTCGATAATGTTCTTCAATTGCTCCTGCAGATTAAGGGCCAGACTATCGTTTATTTTCGAGAAAAAGGCAGCGTACTCCCCATACATATCTTCCGTGGAAAATACCGTCTTCTCGAACCGATGCAGCTCATTTTCCCTTAAATAGAAGCGCTGACTGCCATCGTTCAGCATCGGCAGCAAGATGCGGCGCAGCTCTTCCGGCGTGTCTCCCTGGCGTCCCAACAGACAAGTGACCGAGATCTTTACATAATGCTTGATCGCTTGAATCGCCTTTGGTATAGAGTAATATAACAACTGCTGCTCCTTGGTAGGATCATCACAGCAGACGAGAATGACCAGTTCATGTT
Source organism: Paenibacillus motobuensis (assembly GCF_039521865.1). Classification (NCBI taxonomy): domain Bacteria; kingdom Bacillati; phylum Bacillota; class Bacilli; order Caryophanales; family Paenibacillaceae; genus Paenibacillus; species Paenibacillus motobuensis. Next base: position 133,862 of record NZ_BAAACX010000006.1, on the reverse strand, counting down.
GGCTATAGCGAAAAATAACACTGCGGTGCATCGCATCCAGTACTTCTTGTAGGACATTTTCCACCGCAAACACCATCGTATGATCGTTCATTTGACGGGTACGAATCATATCGGACATGCGATCCACGCTCACGACTAATGGAACATAGTGCTTGGCATCGAGCATTAATCCGTTCAGCTTAGCTTGCTTGAGCCACGCTTCTTTCGTCCAGGAGAGATGAAATAACGTATCCTTCAGGAAATTCTCCTTGAGGGCTGAGCGATTCATCGCCTCGATCTGCATATATCTCAGAGCCTCCGCTGTCTGTTTCCTCTCCTTGCTCAGATCAGCTGATATATGGCCTAACAGCTGTTGCAGTTGTTCCACATTCAAGCTCTCTTTCAGAATATAATCGCTCGCTTTTAGCTTCATCGCTTGCTGAGCATAAGCAAATTCATTATGGCAGGACAGAATGACCGACCGAAGCTGCGGATTCACTGTACTGAACTTCTCCAGCATCTCGAGACCATCCATCTTGGGCATCCCGATATCGGTAATGACGATGTCTGGCCATCTCCTCTGCGATCCCTCCCAAGCCTCGAGACCATTCGAATAACAGCCCATCAGTTCGATATCAAGCTCTGCCCATGCCACGTTCTCGGAGAGATAGCGCAGCACCGGATAGTCATCATCCACCAGAATCGCTGTCAACATGCAGCTCACCTCGCTTTAGTCTCATACGGAAAATGAATTACGATAACTGTCCCAACATCCTCTTCACTATGCAGTTCCGTGTATACCTTCCCACCATAAATCAGGCGCAATCTCTGAAATACATTCAGAACCCCGATTCCGGAGAAGCCCTGTCCTGGACCATCCTTTGCGTTACCCTGATCCTTATCCATTTTGGCGTGCAGCTCTTCCAACCTCGCCTTGCTCATGCCAGCTCCATTATCACGAACTGTAATTTTGATATTACTGGCGTCTTGCTGCTCTATAAGTTCCGCCTCAATGAAGATATTACCATCAAATTGCTCAAAGCCATGGATGATTGCGTTTTCAATAAAAGGCTGAATCATAAATCTTGGCACTAGCGCCCGTTCACAACCTGGATTCAGGCTCACATCAAGACGAACCTGATTCGCATGACGGAAGTTCATTAATCGGGTGTAGTGCCCAATCGTATCGATCTCCTCCTGCAGCGTGATGAACTCATTATCACGGTTAATTGTCATGCGCAGTAGCGACGACAGCGATTCAATCAGTTCCGCATTCTCACGGTCCCCCCGGCTCAAAATATTGAAGCGGATAGAATTGAGCAGATTGAACATAAAATGCGGGTTGATCTGGGCTTGCAGCATCTCAAGCTCTGCCTTGCGTTTCCCTGCCTGCTCGATCGTAATTTGTTCCACCATGGACTCAATCCGATCCAGCATGTTATCAATCGTTCGTGCGAGTAGAGTTACCTCATTATTACCGCGAATTCCAGAACGCATATCCAGTCTGCCCCGCCCGATATGAGTAATAAAGCGGCTTAAATCACGTATTGGCTTCGTAAAGGTTGCTATTAATACCGTCAATAGAATACAGAAAATTGTGAAGAACAAAGCCTGCAGTCCAAAGCTGATCAATAATATTTGTCTATTCTTAGAAATGGCCGATGACAACGGAATCAGACTAACCAACTTCCAGTCATTTGCATGAATTGCCTGCTCAGCATATACATATTTTTTGCCATTAATATCGACTGTACGATCATGCTCACCCTGTTCCCACCAGTCCATCCTGCTCCCGATGAATGAGCGGTCTGAATGTGAAATCACCGTTCCTTCTTCATTCAGCAGCATGACCTGTTGATTCGGGCTCAAGCTTTTGGTGAGCAGACTGTTGATTTTCCGCTCGTTTACGCTAATCACAACATAACCGATAATACTATTGGATGAAGTTCGAATCGGACGGCCGATTGTGATTACATAGGATTCCTTCTTCTCTACCCCATCATAATAATTAGGCTGTAGACCCACCCAATAGGTGGAGAACGCCGGGGCATGATCCAATTTCTCAAACCATGGCTGACTAGATAGCTTATAAGGATTGTAATCGCTATACGAATAATTGGTATATGTAAAATCGTTCTTTCCCAGGATAGTAACATAAAAATCATCATACTGACGTAACAGTTCATCCAGCATGCGGATCAGCCTGCTGTAATTTAGATGATAGTCGTCTTTCTCCTCCAGCGACCCTTTTTTCTTCTGGCCCCACTGTATCTGCTGCCTGATCTCCGAATTCATGAGAGCCACATTGGATAACTCCAGGGTCTGGTCCAATACGCTGTTTACTTCAGATTGAATTGCCCGTAATCCATCTTCGGAGCTGGATACAGCACGCTCTAGAAGTAGATCCTTCGTCAAATAATTGGTCATCAGGTAAATGCCGGCGAGCGGTAGAAGAAAACAAAGCAAGGCTGACCAAATCAATTTTCTGCGCAAAGAGAAATTAAACCTATTCATGATTTACAGGCCCCACATCTTAGATGAATTGGAATAGGGAAAACATAACGTTTTCCCTTATACCATCATTGTATAGCCCTGCTATTAGGAGAACCAGAGTTATTATTGTACTTATCCGGTGCAATAATTTTACTATTTTAATTTTAAGAGGGAGTTTAATTGTTGTTTACGACTTCAGTAATTTTTTGATCAATACTGTCAATCGTCTTATCAATGTCCTGCTTGTTCATCAGATATAGTTCTGCTTCAGGGATAACGACATTCTTCGCTTCGTCCGCATATTTGGCAGGTACAGAAGCAGATCCAGGAGCAGAATTCTTCATGGTGTATTTCAACGATTCCACATTAATCTTGGAAGGATCCTTGGACGAATTCACGATGGTATCTACCAGCTTATCTGTATCCGATTTAGCCCAGCCAGAGAATACTCTTCCGCCAATCTCCAATCCTTGGGAGGTATACCATCTAACAAATTGATAGGCAGCTTCTTTATTCTTGGATTTCGACGCTACCGCCATATAAGTGGGTTGAACCGGAGAATAGTGCTGGCTCTCTCCTTCCAATTTAGGAAGCGGTGCGAATACCGTTTCAAAAGTGGCCGGGATTGCATCCGTTCCACCGGATTCCGCTACCATCCAGTCGCCAATTGGCAGCATAGCCGCAAGCCCGTTGAAATATTGGTTACGATAAGCTAACTTTTGCGAAATAATATCCTCATACGGATTTGCGCTCTTATCCTCATACATCATTCTCTTCATCATCTCAAGGTTTGATTTCAAGAGCGGATCCTTTGCATTAGAAGTTCCATCGTTCTTCAGGAACGTATTGTCAGAAGATTTGCTCATCAACTGCAGTTGGAAGTAATCCGGCCAGTTGTGAAGATAAGCACCGAAGCGTTTCTCAGCGCCTTCTCCTTTGGTTAAGGTCTTCGCATATTGCTCAAAATCTTTCCAAGTCCAATCCGTGGGTACTGGTAAGCCTGCTTCATCCAGCATCGATTTGTTCAAAATGACAAACCAGCGCTGCATCGATGATGGAAGAGCATAGATCTTGCCGTTCACATGCGTATCTACCAAGTATTCGTCCTCATATTTATAGCCGTCTTTCGCGATATAATCATCTAGCGGTTCGAACAAGCCGATATCCGCACGTTGAGTATAATTTGTATAAGGCAATTCAACGATATCCAACTGATCATTTGATGCTGCCATCAGATCCAGTTTTTGCATCGAAGCTACGGAATCGCCCTTTTCATTCAGAAGATCCAGTTCTACTTTAATGTTCGGGTGCTCTTTCTCAAACTCAGGGATGATCTTGCTCCATTGTGCTTTTGCATCCGTCTGCCAAGTGCTAAGCTTCAGTGTAACCTGCTCTGCTGCTGGCGTATCCCCAGAGTTGTTCGCACCATTCGCCTGTGATTCTGTATTCTTTGCATTACCACCACCGCAAGCTGTAACCGTTAGAGCAAGAGACAAGCTTAACAACAATACTGACCATCTTTTCATCCTCATATAGACCCTCCTCTAAATACTTATGTAAGTAATCGCTTACATCAACAGCCTACCATACTCAAATTTGTTTCGAAGTTTCCTATTTTTACGGAAGCGAAACTATTTTGACTTCATTATCCCTTAACACCACCAAGCGAGATTCCCTCAATAACCTGCTTCTGACCGATGGCAAAGATAATCAACAGTGGAAGAATGGCAGATACCGCCCCAGCCATCATCAAGGAATAGACATCTCCGTATTGATCCCCAAACAGTCTGATTCCAAGTTGAACCGTGAACAGCTCTTTTGATTTCAGGAAAATTAACGGGTATTGGTAATCATTCCAGGTCCAGATAAAACGAAGGATGGCATAGGTAGCTACACCTGGGCGAATAAGCGGCAAAGCAATTTGCCAGAAGGTGCGGAAGTAACCCGCTCCGTCGATTTTAGCGGACTCGAGATATTCATTGTTAACGCCCATAAAGAACTGCTTCAACATGAAGGCTCCAATAATGCTAAAGCTGTTAAGGAGTATAAGACCCGTATGCGTATTGATCAAATCAAACCAGTTGAACAGTAAAAACTGCGGCACCAATGAAGCCTGAGGCGGTACCATATACAGAGCAAGTACAAATACGAACATTGTATCCCTGCCCCAGAAGCGTAATTTTGAGAAGCCATAGGCCGCTAGTGCGCAGACGATAACATTGATAACCGTCGTTGTGCTTGTGATGTATATCGAGTTCCAGTAATAGCGCAGAAACTGACCGCTCCATACAGTCCTGTAATTCTCTACAAGGTTCCAGTGCTTCGGAATCCATTCAATCGGGAATTTAAATACATCCGACTCGGGCTTAAAGGAAGTCGACAGCATCCATATGAAAGGTAGTACGAATAAAATTCCGATCAGCGCCATTACGATCGTCCATATTAATTTCGACATATTGATTTTCAATTTGAGTACCTCCTCTCGTTGAGTTCTTAATAATTAACCCATTTTTTCTGGGCCAGCATTTGCAGAGTAGTAATGATGAGACAGATTACAAACAGAACCAACGCCATACTCGAGGCGTACCCCGTCTTTAATTGGTTAAAGGCTGTATCATACAATTCATAGACGATAACCGTCGTAGAATTGGCCGGTCCCCCTTGTGTCAGCACCTGAATCAGATCGAAAATTTTGAATGTACCGATGATCCCTGTAACTAATAAGAAAAATGTCGTAGGCGATACGCAAGGCAATGTAATGCTGCGGAACTTCACCCATGCATTTGCTCCATCAATCTCGGATGCTTCATACAGATCCTTAGGAATGGATTGCAATCCGGCTATGTAAATAATGATGTTGTAGCCGAGCATAATCCATAATTGAATCATCATCAGCGACGGCAGGGCGTAATCGATATCGGCAAGCCACTTTGGTGGGTTGTCTACGCCAAGCGAGATCAGCAAATTGTTGACCGGTCCCAGCGAAGGATGGAACAACACCTGCCATACCATGGCTATAGCCACGATACTCGAAATATAAGGCAGAAAGTAAACTACTTTAAAGAAACTTTTCATATAAATATGTTTATCAATCAGAATGGCCAGGAATAGTGCAATGATCATGGTAACCGGAACAATAATGATGAATATTAAATTGTTGACCAGGCTCTTCATGAACACACTATCGTGTATCAGCTTTTCGAAATTGCCTAGTCCGGCAAACTTCATGGCGCCGATTCCAGCAACAAAGTTCCAATTCGTGAAACTAAGCAGCAAGGAACCGATCACCGGAATCAAACTTAAAATGATCAGTCCCAGCATTAAGGGAGTGACAAATAAATACCCGGCGATCTGCTCCTTTATCCCCATGCTGAGCTGTAAGGATTTTTTGGACTGCTTCATTCTCTCTCCTCCTCGGCAGTTGTCTAGCAAATGTAGTATCTGTTGTACTTTCATTGTAAGAAAGCTGACTCTGCCTCATAAGAAATAGAAATGTGCATTTTGGAACGAATTTTACTTTTTGCTGCAGTATTTGGATTAGGGCATCTACAGACAAAAAAAGCTTCCATAGTTATGGAAGCTCATTGTTAAAAATGACTAGTACTTGTCCACCACGGCCCCCAACACAGCTCCACGAACATAAGCTTTGTTGGTCAAGCTCTTCAATTGTTCAGCCGTTCCTGTCACTACAACACCAATAATTCTAACATCGTTTGAATCAGGTTCTGCCTTATCTCGCTTTAGATAATCGTATATACGACTATACTCCGAGTAATACTTTCCTTTCTGCATCAGTCCATTCTGCAATGATTTAATAAAATCATTAACCTCAGCATGATCATAATCCCATCTCACACCAAATCCGAATATAGATCTCGCTTCTTCTGGAATCGCATAAGACATGTTACCATTTCCATCTTTATATGGCTTATACCTATCTTTATTGTTGTACGTGTCCACCCAATACCACACCTGCTTAAGCCCCTCAGGAAGCATTGATTTCACTTCCTCTAAGGAATAACTCTTGTCAAAAGAAATCCCCATCTCGACTAGCTTCCCTGGATCCATTTCTGATAAAGAGGGTAGGTCATTGAGTATTTTTTCATTATAATTAATCTCGGGTATATAGAACATCATCTCACGTTGCCCATTCGAACTATTAAAGGTCCTATTGTATTCATATTTGGCATCAGACATAACTTGGTCAGGAACAGGAATGTTAGAATAACTTTGGTTCGTACTTCTCACTGACATATTCAGATCCAAATTATAATCAACCTGCCTTGCATCCCAGGGAATGGGTACACCTCCGATGACTTTATATCGATGAATTTCAAGTTTACCCGATAGAAATCCCCTTTCTTCGGTATAGTAAGATTCAAATAAATTTGGCCCGGTGATCTGTTGGAAATTTTCTTCTTGCTTAAATACTTTGGTAAACATATAATTAGTCACCTGTGCGTTGCCAATGATTCCTCCGAGTAGGACAACCACTGTCACAACCAGTGAAATGATAATGTTACGAATCATCGTTCTTCTCTTCGCCCTTTTTATTACTTTAGTTAAATTCTTATCCTCTTCTTGATCTTCCCATGGTACGGTCATTTAACATCACCTCTATACATTTTTTGAAATTGTTTGCGAGCGCGATATAAAGTTGCCTTAACGATCTCGACTTTAATGCCTAAAGCGTCGGATATTTCTAAGTAGGACATGTCTAATTCATACTTCATAATAAGTAGCTGTCTGTGCAGGGGCTGCAGTACGGAGAGAATACGTTCAATATCTTCCCGTCTCTCCTGCTGTAACAGCTTATCCTCTGGTAATTCTAAATCCGGAACCTCTATCGATTCATCGAATAATTGAAATCGCTTGTTGCGTCGGCACAGATCATAATAGCGATTAATCGCTACCTTATACATCCATGCACTGAACTTACTAGCCTCGATCGAATCCAAGTACAGAATCGCTTTATACACGGTATCCTGAACAACATCCTCAGCGTCGGCGCAAGTGGCCCCAAGTCGGATTAAATATTTTTGGATCTCCATCATTTTTGGTTTCAGTATCTGATGCAGCTGCCCGGGCTCCATCATGCACCTCCTTTCAGATGTATAACGCCTGGATCGTGCAAATGTTATTCGTGATTTTGTAAAAAATATAGCCACCCATTATACATGACACAGTCGCAAAGCAGATACAACAAAAAAACGCCCGCAACTTGTTCGCTGCGAGCGTTTCGTATTTAAATATTCAGATAGTAACCATCTGAATCAAGATTCTGATACGACCGTAAAGCGTTCATTAAGGTGCTGAGGATGCTCGATCTCATCTACCACCGCAACCGCAAAATCCTCATAGCTGACATAGCTATCTCCTTTGGAGTTGACGAGAAGATGATCCTTCCCTGTCTGGTAAGCTCCGGTCCGTCTGCCGATCGCGAAGTTAGCCGAAGGACTTATAAAGGTCCATTTGATCGAATCGGTTGCTTGCAGAATCTCCAGGTTCTTGCCCTGATTTGATGCCGTCGGAAAGAAAATATCCGGGAACCCTGGAGTGTCCATCACTCGGGTCGTCTTCGCTTCATCCACATACAAGCTGCCTGCCCCGCCAACCACGATCAATCTCGTGTTCGGCGCCCCTTTCATCGCTTCAATCAGTACGTTACCGGCATCCACATGCAGATGCTCCTGACCAGCTGGTGCGCCAAAGGCATTAACTACAACGTCGAAGCTCTTCACATCTTCGGCGGTTAGCTCGAATACATCCTTCTCGATCACAGGCACGTCTTTATTGTCCAATTTGGATGTATTGCGCACAATAGCCGTAACTTCATGTCCACGATCCAGCGCTTCTTTCATAATACGACTGCCTGCTTTACCTGTTGCTCCAACGATTGCGATCTTAGCCATTTTAATTACCTCCATTATTCATGATATTTATATAGTAAGTTCTAACTAGCGATACTTAAGATCATGACTTAACAACGAGACGAATACCGATTCCAAATGGATCAGTGAGTTCAACGAACCCAGCAGCATGCTGATGTGCGACATCGGCATCATGGAGACGTCTCACAATATCTTCAACAGCTTCCTGATCAGGGAGCGTAATTGTGAAGTAACGCAGCCCCGTGGCATCCTCTGGATTCGGAGGCGCCCCGACGCCCGCCCATATATTTAATCCTATATGATGATGATACCCACCGGCTGAAATAAATAATGCATCTTGTCCATAATGGGCTACAATATCGAAGCCCAGAACCTCCGTATAGAACTGTCTGGCCCGGTTCAGATCACCGACATGGAAATGAACATGTCCGATCTTAGTTCCTGCCGGCAGACCACTCCACTCGGCTTGCTCCGATATATCCAGCAATCCCTGGATATCGACAGGGTCAGTGGTCATCTTATATTCGCCCAGTTCGTCTCTCTGCCACGTATCGCGCGGCCGATCGGCATAAATCTCAATACCATTACGGTCTGGGTCATTCAGATATAATGCCTCGCTAACAAGATGATCCCCTTGGCCGACTGGAATTTGATGCTTAATCAAGTTCCGCAGAGCCAGTCCCAGGGACAGCCGATCTGGAACGAGAATAGCAAAATGATATAAACCAGATACACTTCTGCCTTGCAGTATGTGGAATCGCTCGCTCTCTTCTAGAACAAGCAGAACCGTCTCTCCATCAGCGGTAAGCTCAGCGAGATGCCCCTCTCGGCGCAACAACTGGAGCCCAATAACTTCCTGATAGAAACGCAGCGAACGGTCTAAATTCGTGACCTTTAATCTTACAATTCCGATCTCTGCCTTAGGATGAATCGTTGCTTTCATTTCTATCCCTCCTTCTATCTATAATTATTTAATGTAATCGCATTGGTTACAATACCTGTAATCATTATAGTTACAACTCATTTTATTGTCAATCATTAATTTGAACGAATATCTATCGTGCAAACAAAAAAGGAACTTTATAGCCAGCGCTATTTCAGTTCCTTCTTATTATGGGTTAACAATTAGTGATATATATTTCTCAAGAAACCCACATAGGTCACGATGAAGTATACAGCGTACAACACTGCGAACACAAATACCGCCAACAGATAATACCAGAAAATCCCCGCTTGAATACCTGTGTAATAAACAAACCGCTCGCTGGCAAATAAGCCGATGAACATGCTAAGTACAATGGATATGAGGAATGGACACAAATAGTACACGCCCAATTGCTTCAGAACAACCCGATCCGTCTCTTTTCTGCTCAATCCCAACTGCTTCAAAATGGAATAACGGAATTTATACTTCGATGAATCACTAAGCTGCTGGACTGCTAGAATGGTCAAAGCAGCACATAGAAAAACAATCCCGACGTAAGCCAATACAAATGCGATAGATACTAGAGCTAATCCTACCTCTACAATATCGTTATCCCTTACTAGTACCAGTGAGGAATAGCTTATGATGCTATTACTGCCTTGTCCATGTTGAAATGTAGAGTTAAAACCTCCAATTTCGTTCAATAATGATGGTCGAATGGAAAGCAGGCGCTCGCTTAAACCGGCTGGTGCTTGGCCCTTAATACTTACAGCCAATAAGGAATAATAAGGGTCCATCGACTTCAAATATTGGTCGGGAACAACAATAAGATAGTCTGCTCCGTTCATTCCATTTTGAGAAAGTGGCTCGGTGAATGTCCCCTTATAAGTAAGAGTCTTGTTGTCAATAAGTGAACCACTTGCGGCGAGCTCTTCCAAATACGGCTTTACTCTTTCGATACTTTGAATCAAATAGCCGTTATCAGCCAGTTCCACGGTTTCGTATCCGAGCATGGACCGAATATAATTATAATCACTAATGCCAATATAAGTATCATAGCCAAAATAGGAGCCGCCTAGATCATCCTGCCATGTGCCGTCTACATGTTCATAAAGATACTGGTTGATGTGATCTGTACCATTCTCATATATATTATAACTATGCTGGTCTTCGATTGCTGAATCTTCTGAGATGATGTTTAGTTCATCACGGAAGTCATAATTTGTATCCTCATTGAAAACCAACACATCGAATGCCAAGCTTTTCCCTAGCTCTTTGTTCTGATAATCGGTAAACATCATGACGACCATCCATGCAAGCAACGCTGTTGTAAACAGGATCGTCAACGTTCCCATCGTAAAACGCATCGTTTTAATTTTTGAAGACAACTGACGAAATACAAAAATGTTTGCCTCTTTGTATATCCCCTTGTGCTGTTTTTTAATGTAACTGAGAAAGAACGAGGATAGCCCTATATACAACAGATAGATCGCTGCAACCAGGCCAGCAATATAAAACCATACTGATCCTAAGCTCATGTTGGAAGTAAGTGCAAGCAAGTTAAATAGAATGATATAGGCTATAGAGATGAATACGAGCAGCTTTTTCCATGTGTTTTTTTCATTTTTGACGAGCTCATTATGTTTATCCATGGAGATCAAGCTGTTTATCGTCATCTTCTTGAATTTCCGCTTTACTCTGAACAATGCCAATACATAAGCAGAAAAGAACAAACCGAAGGTCAGTAGCAGGTTCCAGAGACTGAAGTCAGGTGAAATGTGATATTCAGCATTTACAATAGAATAGAATATATTAGTAAATGCAATCTGGAAAAACATCCCGGGAATGAATCCGGCAAGCAAAGAAATAAACCCAAGAATCATGTTCTCCCTCAGGAAAATAGAAGCGATCTGTTTCTTATTCATGCCTAGAAGCAAATACGTTCCAAATTCCCTGCTGCGTTTTTCCATCATAAAGTTTACCATGTAATGAATTAGCCATATGACGATGATGATGATGAAAAAGGATGCCAGGCCAACAAAGGTGATAAATATACCAAATTCCCGATAGACATCCTTCATATCCTGGGAGAACATCATGCCATTGAAGGCAAACATAAGCGAAGCTACAATAGCCATGGTCACGATGTAAATAATGTAGTCTTTCGAGGACCTCTTGACATTACGTAGAGTGAGTTTACTCAGCATCTGAGACGTCACCTCCTGTAAGGGAGAGAACATCCAGAATTTTATTTAGGAACTCACGTCTTGAATCATTACCTTTGACTAGTTCATGAAATATTTCACCATCCTTCAGGAACAAAATACGCTTGCAATAGCTGGCAGAAAATGAATCATGCGTAACCATCAAAATGGTAGCATCCATACGTTCATTCATCGCTGTAAAAGTGTCTAACAGCATCGTAGCAGATTTGGAATCAAGCGCTCCTGTTGGTTCATCTGCAAGGATCAGCTTCGGTTCATTGACCAAGGCTCTTGCACAGGCGCAACGCTGCTTCTGTCCGCCTGACACTTCATACGGAAATTTATCTCTGATTTGATAAATACCTAGCTGTTCCATCGTTTGTTTAGATTTTATATGGATTTCTTTTTTTCCTTTTCCTTGTAATGACATGGCCAGGACAATGTTTTCTTCAATCGTCAGGGTATCTAGAAGATTAAAATCCTGAAATACAAAACCAAGATTATGTTTGCGAAATTCTGCTAGCTTCTCTTCGTTCAGCGTCGTTATGTCCTGGTTCTCAAAATAAATATGACCAGAGGTCACCGTGTCAATCGTTGAGAGCATGTTCAGCAAAGTGGTTTTGCCTGAGCCTGAAGGACCCATAATTCCAATAAATTCGCCGGAATTGATATCAAAGCTGACTCGATTCAGAACTTTTGTAATGTTTGCCTTGGTCCCGTAATATTTCTCTACATCACATACTTTAATCAATCCACTCACCTGTATCTCATTCCTTTCGTAACGGATAACACAACTATAGTCTTTAGCATTCTTATGTTGTATATCGTTATCTTTCACTAATCTTTCAGTTTTGAAAGAAAAGAGTGTTTAGGAAAGAGCAGAATGATCTCTGTAAATTCTCCTTCTAGGGATTGGGCGCTGATTTCAAGTCCTAGCTTATTGCAGAGCTTCTGGCAAAGATACAGTCCAATCCCCGTGGATTTGCCTCTGTTCCGCCCATTGGAGCCAGTAAAGCCTTTCTCAAAAATACGCGCCTTGTCTCCTTCGGGTATGCCCATTCCGTTATCCCGAACCGTCAATTTGATTCCGCTATGTATCGTCTCGGCATGAAATAATATCATACCGCCGTTTTCATTCTTATATTTCATAGCATTGAGCAGAATTTGTCCCAAAATAAATTCCAACCATTTGCCATCGGAAAATACAGTAATACGATCACATTCTACCTTGGCGCTCATTTGATTCTGGATCATTAAGTACTTATTTTTCTTCAGCACATTCAATATTACAGCCTCTAATTCCGTTTCCTTGATGATGTAATCTTTGTATACCTGGTCCGACCTGGCATAGAATAATGCCTGTTCTACATCGTTATCCAGTTCGGTTAAATATCTTTCTATGCGCCTACTGTTATCCTGTTCTTGATTATGGCAGGCAAGTCGTATTCCGGTGATCGGAAGTTTAACCTCATGAATCCAGCCTTCGATAAATTCACGATAATCCTGCTGCTCATTCTCCAGCTGATAGATCCGCTCCACCACTGCTCGGTTGGATCTTCTGAGTATTTCCCGATAAAGCTGGTCCTCTAGACGCCATGAATGATCCATGAATTCCTGCATAAGATAGGGCTGATCAAGTCCCTCCATTAATGCATCGATCTTGTCAAAATAGCGCTTCCGCTCCACATAGTTCACCACGATCCAAATCAGAAAGATAATCCCCCATGTGACAGCAATAAGAGATAGAGTGACTGAGTTGTTTCCAACTGCAAATAGATAAAGGGACAGAAGAAACACTCCTATCCCATTCATGAGAATCAAGATGATCTTATCTTTCAGATAATTTCCGAAGCTCATATCCGATATCCTACCCCTCTTTTTGTCTCGATAAAGTCAGACACTCCCAATTGCTCCAACTTGCTTCTGACTCTAGTCACATTCACACTCAGGGCATTGTCATCGATAAACACATCGTTATCCCACAGATATTCGATAATATCCAATCTAGGAACGACCTCGCCTTTTCGTTGGAACAGGTAATGCAACAGTTTGAACTCGTTCTTGGACAGTTCTTCCGATTTGTCATCATATATGAACTTGTAGGATCGGAGATCCAACGTAAGTCCTTTATGTATGAGAATCTGCTCCTCGGCTCGCTCACTGTTCTTTGTACGTTTTAAGATGGTAGATATTCTAGCCAGAAGCACGGAGGGGTGATAGGGCTTGGTTATGTAGTCGTCGCCTCCCAGAGAAAAGGCCTGCAGTTCATCGATAGAAGTATTTCTTCCGGTAATAAAAATGATGGGGACATTTGAAAACTTACGAATCCCCGTGCATATCGAGAACCCGCTATAATCTTGAAGGTTGACATCCAGCAGTATTAAATCAGGATGATGAACTTCCACATCACCTGCTGCATTTATAAAGTTTTCTGTACTTACAACTTCGTACCCTGTATTTTTCAGCAAAATCTCTAACTCTTCCCGAATGGATTCTTCATCCTCGATAATCAATACTTTTGCCATTACGATATCTCCTTTCTCTTCACTGAAGGCTTAAGAGAGGTATACATTCAACATATGGAATAACCGACGAAGCCGAAGCCGCGCCGGTTACAAGATTAATTCCAATACACCCCTGTCGCAGGAGGCTGGGTATTTATAATAATTGGATATTGTCGTTCCTTCATTTATCAATCACAGACATTAGCTTCCTTCCCACCGATATCCTCAACGATATCCTGAAGCGTCACCTTGGCCAAAGTATCCTCCATCGCCTTCTGTGCTGCCGAGAAGATCGGCTCGATCGATGTCTGGATATTCCTACCCACCGGGCATTCGGGATTGGGCTTCTCATGCACTGAGAACAGGCCATCCTCTTCCACGACATGCACGGCCCGGTATACGTCAAGCAGGGTGATTTCCGAGATATCGCGAGCCAGTTTGGCTCCGGCTACACCCGGACGCACATTGGCGAGACCGGCCTTGCTAAGCATGCTCATAATACGGCGAATAACGACTGGATTGGTGTTAACACTACCGGAAATATATTCTGAAGTAGAGACGCCATCTTTGTTCAGCTCGAGCAGTGACAATATATGAATAGCCACAGCAAATCTTGAACTGATCGTCATAGAGTATCTCCCCCTTTCGTCATCCATTGTAACAATGATAGTTACACTAACGTAAAAATGTCAATAGTTTGTTGTAAAACGCAACAATCATCCTCATGAATATTCGACCATTATAGTCGATCCAGTAAAATCATCATATGCTCCAGCAAGGAGGCAAAGTCGTCCGCGATCTCCTCACCGAATTTGCGGTGGAATTGAAGCGACAGCTTCAGTAGATGTGGAGCCTGCTTATCCCCATAGGTCGTTCTGATCTCCAGCTTCGGCTGGTAGCTAGCGCCCCATATCTCCTCGACCAAGCGGGCTATCTGCTTGCATTCTTCCTCAGGATCATGAATCGGAATAAAGAATACAGGCTGGATCGAGCATCCCGGTTTATGACTGTCTAGCTCCAGTATTTCGCTAGCTAAATCCGCTGTATCGGCCCACAAACGGAGCTCCGCATGAATATGCTCCTTCTCCGGCAGACAGAATCGCAGTGAGTAATAGCGTGACATCGTAGACAATTCTATGCGATCATGGCGACCGATGACCAGAACCTGTCCACTCAGGTCTAGATCATATACGGCTCCCTCCAGCACAACCTTCAAATTTTCAAATATTGTCGGGTCAAACATTTTATGCAACGACTCCCTCTCTAATCGAGACGCCCTTCCGTCCCGCAGTCTCCATCCTTCCTATTATACATTGTGCAGCAGCATTCTACATTAACCAGCTTGTCCCCAGAAAAAAAGAGCACGGCACGCCCCGTCTAATAGGCGATAGTACTCTTTTGTCCGATCTATACACTTAACTTCCATTGCTGAAGTGAATGATTATTCGTAGACAATCATATCACGGAGTTGCTTGGCTAAATCAATGAACGGTCCTTCGGATAGATTATCAAATCCGAGATGGTTGGCTCGCAAGCTTAATAACCGATCCCCTGGAGTAACGCCGAATTGCTTCCATGTCTCCTCCGGCAGGCGTATATACCGATCCTTGTCCAGATACGCCCAGCAGAACAGCCGATGCTTAAAAGTAACGGCTTCACCCGCAGGAATTGTAAAATTCTGTACCTGTGGCACATTATTAAAAATTGCAGCGAGCGGAGAATTGGAGATTCTCTCCTTGCAGAGTACGCTGAAGCCTTTCAGTGTATTCCGGCCAGACATTAGAATGACGTTGGATTCAGTAGTAATATAGTATTCCTGCAGGGCTTGATCCGACAGGCAGAAGGAGCCGTCAGGGAGTATTTTGCTCCAGGCGTAGAAGTACTTCCCAGCTTTGGCGGTAACCGCCATAATTATCATCCCCCCGAGAGATAATTCGATTAAGTTAGTTCAAAATCGTTCACTTTTGAACACATACTATTTAGTAAATTAATCATCTCTTATGATGCGGGGATGGAGATATGATATTGATCACGGTTACATGATAAAAAGCTCACACCTGATTTATAATTTATGGATGTTGTACACTTTAAAGGCACGAATAGCAATTATTTTCATCATCATATATACAGGTATGGCCAGCAGCATCCCTAGAATTCCGGCAAAATCACCGGCAATCAGCAACAGAATAATCGTTGTCAATGGATGGATATTAATGGTCCTGCCGTAAATATAGGGCGAGATCAAATTCGCCTCGATCTGATGCGACACTACTACGACTACAATGACCCATATCACCATAGCCGGAGAAATAGTAAAGGCAACAATGACGCTAGGTATCGCTCCCAGCAATGTTCCAAAATAAGGAATAAAGCTAAATAGGCCCATGACTAATGAGAGCATTAGTGGATAAGGCAGGCCAATAATCCAGAATCCAATTAGGCTCATCACGGTAAGAACAACGGCGTCGATCATTCGTCCTGCAATAAAGCCTCGCAGCATGCCATCAATTTCCTGCAGTACCTGGTCCCCGTCTTCACGGTACTTGGATGGAAGCGCACTGACTAGCATCGGTCTGACCCGACGATCTTCCTTCAGCATGTAATACAGCATAATCGGCACCGTTCCGACTACGATCACAAAGTCATTCAAGAAGCTAAAAACATGCGATATATATCCGCTGGCTGCTTGAATCGCTGAGTTGGCATACTCCATCAGCTTGTTCGTGATCGATAGATCCGATTCATTGAACATGGAGAAATAACGGTTCTCCCGGATTTCGTTCATTTGTGCTTGTAGTCCGTTAATCAGCTTCGGCACATTATTAATGAACTCGGTAATCTGATGTTCTAGTGGTGGCCAGACAACGACCAGAAAGACCGTAATTACGCCCGCGAACATGAGGTAGATCAACAGAATCGATAGAATCCGGTTCATGCGCTTCTCTTCCAAATAGATAACGATCGGGCGCAGCAGATAATACAAGAAAGCAGAAATCGTCAGCGGTACGATCAGAATTTGAACCAAGGTAACAATTGGATTAAATATAAAACTGACCTTGGATAATAAATAAATGATCGTTAGCGCCATAATAATACCGAGACTTCTTCGGTAATACGGTTTATCCATCAAGGGCTGTCACCTCAGTCCTTTCGCAGAATTACCCTATTCTTCTACTGAATATGTATTCCAGGCTGCATCTAGCAAGCCATCGAACCATTCGTCATCCTGCTCGATCCGTTCATCTACTGCTAGAAGCTCTTCTTCAACTCCTGACTCCTTCGCATAATGAAGACTGTAGTCCCAGTCCCGGCTATTTTTACTGAAAAATGTGATCTCATAATTCGCCTTATGTGCGTCAACCTCAAAAATCGTCTTGCCTACATAAGCCCCATCTTCATCTTTACGCATCTCGGATTGTAGTATTTTGAAATTCATTATGGTTTGCTCCTTTATTCATTGGATTCGATATTCCCATAGGTTTCAATTATAATCATTATTCGAGGTAGAAGCACCTCCTTACTGCAATATCGTAACATTTTTTTGTCCAATAGCAATAATCACGATGATGAGGTGAAGATTCATTGTCACAGCGAAAAAAAGCACCCCGCTCTCTGACACCTGCGGAAATCTTATCCTACGGCTTCGGCATTATTATTATCATTGGCGCATTCCTACTGTCTCTGCCCATTTCCTCCGTGAAAGGGCATAAGTTGAATTTGGTAGACGCCTTCTTCACAGCTACCTCGGCGACCTGTGTAACCGGACTAGCTGTGGTAGATACTGGCGTTCATTTTACATTGTTCGGTCAGATCGTTATCCTCTTGCTTACCCAACTGGGTGGGCTGGGCTTTATGACCTTCGGAACGTTAATTGCTCTTGCCCTGAACCGACGGATTACACTCAAGGACCGACTCGTGCTGCAGGAAGCAATCAATTACAATTCCATGGACGGCTTGCTCGCACTGATTCGCCGTGTCGTCTACTATACGATCACGATTGAAGGAACCGGGGCTCTGTTGCTGGCGGCCAGATGGGCTATGGAGATGCCGCTTGGCAAAGCCATTTATTTCGGCATCTTCCACAGTATATCGGTATTCAACAACGGTGGATTTGATCTGTTCGGGTCCTATTACAGTTCCAGCGGATTTGGCAACTTTCGCAATGATCTATATATCAATATCGTTGTAATGATACTTATTTTCCTCGGCGGTATAGGATTTATCGTCATTCATGATCTGCTGCAGTATCCTAAATCCAAAAAATTATCTCTGCATTCGAAGATTGTATTGACAATGTCGGGTTATCTGATCGCGATCGGTGCGCTCGTTATTTTCGCTATCGAGATATTCAATCCCGCTACCCTGGGAGAATTGCCGCTAGGTCAGCAAATATCAGCAGCCTTCTTCCACTCCATCAGTTCCAGATCCGGAGGGGTTAGTACAGTGGACGTCAGCAGCATGAGCCACTCCACACAATTCTTCATCGTGCTGCTTATGTTTATCGGTGCGGCACCTGGTTCGACTGGCGGTGGGATCAAAGTCACCGTCTTTGCGATTCTGCTCGGGGCGGTATATTCCATGATCCGCGGCAAGCAGGACATCGTCTTCTTCAAAAAGCGATTGCCCCAAGAGTCTATTCTGCGTGCTATTACGCAGACGTTCATGGCCCTGTCTCTGGTCATTTCCGTATCGATGGTATTGTCTGCACTGGAGGATAGGGAACTTCTTCCCCTTCTATTCGAGACGACCTCCGCCTTCGCAACGACGGGCCTTAGTCTCGATCTGACGCCAAAGCTAACCATGATTAGCAAAATTATACTCTGCTTCGTTATGTTCATCGGACGGATTGGACCTTTGACACTAGCCTACGCGATAAGGCCGAAGCCTAAGAAAGATCTCTTGCGCTATCCGGAAGGGAAAATTACCATTGGTTAAATAAATTGCGTTTCTTGTTGGATAGTAACGGTAATTCGTAGTATGATAATAGAATAACCCTTTTTTAATTGGAGGAGTAACTATGGCTATTGAGAATTTTCAAGAGAAACTGCAGAAGTATGCCGAGCTAGCTGTAAAAATCGGTGTAAATGTGCAGAAGGGCCAGGCCCTGGTCGTCAATGCTACTATTGATTCTGCAGAACTTGTGCGTATTATCGTGAAACAGGCCTATGAAGCAGGGGCCAGAACAGTCAAAGTGAACTGGAGCGATGATACGATTACCCGCCTTCGTTACGACATGGCTGCTGAAGAATCGTTCCTGGACGAGCCTAAATGGTACGCCGGTGAAATGCTTGAACTCGTAGAGAACGGCGCTGCTGTGCTTCACGTCATCTCCTCTGATCCGGACCTTCTTAACGGCGTATCGACAACACGGATAACAAACCATCAGAAGACATACGGAGCTGCAATGAGCAAGTACCGTGCATTACAAATGGCGGATAAATTCAGCTGGTCCATCGTTGCTGTACCTTCCCAAGCTTGGGCCGCTAAGGTATTCCCGGACTTGCCTGAGGACAAGCAGGTTGAAGCGCTGTGGGAAGCCATCTTCCGTACGGTTCGCCTCGATCAGGCTGACCCTGTCGCAGCATGGCGCGAACATATCAAGACATTGTCAGAGAAAGCTGACTATTTGAACAACAAGAAATACAAGAAATTGCATTATATCGCACCAGGGACCGATCTGACGATCGAACTGCCAAAAGGACATCTATGGGTTGCTGCCGAGAGCATCAATGCTCAGGGCAATACGTTCCTGGCCAATATGCCAACGGAGGAAGTGTTCACCGCTCCGCAAAGAGATGGTGTTAACGGCATCGTATCAAGTACGAAGCCGCTAAGCTACAATGGCAACATTATCGACGGCTTCAAATTAACATTTGAGAACGGCCGGATCATCGACAGCTCTGCTGAGGTTGGCGAATCCGTTCTGAAGCATCTGATTGAACTGGACGAAGGCTCCCACTATCTGGGTGAAGTGGCGCTGGTCCCTCATGGTTCGCCGATCTCCCAATCGGGTATCCTGTTCTACAACACGCTGTTCGACGAGAACGCCTCGAACCATCTGGCGATCGGCAACGCTTATGCCTTCAACCTGGAAGGCGGCAAAGCAATGAGCAAGGATGAGCTATTTGAAGCCGGATTGAATTCCAGCTTCGCCCATGAAGACTTCATGGTCGGCTCCGGCGAGATGGACATCTTCGGAGTAACCGAAGACGGCCAAGAGGAACCGATCTTCAAGCAAGGCGCTTGGGCGTTTTAATAGTGATCCTTAGCCGTGTACATCACATGGTGCGCAGCAGAAAGGGGTTGTCTCCAAAGTCGATTGTCCGACTTGGAGACAACCCCTTTTTCGCGTCAAAGGCGGGGACAAAACGGGGACATCCCCGTGTTACGCCGGATCACCCGGACATTTTTGACCGCTTGGTACGCTTGATAGGTGCGATAAGTCCGATGAGTGCGATGGGTGTGATGGGTGCGATAAGTCGGTAAGTGCGGTAACTGCGGTAACGGTAATTCCAAGTTTCCTACGCATAAACTTGCTTAATTTCATTATGCTGCTGCAGAAATCACAACCCTTATTTCGGATAAATAAGGCCATTTGATTTCTAACGGAACTAAATTCTAAATTCTGATAGAAACTTCTAGTTTTTTGTTGTACACGTTTTCTATAAACGAAGGACACGATGAAATGATCACCGTGCCCTTCATTTATCTATGGTCTAAGCGCCTGCTTCTTCCAATGGAATAAATTCCTGCTTCAGCAATTTGACGCGTGAAATTCTCTTGTTGTCAGTTTCCTCTACGATGTATATACAACCATCATATTCCACAGTTTGACCGACCTGAGGCGGCAATACTTCAATTCTTGAATAGAGCCATCCACCAATCGTATCATAATCATCAGAGTCCAGTTCTAATCCGAAGCGATCATTTATGGAATCGATCAGCATCAGACCGTCAATGGAGAACACATCCTCCTCGATTTGTTCAATACCTGGTCGCTCCTCATCAAATTCATCCTGGATTTCCCCAATGATCTCCTCAATGATGTCTTCCAGTGTCACAAGACCGGAGGTTCCGCCGTATTCATCAATCAGAATCGCAATCTGACATTTGCCGCGCTGCATCTGCTTCATCAAATTGCTAATCGGCATGGACTCAGGAACAGCCATAATCGGACGAATCAAATGATGATAGTCATCCGAACTAGAGCGTATCAGATCTTTAATATGAATGAAACCAATAATATGGTCTTTATCTTGATTACATACAGGATAACGAGTGCGAGTACCCTCCAGAGCAATCTGTAAATTCTCATCCATCGAATTTTGGGTGTAGAGACAGATCATCTCGGTACGTGGAATCATAATCTCTCTTGCCGTTGTATCGGCAAATTCAAAAATATTGTCAACCAGCGACATTTCCGTGCTATCAATCAGTCCACTCTCGCTGCTCTCCTTCATCATTACACGGATCTCCTCCTCCGTATGCAATGATTCCTGTCCGGAGACTGGCGTAATACCGAATAGTCTCAGCAGACCCGCGGACATCGAGTTAAGCAACCACACGGCCGGATACATAATTTTATAAAATATCTTCATCGGCGGAGCAGACAATAAAGTTACTGCTTCGGCCTTGCGCACCGCGATTGTCTTCGGAGCAAGCTCCCCGAGCACAATATGAAATATAGCGATAAGCACAAAAGCCAGCGTTAATGAAGCCGCATGAACCGAGCTCTCGCCCATTCCTGCCCATACGAATACGGGCGTTAGAATCCGGGCCACAACCGGTTCACCAAGGAATCCAAGCCCCAGTGAGCATAATGTAATTCCGAGCTGGCAGGCAGATAAATAGCCTTCCAGATGATTTAACAAGTGCTTGGCAGTTATAGCACTCTTGCGTCCTTCTTCGACCAAAGCGTCAATCCGGCCGCTCCTAATTTTGACGATCGCAAATTCGGCCGACACGAAAAAACCGTTAAGCAAGACCAATAACAACATTAGTCCTAATGAAAAAAGACTCGGTAAAGGGTCAGTCAAGACGTATCCTATTCCCGCTTATTACGGAGAATAGGTGCACCTCCTTCGCGGTATAAAATAATATTGTTGTTTATTACGGTTATATATCGTCAACTCCCCAATGAACTCATCTCCTTTTAAGTCGTTACATCAATTAAATGAGTGTTCAAAAAGGTCGGTTTTCAGCACCGAGAAGGTTGGATAAAGCTAGGGACGAAAGGAGCGGAGCGTAGGCAAAACCTACGTGAGCACCTGCGATGTTTCCGGAGGAAACATAACTTCGTAAGCATCCGCTTAGGCCCAGCTGAATTCAAGATTCGATGTCGAGTAAGCTCTTATTGATACATCGTATCAAAAGTGAACTTTTTGAACTACATCTATAATTATATTATTATACACTACACAGTCAAACCATAGTGTATGACTGGAGTACAGGCGTTTTTTATGAAAAATATCCACCCTATTCTCACGATTCCACAATGTGTAACTCCATAGGAAAAAGGAGCATATCAAAGTCGATTTACCGACTTAGAGATGCCCCTTTCATGTTTAAGCTGATCACTCGGACATTATTGACCGTTAGCGTTAATGCTTTGGTACTCTCCCCTTGTAACGGACGATTATGTCCATTACAAGAGTGAAATGTGGCGAAAATCCACATTTTGTGCTTCTAATGGTCAAAAGTGTCCGTTAGAAGAACGCAGTTGTTCTTTCTTGCTCTAACGGTCATTTTTGACCGTTTGATAAGTGCGTTCACGCTGGTTTTCTAGACAGCTCCTTGCATATTTCACTTATTGCCTCTAGCAGCAGCCTCTTGTAGGAGGTACACTGCCTGAAGCATATGGATATGAATATTTCAGCGGCTCGTCAAAGGTAGCATAATCGAAGTTCACCATCAGGAGCATCGTTCTTACGCCAGTTTGCGGATCGCTAATAATAATATGGTCTCGACCGGCTGCTTCGAGCACGCCCTTGAAGATTTTGGCGTTCCATTCCGAGTTGTTCTCATAAGTCATATAGAATGTGCCGACCTTCCCTAGATTAAGGCGCAATATATTTTCGATAAAGGACTGCTCGAAGGCTGGCGTCTGGGTAGGCACAACGGTTCCCGTTGAAGTCATCGGACTGCCTACTGGAACCTGCGGCGGCATTGTAGAAGTCTGGGTAGTTCCTGTAGACATCGACGAATAGTTCCCTCCTGACGAATAACTACGAGGAACCGCATATCCGGCATTATAACCGGCTGGGCGATAAGGTTGTGTGAACATGAATCATTTTCCTCCTTAAAATGAAATTACAGCAAAGCACTAATATACACTTGGACAATCTTCGCCAGAAGGAGCAAAGAAGCAGTGGGCTTTGAATCTTCCGGTATTCTGCTGGTTATACCAGGTAGCCGGACAATCTCCGGCTGGTCTGAAGAACCATAATGCGTTGCTGGCTGGCCAAGTCCTCTCACCGTTAATCGCCCTCTGGGCCAGACGGATATCGCGATCGCGTGCTCTTTGATAGAAGTAGCCTTTTTGCGTTGCTTCGAAGCCGCCAGGAGACTGAAACACCATATCATCCATACTGCGGATATTCTTGAAATCAAGGCAATCGCCAAGAATCCGATTCACGCCTACGTTCCCTACCATGAGCATTCCGAGCTCGCCTTCGCCTTCAGCCTCAGCGCGCATCAACCTTGCCAGCGTTCTGACATCTGAGGAGTTCGTTTTTATAACCGCCACGTACCGCTCCCCTTTCCTCACTTCTCAACGCTATATCGTATGTGCAATCGCCTATATTGGTGCAACAATAACGAAGAATAATATAATGGTGAAGACATAGATCGGCCAAAAACCTCATCAGTTCTGTATCCGATTTCAATTTTGAATATTTAGTGTCTATTTCTATGGACGCGCTTACATGAATAGCATATACTGTAAATGAATATGGATAAAATACAGCACTTCATATGCGTACTCACCCAGAGCTCCTTCCATAACACCTTTTAGGAGGTTCTCACATGAAAATCGCGATCATTGGCGGTGGACTTGCCGGCTTAACTGCCGCCGCTTACTTATCCAACAGTCCAGACACCGAAGGTACGGTGTTCGAACGCAGCCCGCAAATCGGCGGACGAGCGTTCACTTATGAGAAATCGGGTTTTACATTGAATTTTGGGGCACATGCGGTTTACGGAATCGACAGACACACGCTGCATAATATGGAGAACGAGCTGGGTCTTCAGTTCCAGAGCAAACAGGTCGATAAGCGCAAAGTAGTGTATGCCAAGCATGAGGCTCTCACGCCGGCTCCACTCGACTTTGTTAATATTATGAAGACTGATGTACTCAGCAAGAGGGAAAAGGTCAGATTCATTACTGAAATTGCTGCCGTAATCGGGCATCTCCATCAACTGAAGAACCACCGCACATTGGGAGAGTATCTGGATCATACGAACGCATCCCAGGACGTCAAGGAACTATGGGAGCATCTAGTCTGCTCCAACTTCTTCATCAGTCCAGAGGATGCCCGCCAAGTATCCGGCGAAGTCATCGCTGATTATTATCACAATTTGTTCCTCTCCGGCAGGCCGGTAAGCTATATCCTCGGCAGTTGGTCCACCATCACTAATCAGCTTCGCGGTAAAGTTGAAGCGAATGAGAAGTGGGATATCGCTCTCAAGGAGCCTGTTGAATCCATTCGGATGGAGAATGGCAAGTACATTCTGAACACCAAGAGCCGCGAAGCACTTGAGTTCGACCGAGTCGTCATGGCGATGCCGGTTCAGCAAATAGCCAAGCTGCTCGAAACAACGTCCTGGAATCAGGCGTTCGAGCCGTATAAGAACAATACAGCAAATGAGGTACTCGTATATGATATAGGCCTCTCCAAAGTGGTATCGCGACCGTTCCATTATATAAGTGATATGGACAACAAGCTGTTCATCAGTGATGTGTCGGCTACAGACCATACCGTGGCTCCATCCGGTGGACAGTTGCTGCAGGGCATTGCTTATCTAAATGACGATTCCTTAAGCGAGGACGAGAAGAAGCAGTACCTGGATAACAAGGTTCAGCAGATGGAGAAGTTGTTCGATACGTATTATCCGGGCTGGCGTGAAGTCACCGAAGTCAAACGGATGTCGAAGAAAGCCATGGTATCGAGCGTCAAGAATATCGTTACGAATCGAATGCTACCGCTTCAGCTTCCGGATGTTCCTTTCTTCTTCTGCGGCGACGGTTGCGAGGGCAAGGGAGAATTGGCGGAACGTGCCTTCTCCAGCGGCAGGACGGTAGCCAAGCTGCTCTTATCCCGAACCGAATCTTTAGCGCACTAATCAACTCACATCTATTTTATATAAGTATACAAAAAAGAGCTGTCCGCCCTGGACAGCTCTTAATTTTCTTGTACTATGGAGCCTTAATACTCATGCAGTCCGCGATAAGTTCGACTAAGACGTTCAAATCCATAGTAACGGCTGCCTTGGAACGTCAGCTTCCCTTCGTCTCCCTCTGAGCATTGACCATATTCCTGCCCGCTTACTACAAATTCAAGGCGGTCCCCGCTCTCAACCTCAAAAGTAACGAAGTATTTCGTATCCGAGCGATTCACGGACGTCTCAGTATCATGCCTGTGCGATACCTCGGTCCGCTTGCCTACGATCACTGAAGTCACACTTAGTACAGGCTGTCGGTTATTAGCAAAATAACGTCTAATTCCACTCGCCGAAGTCAGGAGAATCACCCCAAAGATGACGACGAGAAAGATCGGAAAAGCGGTATTCATTACCCCTAGCATTTCAGCCCATGATTCCATTCTTCTCCCTCCTAAGATCAACTCGAGCGGTGCGTTCGCGAGCCCATTGAAGCCCTGTCTTTTCTTATGTATATGCCGTCTTATTTAAAACTTGATATTCGCAAATGTAGGAAAATATGAGATCTTGTCCTAAAATAACAGTAAAAGCCCCCGATCCCTTATTGGAATCGAAGGCTATATTTCTATCGTTCGGCTTATTGAGTTATGCATAGTACATTTGCAGTAATTGACGTGTTTCTTCGGCACCGTCATGTTCTGCTTCCAACATCCCTTTCTGAGCCCAGCAATCTTGGCAAGCTTCTTCAGTAGTACACAGATGAGCGTCTTCACAAGTATAACAGAATTGCAGATATTTACGGGTAGTTTGCTCTTGGTTCATTGTTTTCATGATTACTCACTCCTAAGTTTAATTTTCGTTAGATTCTCTCTTGTTATTTCTTTTCCTCTTTACAAGTTAAATATATCACAAAGCTTTGCACATACATGTGATTATTTTCACAATATTAGATATATCACAAATTTTTTTTATTAAATTTCTTTTCTACTCTACTAACCTCTCTTCCATATAAAAAAGCCAGCACGTACTATAGCACGCGCCAGCTTCTTCCTCCATCCGTCGTCTGCATGAGCAGAGAGCGTTTTCCGTCACTCTTAGCCACAAGCAGCCAGCCGAACTTCGCTGTGAAAAATTGCAACTTTACCACTTGATTGTAAGCTAAATCCGTCATCACATCATGCAGCTTCCCGTTGACCGGTAATGCTGTCCATGTCTTCCCTTGGTTCGTTGTGTGGTATACCGCACCGTTACGGATATTCCAGCCTTCCAAGCTATTGATGAAGAATGGGGCAGCTCCCTTGTTCGTCTCAGTAATCCAATCGATATCAAATGGAGCGTAGGCCCAGGTCTTCCCTCCATCATGTGTAAAATATCCATTATACTTCACAGCATCATCCCGCGAGCATCCAACCGGAATCCAGCCGATATCCGAATTATTGAAGAAAGTAGGTGTCCCCGTTAAAAAGCTGGAACAATTCTTATATTTACTCATATCGAAGAATTGATCGCTCTTATTCCAGGATACCCCCCCGTTCCTCGTCACATAGAACTCTGGGTGTCCGAACTCAATCGCACTAATATATCCCAACTTCTCGCTTGAGAATGTCATGGATACTGAATTGCTCTGAATTGGTGTTGCATTTGTTGCCTCGGGTCCTGTCGGGAATAATGGAGAACTCATCACCTTTATCCAGCTGGCTCCGCCATTATTTGTTAAATACAGCGTTTTCGTTGTATCGTTCTTTTGACTGTTATCAATCGTTAAGATCCAGCCCCGGTCCTCATTAATAAAGAATACAGAAGCAACCTCATTTGCCTTCGGCAAAGAGGTCATCTTCCAGGTAACTCCTCCATCGATCGTCCGAAGTACAATGGCCTCGCCGGACTCGCTAAAATTACGAATAATCCAGCCGTGGGTCGGACTCACAAAATAAATGTCTTTCCCATATTGAGGATTGCTGGAGAATAGTACCGATGTCGCTGGAGATATGTTGGCCCAAGTCTCGCCACTGTCATTCGTCATATACAGACGAAGCTCACTGCGGGTCGTTCCCCAGGCAAGACCTGTGGAATCCCCCAGCAGTTGAAAATCCGTCAACCTAGTCTGAATCTCATATTTTTGTGTCTCATTAGCTGGACTATTCGCAGCTGGTTTACTTCCCACGGAATCCGGGTTAATAACAGTCAAGGTTTGTCCTTCTTCAGAAAGCTCACCCGCTTGATCCTTAGGATCAACTGCAGGCGAATTTGAAGAACAGGCAGTCAGCAGCATACCCGCTACTGTCACAATCACGATTAACGTATACCACCTTCTCAAGAACTAAAACCTCGCTTTCAAATACTCGTCCATTCCTATCATTCTACTACATGATGTCTCTCTATGACTCTTCTATTTCTCACAAAAGCTATATTAAAGAGCTGTCACGGCTTTACAATCTATCATCTTTGGCAAAGTTCAACGAGAAATGTTGGTCAGGCTTGTAGACGGCAAAGGTATAACCTTTACTCTTTAAATAGGAGATCACATCCGGCAAAATCTTGACGGTCTGAGATCTTTCATGCATGAGAATTACTTCTCTATCGCGATGAACCTGCTTCTTCACCTGTTGCAGAATTTTCTCAGGATGCTTCGAATAACTCCAGTCCATTGAGTCAACCGTCCAGTCCCACATCTTGAAGCCAGCATCAACGATATCATCACGGAATTTCTTATCAATCATTGGGGCACTCCCATACGGAGCACGGATTAGCCATGGCGGTGTTCCAATGATATCCTCCATCATTCCTTGTTCCTTCTGGAACTCCTTAATGAATGGACCGCTACCATGATCATACAACTTCTCCTTATCATGAGTCATACTGTGCATACCAATATAGTTGCCTGCCTCATACGCCTTCTTTACTGCCTTCTCGTTGCCCGACAAATTACCGCCAACCATGAAGAAAGTAGCATGGATCCCGTTATCATTAAGTATTTTGACAATCTGTGATGTAAACTTGCCGGGACCATCATCAAATGTTAGATAGACCACTTTCTTGGCGTTATTTTGATCATCTTTCTGGACAGGCTTCTTTGAGGGATCGTTGTTCTTATCCACTGGAGCCTGGTTCTTATCCTTATCTACCTGAGAGTTGTCCTTATCGGAATCTTTAGGGTCTTGGGCCTCTTGATCTTGTTCCGCTTGCTTATCTTTATCATCAGAATTTGTGTCAGAGGAAGGTTTGTCAGAATTTCCATCCATATTTGAAGAATCATCAGGAGGGTTATTACCTTCTTGAACGGCTTCAGGTCCTGAGGAAGTAGAATTGTCCTTCTGACTTTCCAATTGAGGAGATACGACCGTAGCCGATGAACCTGTCTTATCATTCATTAAACTCTTCGATGCAACTACAGATAAAATAATTGCAGCCGACGCCAAAATTATCGCGATAGTAACAATGGGCTTAATTCGACGTTTTCTTTTGTTTCTCGATTTTCTTGATCTCATGATGACTGGATCTTCCGTGTTTCTTGATTTAGACATTCATATCACCGCTGTTCCTATCTTAATTTATATTTATATTAATAGAATAATATATTTAGACTACGCCGTCCTTACAGAATGGTTACAATCTATTACGGCTAAGTAAGTATATCTAAATCACTAGTGAGTAGCCCGCATAAAAAGAGTCGTAATATGACATAATTAAACCATCACCAAGGGTAACGAATCCATGCCGACATCATTTCATTCGACAATATATATTAAAATTTTGTAGTTTAAATCATAACTTTTTGCTTCAAATTTAATCCATTTCATGTACAATGAATGAAGTACGATTTACCGGGTACATACATATATGTACTACTTTTCGAGCCAATAAGGAGTGAAGCAAATGGAACCTAAAGTTTCTTCAAGTAAAGTCGTAATTATCGGTACCGGTGCCGTTGGAGCAACCACTGCCTATACTTTATTGCTTCGGGAACGAGTATCTGAGCTGGTTCTGATCGACGCGAACAAAGAGAGAGCATTAGGTGAAGCTCTTGATATGAACCACGGTCTGCCATTTACAGGCGGTATGAAAATCTGGGCGGGCGATTACAGTGATTGCGCTGGCGCCGACATTATCGTTATCGCAGCCGGAGCGTCTCAGCAACCTGGTGAGACAAGAATCGATCTGCTGAAGCGCAATGCCCGTATTTTTGACAGCATCATCCAGAACATTGTGAAGTACAATACCCATGGTATCATCCTTGTCGCTACGAACCCAGTGGATATTTTATCCTATGTATCCTTGAAGAAGAGCGGTTTCCCTTCCAACCGGGTCATTGGCTCTGGTACTCTGCTTGACAGCGCACGCTTCCGCTATCTGATCGGTGAAGCGAAGGAGATTAATCCGCGCAGTATCCATGCTCATATTATCGGGGAGCACGGAGATTCCGAAGTGCCGTTATGGAGCCTGGCTAATGTGGCCGGAATCGATGTGGAGTTCACAGATGAAGAGCGCGAGCGTATTTTCGAGAGCACCAAGAATGCTGCTTATGAGATCATTAATGCAAAAGGTGCAACCTTCTATGCAATTGCTTTGGCACTCGACCGTATCATCGTCTCCATTCTGAAGAATGAAGCTTCCGTCTTGAATGTCTCTACCCTGTTGAGCGACTACAATGGAGTATCGGATGTATATCTTGGAGTACCTTGTATTGTAGACAGTACAGGCGTACGTGAAGTGCTCAATCTTGAGCTTAACGATGAAGAACTCGCGAAATTTCAAGCTTCTGCGAACAAGCTGAAGGCCGCTATTGCCGAACTCGAACTGTAAATTAAGAAAAGCAGCCAACATGCGGGTTAACCTGCGAATTGGCTGCTTTTATTAATAAAATCTCATAATTTAATTTTTGGTTGCTTCGACGGATCGAAGATACATCTTCTGCGATTCACCATAGCTCTGGACCCAGGCGCGGTAATCCTCTTCCGCTCTGGCCCGGTCCTGCTCTGAGATATAACCATCCTGGGTCATCTGCTTGCCTTTGAAATCGGCGACTTCAGCCCAGATCAGTACTTTATGGATGAATCCCGGCTCTTGGCGTTGAGTGATTTCAAGCTGAGGCAGAGATACGATATCGGCCAGTTCCCCCGTCTTCTCCATCAGTTCTGCCAAATGGTCGGCTATTTCATTATTCATTCCGGCATCAGAGCGCCACCTTAGGAACGCATCGTAGAAGCCTTGCATCGACGGTGGAATAGGTGGACTCCATTCTATTCTATGATGGTTATAATCAAGTATGAGCAATTTCCCTCCGATTCTAACCCTTTTGACCATCTGTTCAATTGCCGTGTAGGGCCGACTCAACCATTGTAATACCCTGGCAGAAGTCACGATATCGAATTGCTGTTCAAGCTTAAGATCATAGATGTCCCCGACTTCAAAGGAGATCCCCGGGATTCCTTGCGTCTCTGCCCTCGCTTTGGCAATCCAGTCTGGATTGTTATCAATTCCGATGACCCAACCTTCCGGGCCCGTAATCTCTGCGATTCCTCGCGTAATTGCTCCGGTTCCACAACCTACATCCAGTACATGCATCCCAGGTTTGATCAGCTCGGCCAGCCGCCTGTGTGAATCCGCTAGCGTGCGTGCGTCAATCACACCGGAATGATTCAGTACCGCTCTTCTCTTTGCCGCTTCATCACTCATGCATTCACCCCAATTTTTAGTAAATCACAATATTTCCTTCACGACGCTTTTCACGGTCCTGACGGCTGATGAGACGGTTCATCGCTTCAAGATAAGCCTTCGCACTCGCCTCTATGACATCTGTGCTCACGCCGCGACCGCTAGCAGATGTCTCTCCCTGCCTCAGCACCACATGAACCTCGCCCTGCGCATCCGTTCCATGTGTCACCGAATGAATCGTGTAGTCTTCCAGTTCGGCAATGATGCCGGTGGCCTTAGCAATCGCTTGATATACAGCATCCACCGAGCCGTTGCCCACTGCGGCCTCTTCCACCATATCCCCGTTCTCTTTCATAATACGAACTGCTGCAGTAGGCATCGTCTTGTTCCCATAAGACACTTGAATATTGTCCAGCGTAAGCGGCTTAGGTCCTTCTGCCATATTCTCGTCCAGCAAGGCCCGGATATCTTCGGACAGAATATTCTTCTTACGATCAGCTAATACCTTGAATTTGGCAAAAGCGATATTAAGCTGTTCCTCGTTAAGCTCATAGCCCAGATCAATTAATTTCTCCTTGAACGCATGGCGGCCTGAATGTTTGCCGAGCACGAGCTTGCTCGAGCTTGCGCCAATCGTCTCCGGCGTAATGATCTCATAAGTGCTGCGATTCTTCAGCATACCGTCCTGATGGATGCCTGACTCATGAGCAAATGCGTTCGCACCTACAATCGCCTTATTGCCAGGCACGCTCATCCCGGTCAATTTGCTAACCATACGGCTGGTGCGGTAGATCTCGCTCAAGTTCAAGGATGTTTTCGCTCCGTAAAAATCACTTCTAGTCTCCAGTGCCAGGGCGACTTCCTCCACGCATGTATTGCCCGCTCTCTCGCCAATACCGTTAATGGTTCCCTCGAACTGATCAACACCGTTCGCGATCGCGGCCAGTGTATTGGCCGTTGCCATTCCCAGATCATCATGGCAGTGCGTGCTTAACTGAATCTTCTCAATACCCGGTACACTGGATTTGATCGTCTTGAACATATTGCCGAACTGCTCGGGAGTTGCGAAGCCCACGGTATCCGGCAGATTAACAACGCATGCCCCTGCATCAATCGCCATCTTGGTTACTTCGCACAGGAAGTCGATCTCCGTCCGGCTGGCATCCTCTGCGGAGAATTCAACCTTGCTGAAGAACTTCCGGCCGTAGCGAATTGCTGATGCAGCCGTCTCCAGAATTTTCGCCTTATCCATATGAAGCTTATGCTCCCGGTGGATCGGGGATGTGGCCAGCACAAGATGAAGGCAAGGATCCTCGGCTTCACGAAGTGCTTCTACAACCGCATCAATATCCTTCATATGACAACGGGCCAGACTCAGCAGCGTTGCATTCTTGACTTGTCTCGAGACAGCGCGAATGCTCTCGATTTCCCCCGGAGAGGCTGCTGCGAAGCCCGCTTCAATCCGGTCGATCCCCAGCTTCTGAAGCTGAATCGCAATCTCCACCTTTTCCTCCGTCGTCAGGCTTACTCCCGGTGATTGTTCCCCGTCACGCAGTGTCGTATCAAACACATAAATTTTTCTCATCTTCCATTCCATCCCTTCAAAAATGATATTAAAAAAACCTCTCACGCCTCTGCTACAGGTCAAAGAACCTGTGCAGGGGCGAAAGAGGTTCACTTCCGCGGTACCACCCTTGTTTTGCCGTCCGCTTCGGGCAGGATTCCAGGGATACCCTGAAACTGCCAAATTGCAATGTACGGCCTCAGAAGAATCATAACCACTTAATGGTCAGATCCTAATGCAATAACGGGCAAAACCCGGCATCTCTTAATGACTTTCATCTGCTATATGCAGCAGCGTTCGGAGATACGGCTCCAAGGCGAGTTGATACGCTGATTAAGGCGGCGATTTCAGCTTGCTCGCCGTTCTCTGGGCATAATCCGTCGTATCTGATCCTTATCTTAGCCATTCCATATATTCAATATGAACCAAAAAAACCCTCTCATCCCGCGCATGAAATGCGCCATGGGACGAAAGGGGTTAACTTCCGTGGTACCACCCAGCTTCACTGCACATCTCTCAATGTACAGTCTTAGGCAGAGCGAAAAATATTCGCTATCTGCGCACGTTAACGGGTGCAGACCGGCCATCCCTATCGCTGATCAGCGGTTCAAGACAGCAGCTCAGAGGCGAGTCGGTACTCGGGATTATGACGGTGATTTCAGCAACTACACCGCTCTCTGGACATAAGCGCCCGTATGACCTGCTCCTCTTCATAGCCAATCTTTTCAAAAACTTGATCATATTATATTCACAAATTTAAATTTTAGTCAACCATTATTTTATTTTTTTATTTCATCTGTCCCTACTTTATAGAAAATTATTTGACGGAAGAGCCTGTATCTTCAATAATCAAATCTACGGTATACGTCACTTCTGACTTACTAAAGACATTGTCCCAATCCTGTTCAACCTTCCTCCAAACCTTGGGATGCTGGATACGAAGATGATCCCCGAACTTTCCAACATCGACCTGATATACATCACGCATTTTATGGATCAGTTCCGATATCATTTTGTTCAGCTCCTGCTCGAAGTAACCTTCCGCTTCTTTAATGAATTCTTCATTACCGGCTGGCTCCTTCGTATCCCAGTTCTCAATAAGTCTTCCTTTCGTCCTGATATTTACATGGAAAGAGATGTCGTCCCCGTTAACCCTGGACTTAACACTTGACTTGGCGGAGATGACTTCGTAAGTAAGAACATTCCCATGCTTATCATAGGTTTTAATCACCCCGCCTTTAACCGTTCCTCGAATCCAGGACAATGCTAGAACCTCTCGAATGGATAAGGACCCGATCCATTTCTTGCTCTTCCCCTTAATGATGGATGCCCCGGCAACAGCTACCTCATCGCTTGAGCTGGAGAGATTTTGCAGGGTGAAGCTATGCCCGGAATTAATAATTCCGTCCAGCTTGGTGAGACTTTTAGGAGGCAGTACATTGCTGGCTTTGCTCGCATTCTCAGCCAGGCCCGTAAGCTCCAAGGACGGGATTTCTCCAGAGTTGTTACTGACGAGGGTGTCGCTCGCTTTGCTCTCACTCATTAATACAAGGCAGCTCGGTCTAATATCGTTATCCCTAAGTACGAACTTCAACAGCTTGTCAATTTCAACACGCTTTGCAAGCTCTTGTGATATGACAATCACTTTGACATGATGGCCCATTATCGGCTTGGATCTCCGGGTTGCCATCTTACGAAGCATCTGGAACATGGAGTCTCCGGTTTCCTGAATGTTCGAATACAGCTCACTACTTGATTTATCCCCTTTTCCAGAACTTTGCCTCATTTCAAAAGGGATGATTTGAAATGTAAGTGTAACCCGATTCTTCTTTGGATAGTAATTTCCATTTTCAGCCAGTTGTTTCTCCTCACTTGATGGATTGCCCACATCCATTCCAATCCCCACAAGCACCGTCTGGTCCTCGATTTCTTTGATTCCCCAGCAACCAGTGAGGTTCAACAGCATCAGAATCAAGAAAATAACCAATACACACCGCTTCATTCGACTCATATTACCTTACACCGCCCTTTTTGAAGATAACGGCATACAACAGCATTATAGGAGGCAGAATCATGAACAATGAAACCCCGATATCTCCAAACAGATGACTAAAACTGAAGAGCTCATTCACGTCTCGGGGAACCGAAGCGATAATAAATATAAGAGGCATCGAGAAGTATAGGATCGGCTTATTACTGATTCTAAACGTCTGCGCAAACCCGAGAGAAGATGTATATTGCATAATAGAGAAGGTTGTTAGAATTTGCATGATCCAGATCACAAGCAGAAAAAAATCAAATCTCTCAAAGAAAAGCCCCTTAATCTCGAAGCTACGTAGTAAATCCACGGTTGGCCAGGTACTGCTGGTAGCCCCATACACACTCATTCCACCGATCACCATAATAAACGCGATCAGATTCAGGAATAAAGGGACCGTGATCCCCATAACAACCGCCTTCCCAGCCTTCTCAGGTTGCTGCATTGCTGGTGTAAGGATGAACATGAGCTCATGTCCTAGGAAGACGAGCACGGTTGAACCCACGCCCTTCAGTACTGGGAAAACTCCGTCACCTAGCACAGGGAGCAAATTATCTATTTCAAAAATTTTACTGCTCAGCAGCAAAGAAAAAACAAATACCACGATCGTAATGGGTAATATAATCTCGAACAATCGGGCTATCGCCCCAAGCCCTCCCAGGACTAAGTATAATCCAACCCAAATAAAAGCCATCAGGATCGTCCACCTGGGAACCTCCTCAAGCAGATAGAGTGTCGTCACTTCAAACATCACTCTCAATTCAAATGCTGCTATGAAGATATAAAAAACGGCAATTACAACATTGAACACGCTCCCCAGCCACTTCCCCAAAAGATCAACAGAAAATTGGAAGATTGTCCTTCCGGGAAATCGTCGGCATAATTTAACAATAGACAATCCGGCCAGCGTAACCAAAAAACTACCTATAATCAATGACATCCAGCCATCAGAATTTTTCATACTATCAGCAAGTACTCTAGGTAAGGTGAGAATTCCAGAGCCAAGCATGCAATTGCTGATGATAACTGCAGTCTGTGAAGTCGTGATTTTCTTATCTTCGGTTAACATAGAATCCTCCTCGATCACGCCCTCATTTATTTCTACGGCTGGAATCCTTCGTCTTCATCAGAATGGGGCGCCGGTTCATCAGCTTGAATGGCACGCGGACAATGAAGTCCTTCCAATCATTCCATCGGTAAGGAGACAACGGACTAATAAATGCTACGCCGAAGCTCTTCAGCTTCGCCAGATGGCTGCAGACCAGTATGAAGAACATTACAGTTCCAAATAGACCAAGGATAGCAGCGAAGAACATCGCAAGAAACCGCAGCATCCGTAATGTAATTCCCGCACTGTAGGACGGTATAGCGAATGATGAAATGGCAGTTACCGCCACAACAATAACCAGGAAAGGACTGATAATTCCTGCATTTACCGCAGCATCACCGATAATCAGACCTCCAACGATGCCCATAGCGGGACCGATAGGCTTAGGAAGACGAATACCGGCTTCTCTAAGAATTTCAATCGAGATTTCCATAAGAAGCGCTTCGATAATCGAAGGGAACGGAACGCTCAGTCTGGACTCTATAATTGTAACCACTAATTCGGTAGGAATTAGCCCCTGATTAAATGAAATGAACGAGATGTATATAGCAGGAGTAAATACAGCCAAAAAGGCGGTAAAGAACCGCAGTATCCGCAGCAATGAAGCCGGTATCCATCGCTCATAATAATCTTCCGGAGACTGGAGCAGCATACTGAAGGTAACAGGGACAATAAGCACAAATGGGGTCCCGTCAAGTAAAATGGCCACTCGACCCTCCATTAAAGCACCGATGACCCGGTCCGGACGTTCGGTACTCTGGACTTGTTGGAACGGGCTCATGCTATTGTCCTCGATCAATTGCTCCACATAACCTGACTCCGCCAAATAATCCATGTCAATTGCTTCAATACGGCGGATAACCTCATTGACCAGCTCGGGATTAGCGATATCTCTCATATAGGCGATGATCAGGTCCTTTTGGGCACGTGCTCCAACCTTGAACTTGGTCATCTGCAGGCTCTCGTCTCTGCCGTGACGCCTCAGCAAGGCAGTATTCTCACTTAGGGTTTCTGTAAATCCAGTGCGCGGACCACGTAATAGACCTTCGGATACCGGTTCCTCAATAGCCCTGCTTTTTCCAGCAGATCCGTTCATAAACACAACATCCTTCATGCCTTCAACCAATAGCGCCACAGAACCGGTTAATATACTTGGAATGATTTGATTCAGCTGTTGGGTATTGCTGACTTGGCTGATCGAAAGGATCTGGTTCAACAGAATATCCTTCGTAATAGGGACATGGTTTCCATCGACAAGATCATTCATCAAAATCTCCAGTACCTGTTTATCCACTAGATCTTTATCATAAAGACCATCTACATATAGAAGAGCGGCCTTATTCTTTTCTCTGAAGGTGAACTCTCTGATATGAATATCGCAATGATTGGCGGATTGCTGCTTAAGCACCGAGAGATCATGGTCATAGTTCCCCGTCATCGGCTGTTCGTCGGCAAACTCTTCATCGTCGCTGTTACTCATGGCTCCCGACGTACTAGCCCCCCTGCTCTTTGCAGAGCTCCGACTGCTCAATCTGGATTTCACCCAATTAGACAGAAAATAGAAGACCACAGGCAGAACTAATAATATGATCGCTTGAAAAATAACGTCCCAGCCCGGAAAATGAGATACTATAAATTTCCACATATTCATCATCCTAACGGCTCCAAAGCCATGAGATTACCGAAATCCGACGTAACATTCGCAACATGTAGTCTTTCCAGAACTGTCCAAATCATGCAAAAGGGCTATCCATAAGAAAAAGCGCTTATCTGGCGGGTAAATATCCGCAGCAAATAAGCGCTTGTTGTATTACCATGAACTTCATGTATATAGACCATATAGACCAGGATCTTGTGTCGAGAAGGTGCTGTGCTATAAAATGAAAATACCCTGGAACGGATCCAGTCGGTGATCCATCGTTCCAGAGTATTGATTAGATAGGATGCAAAATTTAATCCCGCAGAAGCAGCTATATCTATTAATGTCCGCTTGGAGCATCATCTACATGCTTAACATGGTGCTGATTCATGAATACGAACAAGACAGCAATGAGTACAAATGCAGCTCCCACGAAAAATGGCACATGCGAATTGAAGTTCTCGCCTAATTTCCCCGCCAAATATGGAGCAATCGCGCCGCCGATAAAACGCAGGAAGCTATAAGCAGCCGAAGCTGTAGAGCGCTCAACCGGAGCTGCATTCATTACAGCAGCTGTAATCAGTGTGTTATTGTTCCCCAACAACGCACCAGCAACAACTACGGAGATAATGATAGCTAGCTTGGAATCTGTCCATATCCCCATTGCAAGCAGGCAGAGAGAGAACAAGAACAGCATCGCACTCATCGACTTAACGGTACCGAATTTTTCCTTCAAAATGGGGGCCACGAACACGGATGTGATCGCCAGCAGAATTCCCCAGCCTAGAAAGATATAGCCGAGGCCATGCTCATCAACTCCCATCTCACCTAGCACTAGAGGCGCATAAGCCATAAGTGTGAAAAATCCAAAATTGTAGAAGCAGGCAGTCAAGCCGAGGACAAGCAAAGATCGATGCTTCAAAGCACGGAAGGGTGCTGAAATTGAGGTTTTAGACGGTGTTCCAGACTTTCCGGCTTCAGAAGCGGGAGCCTTAGACCGAGGCATAAGTACACTAAGGCCGATAAACGCTACAACCATTAGTGAAGCTACGCCGAAGAAAGGTCCTTTCCAACTGATCGCTCCCAGCCATCCGCCCAGCAGTGGACCGACAGAAATCCCTAATCCGACCGCAGCTTCATACAAAATGACCGCTTGCGTTGTTCCGCTGCCGGAGAGAGTAACAATCGCTGACAATGCGGTAGCTACGAACAGCGCGTTACCGAGGCCCCAGCCTCCACGCATACCGATAATCACCCATATATTATCGAAATAGCCGCCTAAAAATGAGAATATCGCAATAATAACGATGCCGAGCAACAAAGTTCTTTTAATTCCTAGTCTTGAAGAAATTACACCGGTAATCAGCATGGCAATCGCCATTACCGCGTTATAGCTAGTGAACAGCAAGGATACCTCACTGCTGCTGGCATGTAAATTTCTTGCAATCGCAGGCAGAATCGGATCGACCAGACCCAGACCCATGAAGGCAACGATACTGGCGAAGAATACGGCCCATACCGCTCTCGGCTGCTTAAGCAAACTCGTTGCTGTCTGTTCCGGCTCCAATAGACTTGAT
Source organism: Paenibacillus motobuensis (assembly GCF_039521865.1). Taxonomy (NCBI): domain Bacteria; kingdom Bacillati; phylum Bacillota; class Bacilli; order Caryophanales; family Paenibacillaceae; genus Paenibacillus; species Paenibacillus motobuensis. The sequence goes on along the minus strand of NZ_BAAACX010000006.1, from coordinate 94,909 downwards.
TCGGCAGGTAGTGCCGCTGGTTTTGAAGACATGCATCATTTCCCTCCTACTGTTTCCCATAAAATATAATTGCATTATACAACTACATCATTGTATTATACAACTACCTGGGTTGTTGTCAATACAATTTCGATCAACTTGCTTTGAATTTATATTGCACTGCTCAATGTGTTAGTATTAATTGGTGGACATACTACAGCTTGTATAATTATTTGAGGTGAGTCGAAGTGAACAATCATAATCTCGATAAGATTGAGCTTGAGCTTGCAATCCTATATCGCAGAATTACTAACCGTAAGCACGAGGTGCTTGACCGTTCAGCCTATATCTTAATTCATCAAATTATGGCCCATGGCAAGGCCGGGGTGAAGACTTTGGCAGATGAGTTCCATCTCGATATATCGACCGTCAGCAGACAGGTATCTTCGTTAGAGGAAAAAGGCTATGTATTACGCACTCCTGATCCGTCAGATGGTAGAGCTTATTTTCTGGAGGTCACCGAATTAGGGCAGCAGAAATTTCAAGAAGCAAGAACTGCGCGGCAGGAACGGATCGGTAATCTACTGAAGGATTGGAGCAATGAAGAAGCAGAGCAATTCGGCGCTCTTTTGCAAAAGCTCAACCGAACCTTTAATTGAAAGAGCTTTTTCTCTTCTGGATTTGCAACTGCATTTTTTTACGATTGGTATTAGAGCTAAACTTATATAAAATTTGCATTATTGCTAGAAGGAACAAGGTTCGTTTTTAGGTCTTTCTATTATGAATTTTTCATATAATGTAATTTTATAATAAATGAGATTTGTTGATATTTTCGAGCCGCAATCGTGTACAATAGTATATAGGCTCTAAAGAGCTATAACGGCTGATTCTGATCACCATCACCATACTTTTTAGCAAAGGAGATGCGCTCTTATGAACTATAGCGACTATCCTGCGGAGATTATCGAGCGGGCCATGACACCCCGAGGCGAAATCCAGCTTCAACGTAGGGGAAATGATTACGAAATCATCAGCAATGGCACATTTCTCATGGCAACCTACAATGGAGAATCAGAACGCCTGCTTGTGCGCAGTGCTTTACAATATGTCTCACAGCCTCATCATGTATTGATTGGCGGACTTGGCGTCGGGTTCTCCCTACAGGAGGCCCTGCTTGACCCTCGTGTAGAACAAGTTACCGTCGTAGAAATCGAGCAGAAGATTATTGCGTGGAATGAGATGGAACTGGCGAATGTGTCTGATCGGGCATTGGAGCACCCCAAGACCAGAATCATTCACACAGACCTCATCGAGTGGATTGAAGCGATAGATGAGCAATTCGATCTGATCTGTCTAGACATTGACAACGGCCCGGATTGGAAAGTGTTCGAGCAGAATCATTCCCTTTACCACGAGAATAGCTTCTGTAAACTGCATAAGCTGCTTCAGCCCGGTGGCTGCATCACCTTCTGGAGCGCCACTGCTTCTCCTGAATTTGCGGAGCGAATGAAGCAATATTTTGGCAATGTCGAGGTGCTTCCGGTTGAGCAGTCCCGCGGGGAACCGGATTACATATTTCTCTCACGCAAGCTGGAGGTGTAATTACAAATGAATGTACAAAAAGTGATCGATCGCAAGAAGTTGGACGAACGGGTAGTTTACATGCCTTGGTTCGTACAGCAATTCATCGATTATAAGCTGCCGGATCTCTCCCCCTCCACTCTGCTGGAGTATATAAGAGATTACGAACAATTTTTTGGCTGGCTTCGTGCCGAAGGATTATCTGCAGCTGAAAATAACGCCGGGGTCACTCTGCTGGAGCTAGAAACCTTGCGAATGGAGAGCGTCGTTGGGTATCGTCTTCATTTAACGACTCGAACAGAGGGTACGAACTCCAAGATCACAGTCTCGCGCAAAATGTCCTCCCTCCGCTCTCTATTTCATTATCTAAGTCAAATCGCCGAGGATGAGGACTTCTACCCGTTACTAAAGCGTAATATTATGGCCAAGGTAGAGATAAAACGAATCCATAAACCGAAGGATACCGCTGCCAAGCTGAAGGGTAAAATTCTTGAAGAGGATGAGCTCATCGAATTCATTAGCTACATTGCGGAAGGATATGGACATGACATCGAAAATAATAAACAGGCGCTCTATGCCCATGAGCATAATAAAGAACGTGATGCCTGTATTGCCAGCCTCATTCTAAATTCCGGACTTCGGGTGTCCGAGGTCGTTAATCTGAATGTGAATGATCTTGATCTGAACAATAAATTGCTCTATGTATACCGCAAAGGGAATAATGACGAGACCTTCAAGACCCCGGTCTATTTCCGTGAGCAGTCTAAAGACGACCTCGTCCATTACTTGACGTTACGAGAGACAAGATATCGGACCCCGAAACGGGAAAAAGCCCTCTTCGTCGCTCTGCCCAACGGTCAAACCGAAGGCAAGCGAATGACGAAGAGAGCCATTCAAGCGATGATTATCAAGTATGCCAAACGCTTTGGCAAGCCTTATCTGACTGTACATAAGCTTCGCCATTCGTTTGCTACCGATTACTATTTGCAAAATGACATATATAAGACGAAGGAGCAGCTTGGCCACGCCTCGACCGAGACGACCGAGGTATATGCACACTTGACCGACAAGACGATGTCCGAGGCGATCGAGCGACGTGCAGAGTAGTTCACCGTCTTATTTAGCAAGGGGCGATAGCCCCGCTTCGCTTAGAATCCAGGCAGCTATCTTCTCGATCTCATCTGCTCTAAAATGAACGACAGGTGCGGCGGTGAAATCTCCTTCTAACAAGGCTTGTCCAGCCCCTGCCGATTGCGCAGGACTGTGCTCCGCTCTTTCGGTCTGGAGGATTTCATTCGCCGCTTTTCCATTCTCTACCGTCTCTGTTTCCCTCACAACACAGGCCTTCACCTGATTCAGTTCCTGCAGCAGTATCCGATCCTCTCCGCTGCGAAGCATCACAATCTTAGGATATGCTTCTTGCTTATACCCCTCCACCAGGATTAGATCGTAACCACCGAAGCGCTCGATTAATTCCTTTAATGGTGTCTCCTGTTCTTCTATCAACGCCGTCCGGTAAGGAGAAGTGATCGCGATTGCCACTGCACCATGTTGGCGATAAGCGTACGTATCCGTCCCGCTATGATCGATCTCAAAGCCATGAGCATCATGCTTAATCATCGCTACTCGCAAATTCATACCGCTGAACAAGGGCAGCAGTCTGCCGATCAGCGTCGTCTTCCCACTGTCCTTATAACCGACGATTTGGATGACGGGCGGCTTATTCATGCTTCACCATCCCCCGCCAGGCAGCTTCAGTACCTTAACCGGCTGTCCAGCCTGAATCCCGGTTGTCGTTGGCGGTATAACAATCAGCACATCGCTGTCCTTGATCGTGACCATTACAGACGATTCATCAAGTACGGCCGGATAAGCGATAACCTTCCCGTTGGAAAGATCCAACCGTCCTCTTACGAACCGAGTGAAGTTGTTAATTTTCATATAATCGCTACCCAGCTCAGCGCGGATCTCCGCAAGAAATGGCTTCTCTCGGCCAAGCATCCCGCCAAGTAACGGGCGTACAAATAGCTCAAAGCCGACGAAGCAAGCGCCTGGATTACCAGAAAGCGCGAATAGCAGCTTCCCGTTCTTAACTGCCGCTGTCGTCACACTGCCCGGACGCATCGTCACTTTGTTGAACAGCATTTCTACATCCGGCCCTTTAACCAGATCAGCCATAATGTCATAATCGCCGACGGACACTCCACCGGTCGTTATCACAACATCATAGTCGGTCAAAGCCTGCTCGATGATCCACCGGGCCTTGTCCAAATGATCGGGAATCGCTTCAAGCAGATGAGGGTCCCCTCCCGCTTCAATGATCTGACTCGCCAGCATATAGGTATTGCTATTGCGGATCTTGCCATCCTGTAGCGGCTCATCCACCTCTAGCAGCTCAGAACCGGTAGAGAGAACAGCAACCCGTGGACGCTTCATCACAGGAACCGAGGCCAGACCGAAGGTAGCTAGTACAGAGATCTCCCCAGCCGAGAGCTTGCGTCCTTTTTCTAGAAGCCTGTCCCCTGCGGAAATTTCGTAGCCGACCGGAGTAATATTTAGACCTGACGAAATCGGCCGTTTTAGCTTAATATAAGTTCGTCCATCCTGAATCTCAGGCTCTGTCATCTCTAGCATAACAACCGCATCAGCTTCATCAGGTACCTTCGCACCAGTCATAATCCGCGCCGCTGTGCCAGGAACAATCGGAACGGAAGGGAGACTGCCGCAAGGGATGTTATCCACCACTTGCAGCAGAACTGGCTCTTCCGCATGACAATACTCTGTGTCGCTGCTCTTGACCGCATAGCCGTCCATGCCTGAACGGCGGAAGAACGGATATGGATGCGGTGCAACTACATCCTCTGCCAGAATCCTTCCCATCGATTCAGCAAGCTTCACTTGCTCTGTTCCGCTCGGAACGACGAATGGCATAATACGGGCTTGGGCCGCTTCGACGGCTACGGCCTGGCGACGGAATTTATCTTCGTTTGTTAATGCTGTGTTATTCATGTCTCTTCTCCCCTTCCTTCCTATTCGGAACAGGAGCTGAGATATTCGCCCAACACAGCTTCCGTGCGATCCGACACTTCGGCAATTTCAGCCTTGCTTAAGTGATCATAATGAATGCCCATGACGACGGTCACGGTACATTTCAGTCTCCGGGCTGCCTCTCGGGCCATATTGACAGTCAAGACATGTTCCTTATGCCCCGGCACTGCGGAGGTCTCAACCTCTATATTTTCACCATTCCAATAAGCCGTTGAAGCAGCCCCTATATGTTCGACTCCACCGGTAACCAAGATCGCTAAATCCCGCCCCATGGGAACAGCCTGCAATTTAATATCTTCAAACGCCATTCTTCCAGCCTCCTATGAACATCCTTCCCCCATTTTATAGGATGCCGCGGATTTCGTCCAAGGTGGAAATGTTCTCAGCGATCATGAATTGCTCCACTTGATCAAGCAAATCCTCTCCAGCCCGCAAATTCATGAAGTTATAGGTTCCAACCTGCGTAACCGCCGCACCGGCCATAATAAATTCGATAATATCTGTTCCGTTGCAAATTCCGCCCATTCCCATCACTGGGATCGATACAGCCTTGCTCACCTGATGCACCATGCGCAGAGCGATCGGCTTGATCGCAGGACCGGATAAGCCGGCATAGAGATTGTTGAACACGCTGCGGCGTTTGTATATATCGATCTTCATCGCCGAGAAAGTATTCACGAGTGATACACCATCGGCCCCTTCCTGCTCACACATGACTGCCATGCCGACAATGTCCTCCGCGTTCGGGGACAATTTGATGACGAGCGGCAGCGAGGTCGCAGCACGTACCTTCCTGACAACCTCACGTGCCGTCTCTGTCTGGATGCCATAAGCCATCCCACCCGCTTTAACATTTGGACAGGAAATGTTGAGTTCGATCATGTCGACAGCCGGATTACCCGCAAACTCCCTTCGCTTCGCATCCGCTTCGATCAGTTCAGCTCCCTCCACATAATCCTGGATCGTATTCCCGCCCAGATTCACGATGCGGACCAGATCGAGCTGCTCCCAGCGCTGACACTCTTCACGTAGGAAGGCTTCGACTCCCGGATTCTCCAGGCCGACACTGTTCAACAATCCGGACGGTGTCTCATAGACTCTTATTCCGTCATTGCCGGCCTTCGGATGCAGAGTCAGCCCTTTCCCGGAAATTCCCCCAAGGCGATTAATATCATAAATAGCTCCATATTCCTGTCCAAATCCGAAAGTACCGGAGGCCATGACAATGGGATTCTTAAAAGTAAGCTTACCGAAAGAACATGACAAATCGATCATTCGAATACGACCTCCTCTGCCGGAAATACAGGACCATCCGTACATGCCTTCTTCCGTTTGTCTTTACATTTCACACTGCATACCAGACAGGCGCCAACCCCGCAAGCCATCCGGTTCTCAAGCGATACATATACTTTAGCGCGTCCGGATGATGCTTGTTGCTTGCGCTGTACAGCGTGCAGCATCGGATGCGGTCCGCAGGCAATGATCGTATCATAGTCTTCAAAATCGAGATCATCGAGAATCACACCGCCCACATTGACATGTGTCTGTCCAGCCGAAGCCGCGCGGAATTCTTCTACCATGTAAGGCTCGCGGCTAAAGCCGAGATACACATCGGCATTCGGAACCTGGCGCAGGGCATAATAAAACGGGGCAATCCCGATTCCCCCGCCAACAAATGCCGTCTTGCCTTCCGGAGCTTCAAATCCATTTCCGAATGGACCTTCCAGCTTCACTTGATCTCCTTGCTTCAACTTTGAGAACACGGTCGTTCCCTCACCGACGACTAAATAAAGAAATTCAATCCGTTCAGGCGTAATATCGAAAATACTCAGCGGCCTGGACAGCAGCGGATAATTGTCCCATGCGCGTATCATATAGAACTGGCCCATTATCCCGGCGAATTGACCGGCAACGGCCAGACGAAAAACTCCTGGTGCTACTTCCTCATTGGATATGACTTCCGTCAAATTGTTCAGTCCCCTTTCTTATAGACGCCTGCTTGATTTTATGCACTTCATCTAAAGATGCAATTTTTCTTATCAATCAGTCTGTGACAAACATCACTTCAATGCTCTTTGTAACCTGAGTGAAGCGCTTACCCTGAAAATTAACCATTTCCTCATATTTTTCAATGATTATGGGCATACCAGATCATGACATATATTTTGGAGAAGAGGTAATGCTATGTCCACAAAACTCAAACACTTGATGATCGTCTGTACCATCCTGCTCATGTTGTTTCCAAGCTCTGGGAGCATTGAAGCCAAACGGTCGTCACCGGGTGCACCGGGTACGGAGGACACGGCACCTACATCTACTGAGTCCAGTGAAAAGCCGCTTAATCTAGCCGAGCTGCAGCGTAAGTATTCCGAGACTTTTGTATTCCGTGGTCCCCGGGTGAAGCAGGTCGCCCTTACGTTCGACGATGTGCCAGACCCCCGATTCACGCCACAAGTGCTGAAAATCCTGAAGCGTGAAGGTATCAAAGCTACATTTTTCGTCGTTGGCAGCCGGGCCAAGAAACATCCTGATCTCGTGCGGCAAATTCACCTTGATGGCCACATCATCGGCAACCATTCCTATACTCACAATCAATTCAAGAAGCACTCCATGCAAGAATTCCAGTCCGAAATATTGCGGACCGAGAAGGTGATTCAGAATATCGTCGGCTATCGTCCGAAGCTGATTCGGCCTCCATACGGTGATATTAATGAAGCCCAGGTTCGTTGGGCAAAGCGGCATAGCTATAGAGTCGTGAATTGGAACGTTGATTCTCTTGATTGGAAGGGTCTCGACAAAGACAAGGTCAAGAAGAATGTGCTTGAGACGGTTGGTCCCGGATCGATCGTTCTCCAGCATGCCGGAGGCGGCTCGGGCTCCAACCTGAGCGGTACGATTGAAGCTCTTCCCGAGATAATCGAGCAACTTAAATCCAAAGGCTATCAATTCGTCAATGTAGCCGATATGCTTCAAACTAAGAAAAATAAAATGTAAATCGTAACAGGGCCGCACCGGAACAACTTCTGTCCGGTACGGCCCTATACAATTCGTGAACTATTCATCTATTTGTCTACTATTTCAGTACAAATAACTTAACATCCTGATAACCAAATTGATTCACAAAGGAAGTGCTGCCCGGGATGAAAATATCAATCCGGTTACCCTTGATCGCGCCACCGATATCCGTCGCTGTCGCTACAAATGCTTTCTTAGGTAGACCTCCATGATCATGTCCAGTTACAAGCACCTTGGTACCAAGAGGAATGACTTTCGGGTCAACTGCAATCGTTCCAAGTTTAAGTGGGTCGCCATAATAATCTACCGCTCCATATCCACCATTCTCGCTTGGAGCTGAAGAATAAGCTGTCGCTTTGACATTAATCGTCTTGGAGTAATTAAAGCTCTTGCCCCAAGCTTCTACCACCTTTTGATCGGCAAATACGCTAAGCCTTGGCAAAATAGCAGCGTTGCCCGTAGAAGAAGCCTTAACTTCCGGAGCAGACATCGTATTGCTCTTATTATCAGGGATTGTGATGCTAAGACCTTCATATATATTTAATGCTTTGATGGTCGGATTCGCTGTCATCAGCTTGTCCATCGGCACTCCATACTGTTTCGAAAGTGTATAGAATGTATCTCCTTCCTTCGCTGTATGTAACGAGTCAGCCAGCGCAGGAACGGATTGCATCGCTCCAAATAATCCAGCGGTAATAAATGCCGTCTTCATAATACGCTTGAATGTCCAAGTATGTTGTTTCTTCATGTTGTCCTCCTTTTATTGCGCCTGCGGAGTTAGTTGTCGGATTCGGGAAAAGGAAGTTTCCCTATGCGAGAATCGTAACAATTGATAGATTAATGTTTTGTTACTTTTCGAGTCGCGCTTCACCCCAAGATAGCCAATCTGCTAAGACTCAATTTCAAATTGGCCTTTCGTTAATTCGTCCCCCGCACTTGTTCTAGTAAGTTTCGGCTCATTGAATATATCACAACTTTGTAACCAATAGCTCATGCAATTGTTACCATTTACGTACAAAGCCTGATATAACACAGTTTTTTTGAGATTAATAATGACAAATCGAGTAATGTATTTGCGATAAAGGTTGAGTTGGTGGCACCTTAAAGTAACAATTTTCACGAAAAAGACAAAGAAAATAGGGCCGCCCTATAAGTAGTAATTACTACTCGGAAAAGCCCCTTTATATTCTCGGCATGTCCTGTTTATTTGTCCTCCTCGTCAGCTGATGGTCCGTACATACCCGGAACCATAATATCAAGCAGTCGCAAATATACCGTGAGTTGTGCGCGGTGGTGGATCATATGGCTTAATCCGAAGGTGCGGAGTGCACTTGCTCGTGGCTGGCGCAGAATAATCTTGTCACCGCTACGAAGTGTCCATTCCTCGCTTAGCATGTTCTCATCGCACTCATCTAACAACTTTTCAAGCTTGGCAACATTCGCATCGAATTCTTCCAGCAGGTCAGTACGGTTGGTCATTGCCTCGCGCCGATTCGGCACAGTCGATAGATCGAATTCCGGGTAAAGAAAAATCGCTACTTGCCAGTTCAGCAGATTGATCATATGTGTAGCAAGACCGCCTAATGTCATTGATTTTACATGTGGCTTCCATGTCATATGTTCCTCAGGCAAGCACGCCAGGATACGGCGTGTAGAGGCCAGCTCATGCAGGGCGTCTCCGATAATCAGTTGTTTCACTAATGCCACTCCCCTCCCTATTATATGGAAATCATACTATAAATAATATCGCATGGAAAGCTTGTCTCACCTCAACAATTCGGCTTAAATGATGAAAAATAACGAAAATGGTTCATAGCAAAAACACCGCGCGCTGGAAACAGCGTGCGGTGTTCAAACAAATCGATATGGTTATAAGAAAGTTAGAGTACTTTGCTCAGGAACTCCTTCGTCCGCGGCTCCTTTGGCGAACCAAATACCTGCTGTGGTGAGCCTTGCTCCAGTACTTGACCTTGATCCATGAAGATGATGCGATCGCCGACTTCACGGGCAAAGCCCATTTCATGCGTAACGATCACCATCGTCATTCCTTTGTCGGCCAGCTTCTTCATGACATCGAGCACCTCTCCGACCATTTCGGGGTCAAGCGCGGAGGTCGGTTCATCGAACAGCATCACATGCGGCTCCATGGCCAACGCTCTGGCAATCGCAATCCGCTGCTTCTGCCCGCCAGACAATTGAGAAGGATAGGCATCCCGCTTATCCTGCAGACCGACCGTCTGCAACAGATCCATCCCCACGGCTTCTGCCTTGTTCTTCTCCATCTTCTTCACGCGTATAGGCGCAAGTGTGATGTTGTCGAGTACCGTCTTATGCGGAAACAGGTTGAACTGCTGGAACACCATCCCCATTTTCTGACGAGTCAAATTAATGTTATGCCCACGTGCGGTAATCGATTCGCCTTCGAACAGAATCTCTCCTTCAGATGGGGTCTCCAGCATGTTAAGACAACGGAGGAACGTACTTTTCCCCGATCCGCTCGGACCGATTACAACGACAACCTCCCCTTGCGAGATTTCAAGGTCAATCCCCTTCAAAATGTGGAGATGGCCGAATTTTTTATGCAAATTTTTAACAGTTATCACTGGCCTTCAACTTCCTTTCGAACACACCTAAAACCCGAGATAGTGTGAATGTCAGAATAAAGTAAATCACTGCGACGATCAGATAAGGTGTCATCCCGTTATACGTAATGCCAACGACAGAGCCGGATTGGAAGATCAGCTCGGTCACACCGATAATGGAGACAATAGAGGACTCTTTTATAATCGTTATGAATTCATTGCCGATTGCCGGAAGCACTGATTTAATGGCCTGCGGAATAATGATGAAGCGCAGCGACATTCCCTGCGACATCCCGAGTGATCGCGCCGCCTCCCCTTGTCCGCGGTCTACGCCTTGAATACCTGCACGGAAGATTTCCGCCAAATAAGCCGAGCTATTGATGGACAATGTAATCGCACCCGATTGAATCGGAGTAAAGTTAACGCCGAATAATTGCGAGAAGCCATAATGAATAATCAACAGTTGTACCATCATTGGCGTTCCGCGCAGGAACTCCACCCAAGCGTGGCCGATAAACCGGACGATTTTCAAGGGCGACATTCTCACCAAGGCTACCACAAGCCCGAGAATAAAGCCGCAAATGACACCGATCGCAGCCAATAAGAGCGTATACTGCACACCGGTGAAGAAGTAATCGCGGTACTCCCAAAACATCGTAAAAAACTTCATAACCAGATCATTCCTCCCAATTTCATCAGAAAACTTGCTAAAAAGCAGAAAATAGCGAAGCTTCTCCGCTATTTTCTAGAGCAATTCCTTAAAGATACAACGCCTATTTCTCAGCCAATTCACTGGCCTCAACAATAAACTTATCGATACTTCCATCTTCCATAAGACGAGTCAAAGTAGCATTAACCTTATCAAGAAGCTCCTTGTTGCCCTTCTTTACAGCGACGATGTATCCGTCATCCTCTGCCTCCGGCTGAGCTTCAGCTATGGTCAGACCATCGATATTACTTACATATGCTTCAGCCACAGGTCCTTCGATAATAGCTACGTCTATACGACCTGTTTTTAACTGCATCATAATATCTTGTGTTTTCGCTAGAGAAGTAATCTTGGCATCCTCGATCGTCCGGGCGATCCCCTCCTGAATCGATCCCTTCTGCACACCAATCTTCTTGCCTACTAATGTATCCAGTGTCTTGTAGCTGCCTTCTTCTCCGGCACGAGTGACAACAGCCTGCGTAGCCGTAAAGTAAATCTTCGACATATCTACTTCCTTCTGACGATCAGCGGTTGGACTCAAACCGGAAATAGCGAAATCAATCCGTCCACTATTCAATTCATTCATCAGAGAATCGAATTGTAAATCCTTGATTTGCAACTCAGCGCCCAGATCCTTGGCAATTTCCTTAGCGATTTCAATGTCAAAGCCAACGATTTCATCCTGTCCTTGATCATTCTTAATATGGAACTCATATGGAGCGAAGTCTGCGCTAGTGCCGAGTGTTATTACCTTCTTGCCAGAATTTCCGGCATTGCTCCCTGCCCCTTGCGCGCTCCCGTCATTGTTTTTATTTTGTCCGCATGCTGCAAGCAAGCTGGTTACCATCAATAAAGCTATAACTAATGTTCCCCACTTTTTCATTTCTCTCTCTCCTGTCATGTGCTTTCTTTGATTCTTGGCCAATTATAAAACAAAATGCATATATATGCAAAGGTAAAATATGATACTTCATCATTTATTCACAGATTCTTATCTAAGTTTTGATATTAATCTATCTATAGTTAATTAAATTGAGCTTATAATGTTAACAATATCACAATAATTCGCCTTGATTATTCCAGAAAAGCGATTTCTAAGTGTATAAAATCACATTCATATGCTGTGCCGCGTTAAAACGTTAATGAATATTTATAAGTCAACTTAATTTTGTTGCATCCCTATTATACAATTCCAAGGAGCTTGGACATAATAGGACAAAGGAGTTGAACCTTATGCTGCTGGAAGCTCTATATCATGTTCCAAGAGACAAATGGGCCTATGCCTACGATAATTCAACGATTCATCTGCGGATTAGAACGAAGCGTGATGACCTCGAACAGGTCATTGCCATGACCGGGGATAAATATAATTGGGCCGGTACTTATCAGGAATATAAGATGGAGAAAGCGGCTCATGACCGTATGTTCGACTACTGGGAGATCGATGTCCGCCCCCGCTATAGGCGCTTATCCTATGCCTTCAAGCTCGTCGCTGGAACGGAGACGATTTATATGCTTGATTCGGGTTTGCAGCATGAACCCCCATCCCCGCCGGGAGAATGCTTCGAGTTCCCCTATATTCATGAGATCGACGTATTCAAGGTCCCGGAATGGGCCAAGGAAGCCGTTTTCTATCAGATTATGCCGGAACGGTACGCTAACGGGAATCCAGATAATGACCCGAAGCCTGTGGAGAACTGGGGAAGCCCCCCGAAATTCGATAATTTCTTCGGAGGGGATTTACAAGGGGTGCTGGATCATTTGGATCATCTCGTCGATTTAGGGATCAATGCCATTTATTTCACGCCCTTATTTACTTCGCCATCCTATCATAAGTACGATACGACTGACTATCGGCAGGTCGACCCTCATTTCGGCGATAACGCTCTGCTTAAGAAAGTCGTCGAAGCCTGTCACGAGCGCGGTATTCGTGTTGTACTCGATGCCGTCTTCAATCATAGTGGCGAGCATTTCCCGCCGTTCCAGGATGTCCTGAAGCATGGGCAGAACTCCAAATATACAGGCTGGTTCCATATCAACGAGTTCCCGGTGAAGATCAAGGATGGAGTTCCCACCTATGATACCTTCGGGTTCTACGGGAATATGCCTAAATTCAATACGGCCAATCCCGAAGTGAAGGAATATCTGCTCGGTGTAGCTGAATATTGGATCAGAGAGATCAAGCTGGATGGTTGGCGGCTCGATGTCGCTAATGAGATCGATCACCATTTCTGGCGAGATTTCCGCAACGTCGTGAAGAGGGTGAATCCGGAGGCATATATTATCGGGGAAGTATGGAGCGATTCATTGAACTGGCTGCTGGGAGATCAATTTGATTCCGTCATGAACTATCCTTTTGCCGACAAGGTGCTTGAGTTTTTCTGCGGTGAAATGGATGGCTATAACTTCTCGAATGAGATGGGTTCGCTTATTATGCGTTATCCGCAGCAGACGAACGAAGTGATCTTCAATATGCTCTGTACGCATGATACACCGCGGTTGTTGACCCGGGTCGGCAGTGACAAAAGAAAGCTTAAGCTCTGCGTCGTCTTCTTGTTTACTTATATCGGCACACCTTGCATCTTCTATGGTGATGAGATCGGCTTGACGGGGAATTCGGACCCTGATTGCCGGAAATGTATGGAATGGGACCCTCTGAAGCAAGACCGTGAGCTGCTCGATTTCTATAAAATAATGATTGCCTTGCGCAAGAAGCATGTGGTGCTTAGACAGGGGCGCTTCCGCTTTCTGCAGGCCAATAGCGGTAATCCCTGCATCATTTATGAGCGACTGGATCAGAGTATGCACTTCACAGTCTGGATGAATAATACGGATAAAGCATGCGTGCTATCGCATCCGATTCAGACAAGCGATTGGCAGGATGCCCTAACTGGCGAGAGAGTTGCTCCCGACTCGGGTACAATGAACATCAGCCTGGACCCATATGGCTTCCGTATTCTGTACCGACACATCAAATGAACATTAACTAGCCGGGAATCTGGTAGACCGATCCATATCGAACGGTCACCAGTCCCGGCTTTTCTTTATACAGTCTTAAGCCTGTCGTAAATTTCACTATACTGTCTTGCCGATTGCTGCCAGCTATAGTCTCCGGACATTGCTGTCTTGACGAGATTCTCCCAAATTTCCGGTTGTTCATAGAAGGAGACAGCTCTGCGAAGCGTATATAACAGATCATGAGCATTGAAGTCGTGAAAAGTAAATCCGTTCCCCTCCCCCGTATATTCGTTATAGGCATGTACTGTATCATTGAGCCCCCCCGTCTTCCGCACAACGGGAATGCTTCCATAGCGCAAGGCCAACAGCTGGCTGATTCCGCATGGCTCAAAGCGTGAAGGCATCAGGAACAGATCGCTGCCAGCATAAATCCGGCGGGACAGCCGATCGCTGAACAGAATCTGTGCTGATAGCTTCTGGGGATGGCGCCGGACCGCCTCCCTGAACCATTCCTCATAGCCGTTATCCCCGGTACCGAGCAATACGAACTGAACATCGTCCTGGCTAAGCCATTCATCCAAAATACGCGTCAGCAAATCGAGGCCCTTCGGCTCAACCAGCCGAGTCACCATACCGATCAGCGGGACAGATGCTTGCTCAGGAAGTCCCAATTCCTGCTGCAGCTCCAGCTTATTTTGCCTTTTCTTCGCCAGGCTGCTGCGGTATTTGACGTATATATTCTCATCCGTCAACGGATTATACAGCTTCGCATCAATACCATTTACAATCCCTGATAAGCGATCCCCAAGCGAACGCAGCAATCCGTCCATTCCGTAGCCATAGTAAGGGGTGCGGATTTCTGCAGCATAGGTGGGACTCACCGTCGTGACGTGATCGGCGAATACTAGCCCTGCTTTCATAAAGCTCACATTGCCATAATATTCGACCGCGTCCGCCGTGAAATAATAATCCGGCAAACCGAGCAGATCGTTTAGTACTTCCCATGGAAAGATGCCCTGGTACAACAAATTGTGGATTGTATATACGGTACGGATGTGGCCATAGGCCTTATTGGTCCGATAATGCTCCTTAAGAAGCAGCGGAATCATCGCTGTATGCCAATCATGGCAATGGAGAATATCCGGCAAAAATTCAATCAGCGGCAGCATATCAAGCACTGCCCGGTTCAGAAAGGCGAAGCGTTCTCCATCATCCGGGTAGCCGTAGACACCATCCCGGCCAAAGTAATATTCATTATCGATAAAATATACTGGCATCCCTTCATGAATTAAATACTCGATGCCTCCATACTGCTTGCGCCATCCGACAGGCACTTCCATCGCACCCAGATGCGTCATCTGATCTGTGAAGCAGGACGGGATGTCCTTATATTTAGGCAGCACAACTCGGACATCATGACCGGCCTCTTGCAGCGCCTTTGGGAGTGCGCCGATCACATCAGCCAATCCGCCTATCTTAATGAAAGGGACGACCTCGGCAGCAGCGAACAATATTTTCATATATGCTTCCTCCTTGGTGATTTTGTGCCTGGTTTAATCTTCTTTGATAAGCAGAGCTTCACCCTCCGCCCGGATCTAATCGCTGGCTTCAGAACGATGAAGCTAAGCGGCGGAAGGGCCAACTCTAAGCTATACGGACAATCATGCCAATGCTTTGGCTCACTATGCAGCGGGGCGATGCATAAATGTTCTGCGCCGCCATAAGCCTCCAAATTGCTGTTGAACATCTCTACGTATGCTCCATACTGTGGTACACCGATTCGGTAATGCTGCCGTTCAACAGGTTGAAAATTAATAACGATCAGCAGCGTGTCCTCGATCCGCTGGCCTTTGCGCAAGTAGCAGATAACGCTTTGCATACTATCATGCGGATTAATCCACTGATAACCGCTGCCGTTATGATCGTTCTCCCACAAGGCAGGCTCTCTTAAATAGAAATGATTCAGCGAGCGGGTATATTCCAGCATTTTGCGATGCATTTCGTAATCCAGCAGCAGCCAGTCCAGCTCTGCCTGATCTCTCCATTCAATGAACTGGCCAAATTCCGCGCCCATGAACAGCAGCTTCTTCCCTGGCGATGTCATCAGATAACCGAGCAATATTCGTAACCCGGCGAACTTCTGCTCATAGCTTCCAGGCATTTTACTAAGCAAGGACTTCTTGCCATGCACCACTTCATCATGCGATAAAGGCAGTGTGTAATTATCCGTAAAGGCATACCAGATCGGAAAAGTAAGCAAATGATGACTCTTCGGCCGCTCATCAAAGTCAGTCTCCATATAACCGAGCGTATCGTTCATCCAGCCCATATTCCATTTGTAATTGAAACCGAGCCCGCCTTTATCCACAGGAGCAGTAACCCCAGGCCAGGAGCTGGATTCCTCCGCCATCATCAAAGCATACGGGTAATACTTGAAGATGACCTGGTTCAACTGCTTCAGGAAATCTATCGCCTCCAGGTTCTCCACACTTCCGAACTCATTTAGAGGATGCTGACCCAGCGGCTTCTCAAAATCAAGACGCAGCATGCTGGTTACAGCATCGACCCGCAGACCGTCAAAGTGATACATATCCAGCCAGAACAAGGCATTCGATATAAGAAAGGATCTGACCTCTGGCTTGCCGAAATCGAAGCTCAGCGTCCCCCACCCTGTCTTCTCGGCTTTCGCCTCGTCCTCGTATTCGAACAGAGCCGTACCATCGAACCGCCGCAGACCATGGGCATCCTTAGTGAAATGACCCGGCACCCAATCGAGCAAGACACCGATCCCTGCCTGATGGCAGCGATCCACGAAGTACATCAAATCCTCAGGCTTGCCATAACGGCTTGTCGGTGCATAATAGCCAGTTATCTGATACCCCCAAGATAGATCATAAGGATACTCGGCCAGTGGCATTAACTCGATATGCGTATACCCCATTTTTACAACGTAAGGAATTAGGATGTCTGCCATCTCACGATATGTATAGAAACTACCGTCCTTCCTTTGGCGCCATGTTCCGAAATGCAGTTCATATATGTTCAGCGGCCTGTGGTACAACGCTCTGCGGCTATGTTGCCAGTTCTCGTCATGCCATATGTAGCCTGTTATCGATTTGACGATGGACGCCGTAGCCGGGCGAACCTCCGCATAGGTTGCATACGGGTCGGCCTTCAAGCTTTTGACACTATCTTGGCCGGTAATTTCATACTTGTAAAAAATTCCTTCCTCTACACCCGGAAAAAAACGAGTCCAAAATCCCGATTCGGGTATCTTATATAATAAATCATTCTCCCCGCTCCACTGGTTCCAATCCGAGGCAATGGATACTTGCCTCGCGTGGGGCGCCCATACGGTAAATCGAACACCGGACTGACCGTCCTCTACTGCCAGATGCGAACCTAGTATTAAATAGCTCCGGTACAGTGTTCCTTCATGAAACAAATAAATATCATCCTTAGAAATCATATCTGTTCGTTCGGACAATGTATAATCACCTGCTTCTCCAAATAATTTTATAAAGGCTAATGAACAGCCTGAACCGCTTGAACCACCTATTTATCCATAATTTGCGTTAACTCCCGATATTGAAAGTTAAAATGCTCTTTTACAAATTTCTTTGTAATAATTTCTGATAATTTCCATACCTTTAATTTCAACAACATCATTCATATCTAGTGTATGTAAGAACAACACAGTCCAAACCACACGGGAGGGAAAAAACGAAGTGAATAAAAAAAATTGTATTGCAATGCTGCTGGCTGGAGGTGAAGGTCGCAGATTATCCCCGCTCACTTCCAAACTTGCTAAACCCGCCGTACCGTTCGGCGGCCATTACCGGATCATCGATTTTCCTCTCAGCAACTGCGTTAACTCAGGGATCGATACCATTGGCGTACTTACTCAATACGAGGCAGAATCGCTTCACAAACATATTGGCGAGGGTAAGGCATGGAACCTCCCGAAGCATGAGCATGGCGGTATTTCCCTGCTGCCATCTTACAACGCCGGTGTGCAGGAGTATGCCGGCACAGCAGATGCAATTTTCAAAAATATCGAGTATGTGGATCGATTCAAGCCGGATCAGGTTCTGATTCTGTCAGGCGACCATATTTATCATATGGATTACCGCAAGCTGCTTGATTATCACTTGTCTGTGAACGCAACCGCGACCATTTCCGTCATGCCCGTTCCATGGGAGGAAGCACATCGCTTCGGGGTAATGTGCACCGACCAACAGAATAGAATTACGGAGTTCGCGGAGAAGCCAAAGCATCCGACCAGCAATCTAGCCTCTATGGGGATTTATTTATTCAATTGGGACTTTCTGAAGCAACATTTGATCGAAGATGCAGAGGATGTAGGAAGTAGCCATGACTTTGGCAAGGATTTGATTCCGAAAATGCTGGCTGGCAAAGAACCGCTTCATGTCTATGAATTTAAGGGGTACTGGCGTGATGTAGGGACTGTTCAAAGTCTGTGGGAAGCACATATGGACTTACTGGCCGAGAACGCGGATTGGAAGCTAACCAATAATGAAGCCTGGCCGATGTTCACCCAAGGATTGCCTGGCGCTCCATCCTTTCTATCCCGTAATGCACAGATCAGCAACTCGATGGTACATCAGAATTGCGAGCTGGAGGGTCAAATTGAACAATCCGTTGTGTTTGGAAAAGCAAGTATCGGCCGATATACAAAGGTTAAAGACAGCGTCATTATGCCTGGCGCCAAGATCGGCCGCAATGTCTGGATCGAGAAGGCCATTATTGGTGAAGGTGCGGTCATTAAGGATGGCGCGATGATCAAAGGAGCCTTAGGCGATATTATGGTTGTCAGTCCCGGCGAGACTGTTACTGCCAAGCCTGCGCTCATTCCACAGCCAACAAGACTGCTTATGGAGGTCTATGAGAAGACGCCGCGGCTTCGAGCAGAAGGCATGCCTTCTTAATATTATAGAGGTAGTCCGCTTTTGATCCCGAAGTGAACCCTAGCTTCATCCCTTGAAGCGTTTTGAAAAAACGGACATCGGAAGCATAAGCCTCGGTGCTGAAAACCGGACTTTTTGAACCTGCACAAAGGGACTCTCTAAAGTACAGCATCCCTTAGAGAGTCCCTTCATGATGTAACTGCATATTTAATTCTGATCCTCACTGTTCATTTGCTCTACGTCTTCGTCCCGGTTCTCAGGATCATGAATAGGCATCGGCAAAGTGACAGATACAGTGGTACCAGTACCAAGCTCACTGCGGATATCCATTTTACCCTGGTGCAGTTCAACGAGCTGCTGGCTGATCGCCAATCCAAGCCCGGTTCCGCCGCCTTGGTGATTTACCTGGAAGAAGCGGTCGCGGACTCTGCTCAGATTTTCCTCGCTGATCCCTATCCCGCTATCGACAACTTCGATCTGAACTTGCTCGGCTGAGATTGGATTGATGACGAGATGAATCCAGCTATTCTCATGCGAGAACTTAATCGCATTATCAACCAGGTTCAGGAAGACTTGCTTCAATCGATTGGCATCGCCGATAACCGTAATCGGTTTATCCATTTTATCATCAAGCTTGATCTGGATCTGCTTCTTCTCTGCCTTTGCCCATACGTTCAGCATAATCTCCTTCAGCAATTCCTGCAGCTTGACACGACCGATCACAAGCTTCATCTCGTTCTGCTGCAGCTTGGAGAAGTCCAGCATCTCCTCAACCAGTCCGATCAGCCGATCGGTCTCCTTGGAGATAATATTCATCCCGATCTTCGTCTCATCCGGATCGAAGCCGCCTGAGGTTAGTGTCTCGCTCCAGCCCTTGATGCCCGTTAATGGAGTACGTAGTTCATGGGAGATGGACGAGATGAAATCATCCTTGATCTGGTTGCTGCGAACGATCTCCTGAGCCATATAGTTCAGCGTTGAAGCCAACTCGCCTAATTCATATCTATACTCGCCCTCAATACGCGTATCGAATTTCCCCTTCGCTAACTGGGCGGATACAGCCCTTATGTTATTGATCGGCTTCACGATCGAATTAGCGAGCCCGATACTAAACAAGGTAACGAGTGCCAGTACGGCAACGCATACCGCTGAGGATAGCAGGGTCAGATTCATCATTTTGGAATTAACCGCCTCAAGTGAAGTGACATAACGGACGATGTAGGCATTCTCCCCTCGTACCTGAAGCGGTGAGGATACGGCCATGACCATTTCCCCCGTTGACGGCTGCCTGCCGATCCATTTACCGACACTACCCGAAGCTGCCTGGAGCACGTCACTCGTCTGGATCGCCTTCTCATCCTGGAACGGATTGCTGCTCGCCTTGACATTGCCTTTCCGGTTCAGAATCAGAAGCTCAGTATCCTTCAATTCAAAGGCATCGAGCATTTCCGTAAAATAATGCGGATCATTATCTGCATTCAGCTTTACGAATTTCTGAAAATAATCGGACGCCCATGTCGTATGGTTCGACATATGGTTATAGATCGTATCGTAATAGTACATGCGAATGGCCAAAGAGAAGATCAGTTCGACCATGAACAGAGTTACGAATACGACGATAAAATAATGCATTACGATTTGTCGTCCGATACCCTTCTTGATCATTGTCCCTCGCCCTTCCATTTATAGCCAAACCCCCACACAGTCTGGAGGAACATCGGCTCGGAAGGATTATTCTCGATCTTCTGGCGAAGCCGACGGATATTGACGTCAACAATTTTCGGATCGCCCATATATTCTTTGCCCCACACATGATCAAGCAATTGATCGCGGCTTAGTGGGGAGTTCTCGTTCTCCAGGAAATATTGTACCAGTGAAAATTCAGTTGGTGTTAGTTCTATCAATTGGCCACCACGCTTGAACTGCTTAGAGATCAGATCCAGCGTGAATGGACCGGAAGTAAATGTAACTTTGGTGCTGCTCTCCCGGTATACGTTAACTCTTCGCAGCAGGGAATGGATACGAGCGATCAGTTCTGTCGGACTGAACGGCTTGCTTACATGATCATCTGCTCCGACGGACAGTGCATAGACCTTATCCTGCTCTTGTACTTTTGCTGTCAGAAAAATAATCCCGATCCGCTCGTTCGTCTCACGGATTCTGCGGCACACCTCAAAGCCATCGATACCTGGAACCATCACATCTAGCAATGCAATATCGATATCCGGCACGCTCTGCAGCTTCGCAAGCGCCTCGTGCCCGTCTCCAGCCTCCAACACTTCGAAGCCGTTCCGCTTCAAGTTAATCACGATAAAACTGCGAATCGATTCTTCATCTTCCAATATCAAAACTTTGCTCACTTCGCGTCTCCTCCCTCTATCATAAACAGCCTCTATCGCTTAATTTCCTGTTCACCCTTATTCACCTTCATATTCGACTTACTATAGAAACCGATAACCTTGTCATAATCCCAGGCCAGCAGCTCCCATTGATCCTTATAGTTCTCCCACTCAGATAGTGAGAAGAAGCGTATTTCCGCCACAGTCTCCCCGCTATCCACCTTGACGAACCATAAATGTTCATCCGGATTGGACTTCGGATCGATCGTTACGTTATTGGTCCATTCCTTCGGGAAGTTGAAGTAGAATCGACCTGAAGGGTCCATATACTGCTGCTTGACAAACTTCCAGCCGACGCCCTCATCCCATTGATAGTAAGAGAAGAGCGGCATGTCATATGGGGGTTCCTCCCAGCCAATCGGCTTCTCCGACCGTGCTACTTCTAGAATGCCATCACCATCCACGTCGCCACTGTATACCGGATAGTTCTTGAAAGTGAAATCCTGGGATGGCACCAGATCCTCAAATTTGCCATTCTTCATCACAAGCATATGAGAGTATGCATAATGGGCCCCGAATGAAGCGTCCAGAATAATTCCCCTCAGCTTCGGTGTAATGTTGCCACTCACCGTGTTGTAATATTCCTCAACTGCGTCATCCAATTGGATTTGATCCAGTTCCTTGAACGATGTTCCATCAAGTTGATAAGTAGTTACAGTTGCATTCTGCTCCCGCTTCAAGTTGACGACTGTAATATCCAGTTGCCCATCCTGATTAAGATCATCAATTAGGAAATTGCTGTACGGCAGGGTCAGCAGATTGTCCACCTTCTCGCCATCATACGAATAGATGGTCAGACCTTTCTGTACATCTTCTCCCCCACCGGAAAAGCCTGCGATAATATTCAGGCGACCATCGCCGGCCAGATCCTTCAAATCGAAAGTTTCAAGATTCTGCCCCTCGCCATCAAAGCGAACCTGAACGCTCCAACTATCCCCTTGCTGTTTGAGAATCATGCCGTGGATACGTACTGTCTCGTCAGGGGTCTCATAGAAGACGATCGCTTCCTTCACGCCGTCATTGTCCAGATCAGCGGTTCGAATCGAGCTCTTCACATCCTTTGGTGCTATAATCGAGCCTTTCGTCTCGACATTAATGACGTTGAACAGCGATTCCCGGTCCGAGGACAGCTGCGGCGTGCGCATTAATGCTTTTGGATCATCAATGATGCTGCAGCCGCTAAGCAAGAGCAGCAGCAAGCATCCAGAGCATAACGTCAGCCAGCGTCTTATATTACCTCTCAAACTCATCACTCTTTTCATGCTAAATCAATTAATCGTTTCTCCCCAGCAGTCAGCCGTCTCCCAACGATGTCTATCTTAAGTTCCCCAGATTGAATACCCCAAATTCGCGTACAATATTTCTCGGCCAATTCAAGCGGGAGTGCAGTCACTACGGTCGTTCCCTGGGTTTTGCACAGTTGGCTGAACGTCTCGATGACTCTCTCAGCTGATTTGGGATCCAGTCCGATCGTAGGCTCGTCCGCAGCGATAAATTTAGCACCATGGACAAGTGCTCGGCAAATGGCCACCCGCTGCTTCTCTCCACCGCTAAGTTTGCCAGCCTTTACATGGGCCTTATCGAGCAAACCGAATTTCTCCAGCTCGTCCATTGCTCCCATATAATCATCCGACCGAACCATGCCGGTAAAGCGGCGGATCGCCGATACTTGACCGACTTGTCCGATCAGAACATTCTTGAGCGCCGTTCTCTCCGGATAAAGAGAAGGATTCTGTTCCAGATAAGCAAATCTGGAGCGCATTTTATGCGACCCCTTACCGCCGCCCTCGATCAGCTTGTCCTCATTCCATGTATAGTCTCCGCTGTTCCATGAATCACGAAGCGCTAGACAGCGGAGCAGCGTACTCTTTCCGCTGCCGCTTGCACCGACAATACCGACTAGTTCCCCTTGAGCGAATTCCGTGCTGATATCACACAGTACTTGCTTCTTATTCCCTTCCACCGATTTTTTTAAGTGGCTAACCTTGATCATGTCCGATTCTCCTTTGGTGTACCTATATCTATAAAAGTGCGTGTTTAAAAGTTCAAAAGTCACTCTACTCTATAGTGTATTGGAAATAGCCGTGAAAATCCATTACAGCCTGTTCATATTTTCATTTTTTTCGAGAGTTTGTTTTCTAAAGCCGAATCCAGCCAAAGTAAATAGTACATACAAACTGCCCAGAAGGATGAATAGCGTACCCGGACTTATAAATTCCATCGCAGCTCCACCTACATTCGGCCCGAGAATGCTACCGAGGCTGAAATGGAAAGAAGCTATCACATTCGCAGCCGGTAACAGTGCTGCTGGCAACAGATCGGCGGCATAAGCAAGTCCGAGCGAGAAGAAGGAACCAACCAGGCCACCAGCACCTAGGAACAGCAGCAGTAAGCCCCAGAAGCTATTCCCTGCCAGCGGTGCGATTAAGAACAACCCCCCTCCGCCGAGGCCCGCGATCATTAATACGACCTTGCGGCTATAACGGTCGCTCAGCATTCCTAGCGGAAGCTGCAGAATCAGACCGCCAATTCCGAAGAAAGGCAGCAGAGTTGCGATTTGCTCTGCACTTAACCCAATCCGCAGGCCATAAATTGGGAAATTGCTGTTCATCGTCGATTCCATATATCCATATAATAATGGCGTGAACAGAGCAAACCAGGCCAGCCTGTAAATTCGTCCGTATTTACGAGTTTCCTTCACACTACCCGCTGCTCTCTCTGGATACATATTAGGCATACGAAGTATGACGAGGAGTACCCCCACAGCGGTAAGAATAGACAATAGTAGAAATGGAAGAAGCTGACCATAGCTCAACAATCGGATCCCGAAGGGGCCGAAGCTGAAGCCAAGCCCGTAGGACATACCATAGAGTGAAAGGTTCCGTCCGCGACGTTCTTTGGGCGACAGCAGGAGCAGCCAAAGCTGTGAGGTAAAATGGATCGCGCTGTCTCCGATTCCGACAATCAGACGCAGTACAAACCATATAGACAAGTTCGAGACTAGCGGAAAGATCGGCAAAGCAACCATAACCGCTATCATGCCACCGATCAGCAGCTTCTTGAAGCCAGTACGTCCAAGCACGCGCTCGGCGACCAGTGTCATTGCAAATGAGCCGACATAGAGTGCAGCGGCATGCATCCCGTTGACGGAGGAAGGGATTCCCCGCTCCTCCATGAAGATAGCAAGAACCGGTAAGAGCAGTCCTTGGCTTAAACCCGATATAATAATGACCAATGTCAATAAGAAAAAAGGCGATACCCTTATCGGAAATTTACTAGAATTTGATGTTATTGTCATGATGCCTTCCCCCTGCATAACAAAAGAAAACCGTCATGACAATATGACGATTTCCCCTTTAAGTGTGTGGTTCAACTTCCTGAACAACCTCTAAGTCATATGTGAAAGTGTGTTAACCGGTAAAACAACCTCTAAACATTATAGTAGACAAGCCCTATTCTCACAAGCATAATTAAGAGGTATGCATTATAGTTCTGGGAGGACTGACGGATGGCTTATGATGTAAAAGTCGATGTGTCACCGATTTATGAGTTGCTCAGCAGCTTCATGTTATATACTACACGAAAATGGATTAACAATCTGGACATCGGACGCGAATGGATTCACGACATTCAACAGAACCTTAGTGAGGAAGCCCGGCAAGCCTTCGCTGAGGCGGCTGATTATCCGTTCAGCGATTATGATCTGCTCTACGCCCTGGCGCTGGAACGGGACTCATCCATACAAATCCTTGGCTATCTAGAGGAGTTATCTCACGGTAATACCGGTTCCCTGCTCGCCCGGATTACTCCCTATGTACCTGGTGCGACCCTGGAAGATGTGGAACGGCTTCAGACTAACTATGCACCGCTCCTGAATATCTGGCATGACAATTACTTTCAAGGTATCGAGGTGCAGTACACGGGAATGATGGAAGAGGACGCCATGGAGAAGAAGGATCTGCTTGAGAAAATGGATCCCGAACCGCTCATCGAATTTGCCTCGGGCGGGCTTGTGCTCGATCAGGAGCTTCCGGTGAAGCATATTATTCTCGTTCCCTCGATCCACTTCAGACCGATAAATACGTACTGCTTCTTCGAGGAAGAACTGCTTATCCAATATCCGATCGATATTCCAGAAGCTGATGAGGAAGAGCCGCCAATCTGCCTGCTCCGACTAACCCAAGCGTTATCCAAGCCGGAACGCCTGCAACTGCTCCGCTATTTGGCGAATGAACCGAAGTCGATGCAGGAGATGATCCGGGACACTAATGAATCGAGGGCCCAACTGCACCATGAGCTGATGATTCTCAGATCTGCGGGTATGCTTCGCGTTCATCTTACAGACCGCAGTACGGAGAAATTCAGCATCCGGCCAGACGGCGCGTCCGAGCTGCAGATGTTCCTAGAATCCTATATTCGCATTTAATGATTGGCCTAGCATGAGGAACGATATTTGCATTTCTGCTGCTGCCTCTGATAAGTTAGGAGAAACAGGATATAGAGCAAGTGCAAGAAGGAGTGTTAGAGATGAAACAGACTGTGCAGCAACAAATTATTTTCGATCTTGATGATACTTTGATCTACTGCAACAAATATTTCGAACTGATTCTCGGCCAATTTGCCGACCTCGTATCGGAATGGTTCAGCGGATACCAGCTATCAATCAAGGAAATCCGTGATAAACAGATCGAAATCGATGTGGCCGGAGTACAGCAAATTGGATTCGCCAGTCAGCATTTCCCGGAATCGCTGATCGACACCTACCGCTACTTCTGCCAGCAATTCGGCGAGCGCCGCGAGGAACTTAAAGAGAAGCAGCTTATGCGGCTTGGCCTCAGCGTATATGAACAATCCGTCGAGCCTTATCCAGGTATGGTAGACACGCTCGATTTCCTGCAACGGCAGCAGCATGAGCTGTACCTTTACACCGGCGGCGAGACCGTAATTCAACAACGGAAAATTGAGCAAATGAAGCTGGCCGATTATTTTCAGGACCGTATCTTCATCCGCCAGCATAAAAATATTGATGCATTGGAAGAGATTCTGGGCTCTCGCCCGTTCCATCGTCAAAATACATGGATGATCGGGAATAGTCTGCGGACCGACATCTCGCCAGCTCTAACGGCAGGTATCCATGCCATCTATATCAAGCATCCCGATGAATGGTCCTACAATCTCATAGAGCTGGCGCCGCGTAATGATTCCTATTTATATACGGTAGCCTCGCTCGAAGAGATCCCGTCCATTATATCCGGCTCCGGGCAAGCCCGCAGCCCTAAGAAATTGTCACATAGATCCAGATAATGCTATGCAATGAACTATAAATAGATATACAAAAAAACTGGGTTAATGGATTTTTCCATCGGCCCAGTTTTTTGTACATTAACCCTCTGTCCGTTCCACATTTAACTTCCCGCTCTCGTGATCAAGCAGCGTGATTCGGCCTTTATAATCTACTTCTGAATGCTTGAAGGATAAAATTTGAGTATGGCCTTTCTCAAGTAAGGATTGCAGCATCGTGCGCGAAATTTTCTTGCCGGCATACTCTTTCCAAATGACAAAGCCGCAGCCCTGCTTGTAATGAGTACAGCCATAACCTTTGCGGCCTTCGATCAGCTGACCGCCACACCCGCTGCGCGGACACGGCGCCAACGCTTCGAAGCTATTAGACGCGACAGCCGAACCCCCGGTGCCAGCGGCTTTTCCAGCTGCCGCCACCCCGATAGTCTGCCCGCTGCCAGATGAGCCGCTTCCCCGCCTTGAAGCGTTCGCGGATTCGCCTCCTTTGGAGCGGGAGCCTGTGCGGCTGCCGCGCTTGCCCTTCTCCTCAGGGCCACCGGCAAACAACGAAGCGTCCGCTTTCTTCTGTACGCGCACCTTCTCAACGATCGATACCGTAAATTTCTTCACGTTCTCCATAAATTTCTCGCTGGTCGCCTCTCCTTTGGAGATTTGGTACAGTCGGCGTTCCCATTGCCCTGTCATCTCGGGAGAAGTTAACAGCTCTACTCCAGCATGCCTGATTAATTCGATGGCGGTGCGCCCCTTCTGCGTTACAGTGATCCGCTTGCCCTGCATCGTTATATATCCGACGCTCTTCAAGCGTTCGATCGTTGCTGCCCGGGTCGCCGGCGTTCCAAGACCCGCATCCTTCATCGCTTCACGGAGCTCGTCATTCTCAAGCTGCTTGCCAGCGCTCTCCATAGCCTTGAGCAGCGTGCCTTCGGTATAAGGCTTCGGGGGCTGAGTGGCTTTCTCCTTCGCCTCAGCTTCCTTGCATAGCACCGGCTTATCGCGGTCAACAGAGAACGGCTCACTGACCTCTTCCTCTTGGTCTTCCTCTTCTTCCTTCTTCTTGCCGCGCTTTGAAGCTTTGCTGTCATCACCAGGCAAGCACACTTTCCAGCCCAAGGACAGCAGTTCCTTAACATTCGTCTTGAACAATTCCTTCTCAACTTCCGTCATCACCGTGTGCTGCTTATATTCAGCCGCCGGATAGAAATGCGACAAAAAGCGGCGGACGACGAGATCATAAATATTCCCCTCTTCCTTGCTAAGCGTTCCCGGCCGTCTTAAGGTCGGCAAAATTGCATGGTGATCTTCCACACGGGAAGGATTGCAAACCGATTTGTTATTCACATGCACCCGCTTCTGATTCCCACCCTCGGCTAGTTCCTTATAATCTGTAGATTTCAGCATATGCAACGTTTTGTGCATGCCTTCGATATTTTGTTCAGTTACATAATTGGAGTTCGTACGCGGATATGTAATCAGCTTATGGCGTTCGTATAAAGCCTGGGCCAAATCAAGCGTCTTCTTGGCTGAGTAGCCAAACTTCGCGTTCGCATCGCGTTGAAGCAGCGTCAGGTCGTACAGCTTATAAGGATATTCCTTTGTCTCCTTAACCTCATATTCCACGATCTGGCCTTGCTTGCCGCGTACTTTATCCGCTAAAGACCGAGCCTTCTCTGCATCTGTCAATCGATCCCCTTGCCAGGTTCCAATATAAGACCGCTCGTCCTGTTCAAATTCAGCTTTGATCTCGTAATAAGTCAAGGAATCAAAGCTCTCGATTTCCTTCTGACGGTCATAAATCAGCGCGAGTACAGGCGTCTGCACCCGGCCGACCGAGAGCAGCGTATTATGCTTTGTTGTAAAGGCACGTGAGGCATTCATGCCGATAAGCCAGTCAGCCTCACTTCTCGCCCGCGCTGCCTTCGTCAGATTTGCGAACTCTTCGCTGCTCCGCAGCTCGGCGAAGCCTTTGGCGATACTCTCCGAGGTCAAGTCAGAGATCCAAAGCCGCTTGACCGGCTGCATAAGCTTAAGCCGCTGCTGAATCAAAGCGAAGATATATTGTCCTTCGCGTCCGGCGTCGCAGGCATTCACCACCGCATTACAACGCTTGGCCAGCTCGCCGATCGTCTTCAATTGATCCTTCGTCTTCGGATTCGGCACAATCTTAAATTGCTCCGGCATGATCGGCAGATCATAGAAATTCCATTTTTTATACTTGTCATCATAGGCGTCAGGCTCAGCCAAACCGAGCAGATGTCCGATCGCCCAGGTAATAATATATTGCTCTCCTTCCAGATAAGAGCGATTATTCTTCGCCCGCGGTTCAATCACCGCAGCGATCGTTCGTC
Organism: Paenibacillus motobuensis; assembly: GCF_039521865.1. Classification (NCBI taxonomy): domain Bacteria; kingdom Bacillati; phylum Bacillota; class Bacilli; order Caryophanales; family Paenibacillaceae; genus Paenibacillus; species Paenibacillus motobuensis. The sequence goes on along the minus strand of NZ_BAAACX010000006.1, from coordinate 66,064 downwards.
CCATGTCGGGTTTCTCGGCAATTACGAGCGTTTTCATTGTTTCAAGCGCCCCTCTTTCCTAGCATTCCAGTTCCACAGATAAAAAAGGGCCGCGCTCCGCGCAGCCCTGTAGCTAACATTTATTATAACATATTTTCACATAGTTGGCTCCACGTTTTCGTCTAACGAAACTACAGACCGTTATTTCCTCAAAAATAGTGGTAACTTAAATCTAACGAAACACCATATCGTTATTTGGAAGAAATTCATTCATTAAGCCCATAATTCGCTTCAATAACGATACCCAGTTTCGTTAAAATTTCTAGCAGACCGTTTAAATTGAAATAGCGATACCACGTTTCGTTAGAGGTCCAACCTCCTCATTACGCTAGGATTCCGTCCCCTGTCAGGAACTTATTGACTTCCCGTGCCGCCTCGCGGCCTTCCTGGATGGCCCACACGACCAGACTCTGCCCTCGGCGCATATCACCGGCGGCGAACACCTTGTCAACATTCGTGTTATATTTGCCGTAGCGCGCTTTGACATTGCTTTGGCGGTCTGTCTCAAGACCCAGCTCATCGATCATCGTTGTCTCCGGCCCATCAAATCCAATGGCAATGAGTGCCAGTTGGGCCGGGAATATCCGCTCCGTCCCGGGAACAGGCTCATAGGTTTTGCGGCCTTCCCCATCGACCGTACGTTTGATTTGAACCGTGTGCAGCTCCTTCAAGCGCCCCTGCTCGTCGCCGACGAAGCGGGTGGTCATGATGGAGAATTCCCTTGGGTCCTCCCCGTACAGCGCTTTGGCCTCTTCCTGGGCATAATCGAGCGTGTAGACATTCGGGAATTGCGGCCACGGATTGGCAAGTGGATCCCGCTTCAGCGGTGCCTTGCCGTGAGTGCCAAATTGCGTAATGCTGCGGCATCCATGGCGCAGAGCTGTAGCGACACAGTCTGAGCCAGTATCTCCGCCGCCAATTACGATTACATCCTTCCCTGCTGCCGAAGTATATTGCCCATCCTGCAGCCCGGAATCGAGGTAGCTCTTAATCGTGCCGTTCAGGAAAGGCATCGCATAATGTACGCCCTGTAAATGGCTGCCTTCAATCTCGAACTTGCGAGGCTTCGTCGCCCCGCCACATAGCACAACCGCATCATATTGATCTATCAGCTGCTGTGTCATGATATCCTTACCAATCTCCGTATTCGTGACGAACTTTACGCCTTCGGCAGCGAGGAGATTGACGCGGCGCTGTACAATCTTCTTATCCAGCTTCATTGCGGGTATGCCGTACATCAATAGACCGCCGATCCGGTCCGCACGTTCATACACAGTCACTTCATGTCCAGCCTTGTTCAATTGCGCTGCACAGGCCAGCCCTGCCGGACCGGAGCCAACGACCGCAACCTTGTGACCCGTACGATGCGCAGGCGGCTCTGCTACAATCCAGCTTTCCTCAAAGCCCCTATCGACAATCGCTTGTTCAATCGTCTTGATCGTTACTGGCTGGCCAATGAGTCCTACTGTACAAGAACCTTCACAAGGAGCAGGACACACCCTGCCTGTAAACTCCGGAAAATTATTCGTCTTGTGCAGGCGCTCCAGCGCATCTCTCCACATGCCGCGGTAGACGAGATGATTCCATTCCGGAATCAGATTGTGCAGCGGACAGCCCGAAGTGCCCCCAATCATCTCGATTCCTGTATGACAATACGGAGTTCCGCAATCCATGCAGCGTGCTCCCTGTGTCTGCAATTCCTGTTCAGTCAGATGCTTGTGAAATTCCTGCCAATCATTTACCCGTTCCAGCGGACTGCGGTCCCCCGGTAGGTGACGGGTAAACTCCATAAATCCAGTTGGTGTAGACAACTTATTTCCCCCCTCCGTTGCCAACGAGAGCAGACAAGCCGGATCGACTGATCCGGCTTGTCTATGCAGCGCATTACGGAAATGCAACCACTAGTGAACCCTCCCGTTATCATGTAACTTGATGTTAGCACCCCAGGGGAACGTTATTAATGGACTAATAAATTGATATTTTGTACTATTATGCAGACGGATGTCGCCTTACATAGGTCAAAAACCGGTAATTATAAGGGTTCTTCTCATCACGAATTCCTGCGCTCTCCTGCTCCAGCTGGAACTCGGACCAATCGATCGACGGGAAGAAAGTATCTCCGGCAATGTCCTCATCAATCTTCGTGACCAGCAGGCGATTCGCATAAGGAATCAACATTTGGAAAATCCCGGCCCCGCCAATCACCATTAATTCCTCGCCATCCGCCAGAGCTAACGCCTCTTCAACCGTATGTACGATCTCCGCGCCCTCAGCATGATACGAGCGATCATTCGTCATGACGACATTGCGACGGTTCGGCAGTGGGCGGCTGCGCATCGACTCCCAGGTTTTGCGACCCATAAGTACGGTCTTCCCTGTCGTTTGTGCTTTGAAGAAGGCCATATCCGCGGGCAAACGCCAAGGCAAATCATTATCCCGACCAATAACTCCGTCCCTGGTCATAGCCCAAATAAATGTTATTCCCATATTTTCTCATCCACCTTCCTGGAATCCGTTCATTCAAATAGCCGCTCTACAGGCAGACCTATCATTGGCTAGCTTCTATACCGCAACAGGGGCTTTAATGCCAGGATGATGCTGGTAGCCGACAAATTCGAAATCTTCATAGACATAATCAAAAATAGAATCCGGCTTGCGCTTAATCACAAGCTGCGGCAAAGGATAAGGTTCCCGCTCCAATTGGGTCTTCACCTGTTCAAGATGGTTCTTATAAATATGCACGTCTCCACCCGACCAAATGAATTCACCGACTTCCAAGCCACATTGCTGTGCAACCATATGCGTGAGCAGCGCATAGCTGGCGATATTAAACGGCAAACCGAGGAAAGTATCGACAGATCGCATCGTCAGCATACAAGACAGCTTCCCATCAGCCACATAGAACTGATACACGAAGTGACAAGGCGGCAGCTTCATCTCGTCGATTTCAGCTACGTTCCAAGCACTGACCAAGTGACGGCGCGAATCCGGATTGTTCTTGATCGATTCGATCACACCAGCAATCTGGTCGATTCTTCTTCCGTCCGGTGTCGGCCAGGAACGCCATTGCGAGCCATATACAGGGCCCAGATCTCCGTTCTCATCCGCCCATTCATCCCAAATGCTGACCCCGTTCTCTTTCAAGTATCTAATATTGGTGTCTCCGCTGAGGAACCAGAGCAGTTCGTGTACAACCGACTTCAAGTGAATCCGCTTCGTCGTCATTAGCGGGAACCCCTTGCTGAGATCAAAGCGTAATTGTCTGCCGAATACCGAATAAGTACCCGTGCCTGTCCGATCCTCTTTTTCCGTTCCGTGATCCATTACATCCTGTAGTAAATCCAAATAATTCTTCATCTATCGCACACCCCAAATACTCGTTTTATAACATATCTTATTCATTATAACAGACTGTAATTTTACAATGTAGTAGAATATGACCCTGCCCTGACATTAAAATATGAGTTCAAAAAGTTCAATCGGACTTTCAGAATACCTCTAAAAGCGAATATGCCGGATCGTAATCAGCTTGCGATCGAGCGCCTTCCGGAATCTGCCTCTCGTATCGGGAAGCAGCGTAACACCGCTGAGCGAAGCAATTCGTTCGACAACTTCTTCCGCTGTCAACTCATCGGTATAGACATGTTCGGCGAATACCTCTGTACCAAGACTGGCTAGACAGCGGTCTATCTGCTGGATCGGCCAAGAGTTCGACCTCTCCCCCCGCCCTTTAAGGCGCTTTAGCAAAGTTTCCCTGGAAGCAAGCAAAGTCACATGACAAATGTCTGCCCCGACACCTCGCAACCGTCCAACGATCTCGGCAAAATAGTCCGGATTCGTGATTGTCATAGGTACAATAACGGTCCCGCTATACTCCTCACTCAAATGCTTCAGCATAGCATAATTCATTTCCCGCCACATCGGATAATCTTGAAAATCCCCTTTATGTATAGACTTCGGCAATTGCTTTCTAATGAAGAAGCCAACATGCTCAGGATCATACACGACAGAATCAGGAATCCGCCTTTGTAACTCGAACGCTGCGGTCGTCTTGCCCGAGCCAAAGGCTCCATTAATCCAAATTATCACATTCTCACCCACCCGTCTGACTTGAACCTCTATAAAAAAAGACGAAGCCTGAGCGATAAAGGTTACTCCCTCATGCCCAGGCATCATGACTTCAATCAACTATTATATTAGTGGAAAATCCCCGCTATCCCTGCTACCAGTACGATAATTGCAAAGATCATACGATAAATCGCGAATACCTTCATCGGCTTCTTCTGCAAGTAAGAGATGAACTTCCGAATAACGGCCAATGCAACAATGAAAGATACGACAAAGCCGATAATAAGTGAAATAATCTCTGTGCTAGTCAGGCTTGTCAACCCGCCGATTTTCAAAATTTTCAACAAGCTCATGCCGACCATAACCGGAATCGCCAGGAAGAACGAGAATTCCGCAGCTGCCACCGTCGACAATCCAGCGACCCAGCCCCCAATAATCGTGGAAGCGGAACGAGACATCCCCGGAATGATAGCCAAACACTGGAAGGCACCGATAATAATCGCTTGCTTGACCGTCACGTTCAGTTCATCGCCACCTATTCCCGGAGCTCTGTTGTTCCGGAATCTAGATTCGGCATACATCATCCAAATCCCGCCGAAGAATAGCGTAATAGCTACGACAACCGGTGTGAATAGATACTCATCAGATAGGTCGTTCAGCAAAACGCCGAATACGCCGCCAGGAATACATGCGATCGCCAGCATAAGCCAGAACCTGAACCCGGAACGCTCAAACCCAACCTTCCCCGGGAAGAAGTTCACGAGCGTGTCCTTGATTTTGGCCCAATACAGGACGACAACCGCCAGAATGGCGCCAAGCTGAATCACATAAGTATACATCTCTACAAAGGAAGGGGTTGTACCCTCAAAACCTAACAGGTTCTCGAAGATTACGAGATGGCCTGTGGAGGAAACCGGCAAGAACTCGGTAATCCCTTCTACGATACCTAGAATAATCGATTTCAAAAAGTCCAAAATATTGTCCATTTCCTGCCTAATCTCCTTTTCAAAGCGTTCGTTCTTATCTCATTAAAATTTGGCCCGTTTCAACTTTACCAGTTCATTATATAAGAAATCAAGCACAGCTTGTTAACTTTCAATTCGCTAGACCGAGCTAAACCTTTCATTATTACTCCCTATTTATATGCACGCTTGTACGAAAAATGTGGATTTGACTTCTATATCACTATATCGTAATATTGCGATATAACGAAATAGTTCGAGGTGAATTCCCTGTGGACAACAATTTTAAAGCCTATAACCAGGCAGCGGAAATATTGAAAGCCTTGGCCCATCCTGTGCGGCTCTGTATAATTCGGGGACTCATGGAGAAGAAGCAGTGCAATGTTTCTTATATGCAGGAATGCCTTGATCTGCCGCAATCGACAGTATCGCAGCATTTGCAGAAATTGCGCAGTGCCGGGATTGTAGAGGCCGAGCGTAATGGGCTGGAGATCAATTATCGGATTGTGGATGAGAAAATTCGAAAGCTGGTAACAGCATTATTTGAGGAGGAACAAGCATGAGTAAAAAAGTATTAATCGTAGGCGGTGTCGCCGGGGGTGCGACCGCGGCAGCACGGTTGCGGAGACTGGATGAAGATGCTCATATTGTCATGTTCGAAAGGGATGCCTACATCTCCTTCGCCAACTGCGGACTTCCCTATTATATAGGAGACTCTATCAAGGAGCGTTCCAAGCTGCTTGTACAGACGCCAGAAGCGATGTACAGACGCTTTAATATCGATATTCGTACCGAGAGCGAAGTCATGGAGCTTCGTCCGGACAGCAAGACCGTACTTGTACGCAGCAAGGAGCGCGGCGATTATGAGGAGAGCTATGATGCAGTGATCCTCTCCCCAGGTGCAAGACCGATCCGCCCGAACCTGCCTGGAATCGAGAGTGCACGAATCCATACACTGCGCAATATCCCAGATACGGATCGCATCAAAGCGCGTGTCGTCGAAGAGAAGGTGCAATCGGCAATCGTCATCGGGGGTGGATTCATCGGTGTAGAGATGGCTGAAAATCTGCGCGATATCGGTCTTGATGTTACCTTGATTGAAGGCGGACCGCAAATTTTAGCTCCCTTCGATCCGGAAATGGCTGCTGTCCTGGCCAAAGAGCTGGAAGAGCGTGGTGTGAATCTGCTTATGTCGCAGACGGTAGCCTCATTCCAGGAGACAGACAACCGCATTCAAGTACAGACCGCTGACGGAAGCTCGTTAACTAGCGAAATTGTCATTCTTGCCATTGGTGTTACCCCGGATACCGGCTTCCTGAAGAACAGCGGTTTGGAATTCGGGCCGCGCGGCCATATCATCGTGAACGATCGTCTAGAGACCAATCTGGATCAAGTGTATGCGGTAGGTGATGCGGTTGAAGTTGTGGATTTCGTAAATGGAAACAAGACGGCGATTCCACTGGCAGGACCGGCCAACAAGCAAGGACGGATCGCTGCGGACAATGTATATGGTCTTGAGACGACCTATAAAGGCTCGCAAGGCACTTCTATCATCAAAGTATTCGGATTAACGGGCGCAGCAACGGGTAATAACGAGAAAACTTTACAGCGTTTGGGATTACCCTACCACGTATCCTATGTTCATCCGAATTCTCATGCCGCTTACTATCCGGGAGCAACTCCGCTATCGTTGAAGCTGCTGTTTGATGATCAAGGTATTGTGCTTGGCGCTCAGGCCGTTGGTTATGACGGTGTCGACAAGCGCATCGACGATATTGCTACCGTGATCCGCTTCCGCGGTAATGTTACGGATCTGACAGAGTTGGAGTTGGCTTATGCACCGCCGTACTCTTCCGCGAAGGACCCGGTAAATATGGCTGGCTACACCGCTGAAAATATATTGAGCGGAAGAACACAAGTATTCACGGCACAGCAGCTTACACAGCGAGATCCGGTCAATACAATATTGGTCGACGTTCGTTCCGAGCTTGAGCATGCGAATGGCCATATTCCTGACTCCTTGAACATCCCTGTCGATGAAATGCGCAGCCGACTTGATGAGTTGGATGCATCCAAGGAGATTTGGGTGTACTGCCAAGTAGGATTAAGAGGATACACGGCATCCCGTATTTTGCAGCAAAAAGGCTTTAAGGTGCGCAACCTGACCGGCGGCTACAAGACTTATCAAATGGCAAACTATAAGCCAGGCGGAGTAACTACACCCCCTGCGGGAGAGCAGGCTAATAAAGTAAAATTGCAGCAAGAACGCATTGCTGCCGAGGGACAGATTGCCTCGACGGCTGAGCCCATGATTCAAGCAACAGCTGAGCTGGACGCATGCGGGTTATGCTGCCCAGGACCGCTGGTTCAGCTAAGGATGAAGATGGATGAGCTGAGTAGTGGCGAGATCCTGCATGTTACGGCAACAGATGCCGGTTTCTACGAGGATGTTCAGGCTTGGGTCAAAATGTCCGGCAACCAGCTTAGACAAGTTAGCAAAAATCCGAACGGAACGATTGAAGCATATGTAGAAAAAGGAGCTCCCTTGACCGAAGCAGTTTCCACTGCTCCGGCACAAGCAACTGCTGATGGAAGCTCAATGATCGTCTTCAGCGGCGATCTAGATAAGGCTATCGCTTCTTTTATCATCGCTAATGGCGCAGCAGCTAGCGGCAAGAAAGTCACGATGTTCTTCACCTTCTGGGGACTGAACATCATCCGCAAACCAGAGAAGGTTGCTGTCTCCAAGAATATGATTGGACGCATGTTCGGAGCGATGATGCCGCGTGGCAGCAAGAAGCTGTCCTTATCCAGAATGAACATGATGGGGATGGGTGCAAAAATGATCCGCTCCGTGATGAACAACAACAATGTCTCCTCCCTGGAAGAGCTGATTCAATCGGCGATCCAGCAAGGAGTTGAGATCGTCGCTTGCCAAATGTCAATGGACGTAATGGGCATCAAGCACGAGGAACTGATCGACGGCGTTAAGGTTGCAGGAGTCGGCTACTATCTCGGCAAAGCCGATCAATCAGGCATCAATTTATTCATATAAAATGAAGCAGAGGCTATCCTTATCGTCATTGGTGACGAGGGATGGCCTCTGCTATTTTATCCGAAGACAATAATATATCCGTCAGGATCCTGCACATATATGTTCTTGAAGGTCATACCATTGCTATGTGTTGCTTCAATCGGACCATGTATAATATTGGCCCCGTTCGAGCGCAATTGCTGCTCCAGAAGATCGAATTGCTCATAGTCGACATGAACAAATGTATCCCAAGCCAGATCAGGTCCCTCCCAATCCGTTGGGTAATTACTTCGCTTCGCTGATGCTTGATTCGGAACGACATCGCTGGGCTGCTTCGCCTGCTGAAGGATCAGACGCATTCCCCCACGAACAGCATGGCCCCAGTTATCCACATCACAGCCAAGCACATCACGATAATATGCTTGGGCAGCAGCCAAATCCGATACTAAGCGGACCTGATAGGCTTCATTGAATACAACCACAGATAAAGCTTCTTTCGCTTCGATAGTAAACGCCACCTTCCAACGTTCATTTTTTAATAAACTCTAATCCCTTGCTTCCCAGGTCAATTACATTTGCAGATCATCAGCATATTTCCGTCCGGATCTTTAAGATTGAACCAATGACCGTGTTCAATAGGTGTCACGAGCTCAGCGCCTAATTGCTGTACGTATTGATAGGCCTGCTCAATGTCATCGGTGTTAAAATGAAACATCGGCGTCCGCGCGTAAGAATCTTCTGTATAAACCTTACTGTCCAATATCACATTGAGTCCGTTGTTATCCATAGGAATGCAGCAAAGATGCCCGGAAATAATCTCGAAGTCCGGTTCAAGGCCTAATAATGAACAATACCAATCGCGGGCGGCTATAATGTCTTTGACCGGTATAAAAATACCGCTGATCTTACGAGTTACAATACTCATCTTGCATCCTCCTTTCCCTAGAGTTACATACAAGACATGGCTTTCATTTTACCAAAACATTATTTCTTCTCACTCGTAATTATTCCAGAAGGCGTTGAATCTGATGAATTTTCTAGTGGGGATTATATGCATCATTATCGGTGTATTAAATTTAGCGAAACCAGAGTTCGCCTGGTTTTCGTGGGTATCCTCGTCTTTTTCGTTGGAATAAGCTAGTGATCTGATTTGGCTCAGCTATTTCTCATCAGGATGGGCGAATGTCGTGAGCAATCTAGGTTATAATCCATAGACTATGGTTGAAAACCATTCCTATAAGGAGGTTAGCTATGGATTATCAACAAGTATGCTGGAGCTGTATGAATAAATATGTCGGCATAACTACGACTGATGGTCAGAGGTATGACGGATTTATTGCCCACGTAGATAGTGACGGTGTCACCCTCGCTATTCCAACCGACGAGATGATGGCCGGGATGTCGGCAGACAAACGCCAGTTCGGATTCCATCCCGGATTCTTCCCGCGGCGCCGCTTCTTCCGTAGGCGGATACCGTTCTTAGCTATTAGTGATCTATTTCTGCTTCCCTTCTTCCTATAGGCCCGGATGGCTCTGCTTAAGGGGTATGGAATTTTCCATATCCCTCTTGTTATGTTAACTGCCATGCATCACAGGTGTAGGCGGAAGCCTCCTCAGTGGAAGCCTTTCTTCCCTTCTCGCTCCCGATTAACGCAATGGCTTCTTCAAGGAGTATAATTCCTCCTCGATCGATACTAGCTTCTGCTCTACGGCCTGCCGGGCTTCTTCAATCGCTTTGTTATACACATAGGGCGCAAGCTCTTTGAGCATGAAATCGAGCAACTGCTCCGCAGCGATATCGCCGATGCTCTCGGAACGCTCCATTTCAAAATATTCCTTCACACTCTCCACAATCTCTTGCTTCTGTTCCTTCGGCAGCTTAATAGGTATCATGGTAACTTGTCCTCCATACTTGGTTTCATCTTGATGTTCTAAACTGAATTTATGCCTGCATATCCCCAGCGAGTTTACAACTCAAATCTCTCTTTAATGAGCTTAGCCGCTTCATTCGCACTGATATTCGTATTGTTAATGCGCAAATAATTGTTTTTTTGGATTTCTCCAGCATGAGAATTCAATCTGTATTTCTCCATCGTACTTATTAAGTCCTGCTCCGAGCGCGTAATATTTCTCTTCGTCCTCCTCCACATTATTCCAAAGAATATACCAAGATCGGAAGTCTCGGTCAACCATTGTTGCAGCTTTAGCATAATAAAAAAAAGACAGGTCCTTGTGAACAAGAACCCGCCATAGTCTATGTCTAATAGATTAATACTTTACATCGGCATATTCCGACTTCGTCTCCAACTGTCTCTTGGCGAATGGACAAAGCCCGAATAACTTGATCTGATGGCGTCTGGCATAATCAGCGACGTTGGACATCAAATCCTCCGCCAACCCTTGTCCGCGATACTTATCATCCACATACGTATGATCGATAATATAGAGAGTCTCGCTAGATACGCTATAAGTCATTTCAGCAATGATCTCCCCATGATCTTCGATATAAAATTGATGATCCTGCGGATGATGTTGAACCTTACTCATTCATCTCACTCCTTCTCTGTCTCGTTATCTGATGGTTTAGTATGCCACTTGTAGGTCAGCGCTCCACTAGGACAAGTTCAATATGAGCAGTGATCTTATCCGCCGATGCGCCTACTGTATTGACCCATGGCCGCTTCTTCAGATCAAATACCTCCGGCATCCCCTTCACACATATTCCGGAATGAATGCATTTCTCCGCATCAAAATATACTTCGATTTCTTCCCCTTTGTACACTTTCTTACTCATGATGAACACAACCTTCCTATAGAAAAATACCAAACTGCGTGCGCATTATAGTTCATAATAAAATAACTCGCAAAACAAATATAGTTACTTAATAAAGTATAGCTGCACGAATTAAGTTTGTCTATGATTTACAATATGCATCAGCTCGGCCCCGTCACCTTGCTACATCTCTTGAGAACTTGCTTTCCCCTCCGTCTTCTCAGCCATGGCACGGTTCATCACAACAATACCTATAATAACGAGCACAATCGCGGAAATTTTCAGTAGGTTAATATGTTCTCCGAAGACGGCGATCCCAATCACTACCGACAAAGCCGTTCCTACTCCGCTCCAGGTCGCATATGCGGTCGAGAGGGAAATATACTTCAAGGAGAAGTTAAGCGAAGTGAAGGAGATTAAATAACCTACAGCAACTCCGATACTAGGTCCGAGCAAAGTGAACCCTTCCGATAGCTTCAGCATCGTCGTGGCGAAACCTTCGAAGATGATTGCCAACGTTAAATATAAGACTCCAGACATACTAATGACCTCCTTCTACTTCGCTGCATTCAACAAGACAATGCCGGCAATCAGAATGCCCATACCGACCCAGGCTTGACGGTTCATTTTCTCTTTAAATAGCCACATTCCGGCTAGAACGGTTAGGACCGTTCCGACGCCGCTCCAGGTTGCATATACGAATCCTAGCGGCAGAAACTTCAACGCTTGTGACATAAGCCAAAATGCCAGCCCGTACCCCACAATGACGCCGATCATCGGAGCCCATTTGGCAAAGCCATTCGACAGCTTCAACATGGTTGCAGCGAAAACTTCCATCACAATCGCTAGGCCTAACATCAAGTAGCTCATTTATCTGTCTCCTTATCGATGAATTCTAACAAAAATTGAATAACTCTCCGCCCTTCCTCCTGACTGGGCGGATCACTATTGAACAGCCGGGAATAGAGTAAACCGTCGGCAACCAATCGAATGACCATACCAGCCTCGAATGAGAGCCCCTCCTTCACCATCTCAGTACGGAATCTCTGATAGTCTTCATCCCAGAGCTGGATCATCTCCATATTCGTGGCAATCGCCGCCAGCATGCTGGAGCTTGCATTGTAACGACCGCAGCCTTCCAATTGTCGCAGCGTGGCCAATAAATAAGACTTCGTATAGCTGCCTGTCTCCTCCAGCTCCTGCTGCAGCAATTCGCGGAATTCCCGAATGGTCTCCTCATTTAATCCTTTGATCAGCTCATCCTTGCTTGCAAAATGATATAGCAAGCCGCCCTTGCTTACTCCCGCCCGGGCTGCAACCTCATCCAGAGTTAAGTGGCTGATGCCCTGCTCCACTATAATTGTAGAAGCAGCTTCAAGAAGAAGCGAACGCTTCGATTTCGCCATGATCGTAACCTCCATATTTGCAAGTGACGCACAAATTTACTGTACCGTCCAGACGGTTTTATTTTAGCAAAAAGAATTTGTCTGTTCAATGCCATATCCGAACCCTATCTAAAATAAAAGAAGAGCGAGCCTTACGGCCCGCCCTTAACCAGTCTCCTCTCTATCCGCATCGCTATCTTCCTCATCTTCTACACTCTCGCTGCGCACTCCGCCCGGGGGTTCAAGCACAAGCTTCACCTGTTTGTTCATGCTGTCTTCTAAGACCGACTGGGAGACGACAAAGCCTTCGCCCTCAAAGGTAACATAAATATTCAGCACGGATAGTAACTCAAGCGCATCGCGAAGAGATTGTCCCTTGAGATCCGGGATTTCGATATGGTCTACTGCTTCTGTTAGAAGATATACTTGCTGACCTTTCATCAGTGAACTTCCTGGTTTCGGAAATTGCGATACAAGCTCCTTGCCGTTCCCCAGCAATGCATAAGGGATGTCCGTATTGCGAAGCTCTGTTAATGCCTGCTGTAAAGACAGCTTGCTTAAATCGGGAGTCCGCAGCATTGCTGTATTCTGAGCAAGATCACTGTCCCCAGACGCTACAATGGTCTTCCGCACCCCCATATACTGAAGTATCTGGTTCATAATTTTCTTGAATACCGGGGCTGCTGCCTTGCCCCCGCCCAGATCCGAGTCCTTCGGTTCATCGATCAGAACCAGCATCACGACCTTAGGATCATCGACCGGCGCATATCCGATAAAAGACACGACCTGCTTGGTGTAATCATATTTGCCCTTGAAAGGCTTAACGGCAGTACCGGTCTTACCGGCGACCCGGTAGCCTTCAATATAAGCTCTACGCCCGGTTCCGTATTCACTGTTTGATACAACCTGCTCCAGGTATTCTCCAACCTCTTTGGCCTTGTCCGCGGATATCACTTGACGTACAGGCTCCGGCTGCGTCTTAATGACTTCTCCAGATTGTGGATCTGTGATTGATTTAATAATATGAGGCTTAAGCAGCATTCCCCCGTTAGCCACAGCGCCTACTGCTGCCAGCTGTTGTAGAGGCGTAACCATCAGTTTGCCGTGCCCATATGACATGGTGGCATATTCGGAGGGCTGTTCCGGACTTACCACTCCCGCCGCTTCACCAGGCAGTTCGATGCCTGTCTTTTGCCCGAATCCGAAGTTATCCACGTACTGCTTCAATCGCTCTGGTCCGAGCATTTCGTAGCCGAGCTTAACGAAGGCCACATTACTGGAGCGCATGACTCCTTCCAGATAGTCGATCTTCCCCCAGCCTGAACGCTTAATATCATGCAATGTCTGGCCCGGCACCCGAATACTTCCCGACATATATTTGGCCTTCGGATTAAATAAATCCTCTTGTACCGCCCCAGCTAACGTTACGATCTTGAAGGTCGAACCTGGCTCATACACCGACTTGATCGCATGATTGTAGAAATTGCCCAGATCATTCTCCAGCCAGTATTCATTCGGATTATAGGTAGGCAAATTAGCCATGCCCAATATTTCCATCGTCTTCGGATCCGCGGCAATCACGGTCATGCTAATCGGCTTCAGCTCATCAAAGGCTTCCTTCATCGCTTCTTCAATATAATATTGAATCGTATGATCAATCGTTAGCTCGATATTCTTACCGTTCTTGGCTGGATTGTAGATCTCATCCGCCTTTGTAACCGCAATTCCCCGGCCGTCACTTTTATACTCAAAAGAGCCGTCCTGCCCCTTCAATTCCTCATCGTATAATGACTCAAGACCAGATATGGCAATCCCGTCACGATCTACATAGCCAAGAACATGCGCAGCCAGACTCTTCCATGGATAGAAGCGTTTCTGCTCCTTGGTCAGATAGATGCCCACATCGTCAAGCTCATGCTTGTCCTTCAGCTTTCGAGTGAAGATCTCGACTTGATCCCTCAGATCCTGATCGATCCTGTAGCCCTCATAACGCACCTCGCGCTGCACATAGAAATTCCCGTCTTTATTCTTCGCATTTACTAGTTTGATTAAGTCTGCTTTATTCTTGCCAAGCACTTCGCCAAGACCTTCGGCTACTTCTTCCTGTAAGCCCAGACTATTAATCAGCTTCGGATTCACCGATACCGTATAAGCGTGAGCCATCATCGCCAGAACCTCGCCGTTACGATCCGTGATCGTCCCCCGTGTCGCGTACAGGGGCTGCTTTCTAGACCACTGCTGCTCCGCATACGCTGTCCAGAATTCCGTCTCCATCACCTGCAGCCAGAATACCCTTATCATCAATACGACAAAGAAAAAGGTGATACATCCGCCTATTACTAATGTTCGTAATCGTAATCTTCTAATCATGGAATAACCTCTTGATTTTAGATTAATAGAGAGAATACTATGATGAATAGATTATATTTCATAGCATTCCATATTCAAACAAATAGTTCAAGTGAAACATTCCATTTCGTAGTAAAATTTCATAATAAACAAGAGATCGAGCGCCGCCGATAATTATGTATCATTATTGCTGCTCATTCTTAGCAAAAAAAAGGCAAGACCATAACGGTCTTGCCTTAACAATAAGCTTAGGAGAAATCCTGCTAGAGGATTTGAGTTGATGAAAAGTTAAACCTCGAATTAACGAGAAATCATGTGGATTGGATGGCCTTCAACGAGTTCAGCCGTTTCCATTACGATCTCACCAAGTGTTGGGTGAGCATGGACTGTCAAAGAGATATCCTCAAGCGTTGCACCCATCTCAATAGCAAGACCAAGCTCAGCAATGAGGTTGGAAGCTTCGATACCGACGATTTGTGCGCCGATTACAACTTCGTTGTCTGCATTAGCTACGATTTTAACGAAGCCTTCAGTAGCATTCACGGAAGTTGCACGTCCGTTAGCCGCAAATGGGAACTTGCCTGCTTTAACCTTGATGCCTTTTTCCTTAGCTTCTTTCTCAGTCAAGCCAACGCTTGCGCATTCAGGATCTGAGAATACTACAGCTGGCATACCTTTGTAGTCAACTACGGATGGCAAACCAGAGATGGCTTCTGCCGCAACCTTACCTTCGTAAGAAGCTTTATGAGCCAGCGCAAGACCTGGAACGATGTCACCGATAGCGAATACTTTAGGGTTACTTACACTGCGTCCTTGATGGTCTACTTTAACCATACCGCGATCTGTCAATTCGATGTTAGCCAGATCAAGACCAAGATCACCATCTGTATTAGGACGACGTCCTACTGTTACAAGCAGGTAATCCGCAGTAACTTCTTTGGATTCACCGTTAACAGAGTATTTAACTGTAACATTCTTATCCGTTTGCTCAGCACTTTCAGCCTTAGCATTCGTTACAATTTCAATACCTGTCTTCTCCATGCCCTTCGCAACGAGACGAGTCATATCCTTATCAAGGCCAGGCAGGATTGCATCCGTGCCCTCGATAATCGTAACCTTCGTACCGAATTTCGAGAACATTTGGCCAAGCTCGGCACCGATAACGCCGCCACCGATAACAACAAGGCTTCCTGGGATTCCTTGAAGATTCAAAGCTTCTGTCGAGGACATGATACGTCCACCGAATGGGAATGGCTTCAATTCAACTGGACGGGAACCTGTTGCCAGGATACAGTGCTTGAAGCGATAACGCAGGGATTCATGCTCATTGAAAGCACGTGCTTCCGAATCATTGATGAACATGATTTCGCCTTTGAATACTTCAACTTTGTTGCCTTTAAGCAATCCTGTAACACCTTGAGTCATTTGCTTAACAACGCCGTTCTTGAACTCTTGTGTCTTGGCAAAGTCTACAGTCACATTCTCAGCAGTAACACCAAAAACGTCACCATGCTTAGCATTCTCATAGGAATGAGCAGCCGCGATCAACGCTTTGGAAGGAATACATCCACGGTTCAAGCATACGCCGCCGAGTTCCGATTTATCAGCGATGATAACCTTTTGGCCGAGCTGAGCGGCACGAATTGCCGCTACATATCCACCAGGACCAGCACCTACAACTAGTGTATCGATATCGATTGAAGCGTCTCCTACTACCATGTTGTTACACCTCCATAACAAGCAGCTCAGGGTTGCCAAGCAGTTGTTTAATGTAGTTCATAAAGTTTTGAGCTGTTGCACCGTCGATCAGACGATGGTCGAAGCTAAGTGACAGAGCCATTACCGGAGCAACGACAATTTCGCCATCTTTTGCAACTGGTTTTTCAGTAATACGGCCAGTACCCAGAATAGCTACTTCAGGGTAGTTAATGATCGGAGTAAAGAACATACCGCCCGCAGATCCGATGTTCGAGATCGAAATCGTACTTCCCTTCATTTCAGCAGCAGACAATTTGCCTTCGCGACCGCGAAGTGCCAAATCCGAAATAGCTTCAGCAATCATCCAGATGCTCTTACGATCTGCTTCCTTGATTACAGGAACGATCAAACCGTTATCTGTATCTGTAGCAATACCGATGTCATAGTGCTTCTTATATACTATTTCATTATTTACTTCATCAATGGATGCGTTAAGAGCTGGGAATTTACGGGAAGCAGCAACGAGTGCCTTCACGATAAATGGCAAGTAAGTTACTTTGATGCCTTTCTTCTCAGCTACAGGCTTCATGCGTTTACGGAAAGCTACAAGCTCTGTTACGTCAACTTCGTCCATGATCGTAACGTGTGGAGCTGTGTAAGCCGATTTAACCATCGCATTGGAAATGGCTTTACGGATACCCTTGAACGGAACGCGTTCTTCTTCACCAGCTGCAGTAGATACTGCTGTTGGTGCTGCAACTGCTGCTGGAGCTGCGTCAGCGGAAGCCGGTGCTGCTGCTGGAGCTGCGCCACCATTCTTGAATGCTTCAACATCTTCACGAGTGATCTTACCAGCTTTGCCTGTGCCAGCTACTTGCGCAATGTCGATACCTTGCTCACGAGCAAATTTGCGAACGCTTGGAGTAGCCAATACTTCACGGTCTGGTGCGGCTGGTGCTTCTGCCGCAGCTGCTGGTGCTGCAGCCGGTGATGCTGCTTCTGCTGCTGCTGGAGCTTCTTCTTCAGCAGGTGCATCTTGCTCAGGAATGTCGCCAGTTGCGTCGATGACAGCAACGACTTGACCCACGCGGAAAATAGCGCCGTCCGTACCGAACACTTCTAGTACTGTACCTTCTACCGGACATGGAACTTCAACGACAGCCTTGTCGTTTTGTACTTCCATGATGATATCTTCGTCAGTTACTTTGTCGCCTGCTTTGATGTGCATTTTAATAATTTCGCCTTCATGCAAACCTTCACCAAGCTCTGGAAAACGATATTCAAACTTTGCCACTTGGAGGACCTCCTATAAACTTACGTTTTATTAAAATTCGAGTACTTTATTAACACCGTCGATAATACGAGCTGTTGTTGGGAGCCATTGATCTTCAATTTGCGCGAACGGATAAACGGTATCCGGGGCAGCAATGCGAAGTACTGGAGCTTCCAAATGCAGAATGGCATGCTCATTAATTTGAGCGATAACTTCTGCAGCAATACCAGCAGATTTTTGAGCTTCTTGAACGATAATTACACGGTTCGTCTTCTTAACAGAAGCCAGAATTGTATCCAAGTCAAGCGGTACCAAAGTACGCAAATCGATAACTTCAGCTTTGACGCCATTCTTCTCAAGTTCTTCGGCAGCTTTCACTGCAGTATGAACCATCAAGCCATAGGAAAGGATCGTAACATCGGAACCTTCACGGACAACGTTAGCCTTACCAAGCTCTACAGTATATTCACCTTCAGGTACTTCATCACGGAAAGCATGGTACAAGTTCAAATGCTCCATGAAGAAGACAGGGTCGTTGTCACGGATCGCCGAGATCAACAAACCTTTTGCATCATAAGGATTCGAAGGAATTACCAATTTAATACCAGGAGTTTGTGCGATCAAGCCTTCAAGAGAGTCAGTATGCAACTCAGCTGCTTTTACGCCGCCACCAAATGGTGTACGGAATACAACTGGCGAATTATAACGGCCGCCGGAACGGTAACGCATACGTGCTGCTTGAACCAGGATTTGATCGAGTGCTTCAAAAATAAAACCAACGAATTGGATTTCAGCGATTGGACGGAAGCCTTGAATTCCAAGACCTACTGCCATACCACCGATAGCTGATTCAGCCAGCGGAGTATCAATTACACGTTGTTCTCCAAATTCTTTTTGCAAACCTTCAGTTACACGGAATACGCCGCCGACATTACCTACGTCCTCACCGAAGATAAGTACATTCGGATCCCGCTTCATCTCTACGCGCATCGCATCGCGAATTGCTTCTTTCATATTCATTTGTGCCATTGCTTCATTTCCTCCTCATTAGAACTAGAACAACCAATCAGCATTTAAATTTATTATTGAAAATCAGCCTTTTGAGCTTCCAAATGTTTAGGAGTGGTTTCGAACATGCTGTCGATCAAACCAGGAACAGTCATCTTCTCAGTTTGTTCTGCTTTTTTGATTTGCTCATTTACTTTAGCCTTGGCTTCTTCTTTTACGCGAGCCGTATCTTCTTCAGTCCAAAGGCCTTTCTTTTCCAAGTATTTAGCCAAACGAGCGATTGGATCCTTCTCGTTCCATTGTCCTTCTTCTTCTTTAGTCCGGTATTTCGAAGTATCATCGGACAAGGAGTGTGGACGGAAACGGTAAGTAACTGCTTCGATCAAAGTCGCTCCTTCTCCGTTGCGAGCAAGTTCTGCAGCTTCACGTACAGCACTGATTACAGCAAATACGTCCATACCGTCAACTTTCACGCCGCGGATGCCGGCAGCAACTGCTTTATGTGCAATCGACTTAGCTGCGGTTTGTTTAGAGAATGGAGTTGTAATGGCATAGCCATTATTTTGCACAAAGAAAATAACCGGAAGTTTAAATACTCCAGCATAGTTCAATGCTTCATAGAAATCACCTTCAGAGGAACCACCGTCGCCTGTGTAGGTAATAGCTACATGCTTTTGTTGTTTCAATTTGAAGCCCATTGCAATCCCCATAGCATGAAGGACTTGAGCGCCAATGATGATTTGCGGCATCAATACGTTAACACCCTCTGGAATCTCTCCGCCATGTTGATGTCCACGGGAGTACAGGAATGCTTGATAAAGCGGAAGACCATGCCATACTAGCTGTGGCATATCGCGGTAGCCAGGGCAAACGAAGTCTTCTTTATCCAGAGCAAATTCACTACCTACCATTGTAGCTTCTTGTCCAGACACGGGAGCATAGAAACCGAGACGTCCTTGACGGCCCAGGTTAACAGCACGGTCGTCCCATGTACGGGTAAATACCATGCGATACATAAGTTCTTTTAATTGATCATCGGTTAAGTCAGGAGCTTTCTCTTTGTTCACGATTTCACCGTCTGGCGACAGCACGGACAAAGCTTCGACGTCCTCCGTATATACTTCATAAGGAATCTTGCTCATTTTTTTCACCTCGACGAAATATTTGAATATCATGGATCTCTGTTATAGAATTATTATACAACTGTTTTAGTCGTTAAGTCAAAGGAAATGCGCTTAAACAACAAAAAAAGTATTTTTGTTTGTATAACAGATGTATCAAATTTATGTAACAGAGTTCGCGGTTCAAGGTAAATATGCTACCCTTGTCCCTATGGTTATGTTAACTTAAATACATCAGCAAAGCAAAACAATCGAGAAGGAGATACACGCAAAATGACAGATTCGCGCTATCTAAAACGAACCATTATTAAAGAAGAAATCGATAGTAAGCATCTGGGAGAGAAACGGTCCCTACGCATTTATTTACCCCCAGGATATAATGAAGTTATCAGCTATCCGGTGGTTTACTGCCAGGACGGCGAGGAATTTTTCAACTTCGGACGCATTGCTACGACAGCAAATCAGCTGATTCTCGATGAAGACATAGATCCATTTATCATTGTCGGCGTAGAAGTGGACACCTCCGTTCGTACCGCTGAATATTCTCCAGAAGGAGACCGTTTTGACGCCTATACGTCCTGCTTCACTGAAGAAATTATTCCCTTTGTAGAGCGCAATTATCCGGTCCGCCGTACGGCGCAGGAACGCATTCTTGCCGGAGACTCACTCGGTGGTTCTGTCTCCTTGCATATCGCTATGAAAAACCGCACACTGTTTTCCAAAATCATCAGCTTGTCCGGTGCATACTATGAACCATCCTTGAAATTGATCGCTGCTGAACAGGATTTATCCAATCTCTCCCTATATATGATTATCGGTTTGCAGGAAGACAAGTTTACTAATTCATTTGGAACCTACAATTTCGTTGAGTTGAACCGCGAAGCGAAGAAGCTACTTGAGGAGCGAGGCGCTAAAGTGAAGTATTTGGAGAAGGATGGCCAGCATCTATGGGGATTTTGGCAGAAAGAACTGCCTGAAGCATTGATGTATTTTTTAAAATAATAGTTGATAAAAAAGAGCGGGCCACGAGGTGATTAAACACTGCAGCTCGCTCTGTCTTTATTGGGTTTCATTTCCGTACTATATAATAGTACACATGCTACATTTGCACCTTCGTCTGATCATTCGTGTTATCTTGATTCACTGGAGGATTATTCGCCACGGTTCCGAACTTCAGTGAACGGCGCGGCAGCTTCCATTTATAATATACGGACAGCATCCGGAAGGAAACCACCAGGACGAATAGCACCAGCAAGCTTACGGTCGACTTGGCAACGCCAAGCCCGATCACAAGTCCAGCGACAATAGACCAGACCGCATAAATCTCCTCTCGCAGCACGAGTGGCTTACGTCCTGCCAATAGATCGCGGATAATCCCGCCTCCGATCCCTGTTAGCATCGCGGCAACAACCACGGCCAGAATCGGATGCTTCATGCCCGTCGCGTAGAGCGCTCCTTGAATTGCGAATGCCGCCAGTCCGATGGCATCGAACCAGGCCTCTGTCTTCTTCCAGTGGTGAATCCACGATAAAGGCAGGATAAATGCGATAACAATCGATATAATTGCCAGTAGAAGAAGTCCCCCCTGGGACCATAACATGGTAACCGGGACACCAATGACGATATTGCGGACGATCCCTCCGCCGAATGCCGTCACTAATCCTAATACAAGTACTCCAAGAATGTCGTACTCCTCTTCCATCGCCACGTAAGCGCCAGACAACGCGAAGGCAACCGTTCCTATGACGCTAAAAATCTCAAATAGTTCCATGCCCCGTACTTCACTGCCCTTTCTTCACGTCTCATCTCATTGCTTAATACATTGTAGACTCGCTTCCATTAATTGTGCAAGGGATAAATTTAAATTATACTGAACAAAGGCGCAAAGCGTGATATAAGAAAGGAAGAGTAAGGATGGCAGCACAACGTGTACTTATTTTTGCCGGAGGATCGATCGATCCCTCTTTTATAGAAGAAATACATTCAGATGATCTGATTATTGGTGCGGACCGGGGAGCTTTATTCCTTGTTGAACACGGTGTCAGGCCACACTTCTCAGTCGGCGACTTCGATTCTGTAAGTCCCATTGAATTAGAGAACATCACTAAGCACAGTGAACAAATGCTGGCTTGCGACGCAATTAACAAAGATCTGACCGATACGGAGCTCGCCTTCGATATCGCTATTAAGCAGCGGCCAGAACAAATTGTCATGTTCGGTGTTACCGGTTCGAGACTCGACCATACACTGGCTAACATTCACCTGTTAGTTAAAAGCCTGGAGCAGCATATTCCATGCGCTATCCAGGATCATAACAATTATGTAACCTTAACCGATTCAAGTATTACGATTCAAGACCAGGGCTACACCTATGTCTCTTTATTGCCCGTCACAACCGAGGTAACAGGCATTGATCTGACAGGCTTTCAATATCCATTACATAACGCCACATTAATAATGGGTCAATCACTTGCTGTAAGCAACCGCCTGGAAGGCAAGGCGGGAACGATCTCCATTCGCAGCGGTCTCCTATTGATTATTCAAAGTAAAGATTGAGGTGTAAATAATACAAAATTGTAACCGTTGATAATCTTATATGGTATCGGATAAAAACCCTGGAGAACCAAGGTTTTTTCATTGTTTTCACGACTATGAAACTGTCAAGAAATTAATATTTTGTAACTTTAATCATATTTTAATAGTGGCCCTCAAATCCTTGGTATATCCAGTTTAAGCAACTCCATTCCAATTATTAGGATATTAAAGTTCTGTTATAGTTTATCTCGAGCCGGTTAACTTGATTCTGTTAACCAAAACTACTAATTCTATTTCTAGTCACTTTGGAGGTAACTACAACATGAAAATGAACAACATATCCAAGAAATTATTAGCTGTCGGCCTTGCATCAACAATCGGATTTGGCGGATTCATGGTCACTGGCGTTGATGCGGCTTCGGCATCCGCTTCGAAGACAACTGCTGAAGCGACAGCAGTATCCAAGGGAACGCAAGTCGTCAACTATGGTAAGAAATTTATGGGAACCCCTTATAAATTCGGCGCTTCCACTTCTACTACAAAAGTATTTGACTGCTCTTCCTTCATGAAGCATATTTTCAAAAAATATGGCGTAACTCTGCCACGTACCTCTGCTGCTCAAGCCAAGGTCGGCAAAGCCGTATCCAAGAGCAATCTGAAGGCCGGAGACCTTGTATTCTTCTCCAGCGGAAGCCGCGCTAACGGTAAGAACGTAACTCATGTCGCAGTTTATATGGGCAACGGCAAAATTCTGCACACTTACGGTAAGCCAGGTGTTACAATCTCCAACCTTAACTCCGGCAACTGGAAGAAGACTTACCTGAAAGCACGTCGTGTGCTGTAGTACTCAATAATAATTTTGAAATTTCGATAGTGCCTTATAAACCTTGTAATATCCTTACAACTGATCACCCAAACCTTGCATAAAACACCCTAACAATAACCGAGGGCTGCTCCCGCTGTGCCATATGGCCAGGGATCAGCCCTCATTGTATCATATAACCCGTTCCTCTTACGGTATGAATCAATTTGCGAGGCCGACCCTTGTCGATCTTCTTACGCAAATGTCTTATATACACGTCAACTACATTTGTACCGGTAGCAAAATCATAGCCCCATACCTCCTGCAAGATCGCATCTCGCTGACAAACCTCGCCTACTCTTTTGAGCAAATGCCTCAGCAGTTCATATTCCTTCGGAGTTAGACGGATCAATTCACCTGCGCGGAACACTTTACGACTCTTCAACTCCATTCGCAAATCCTCGAAGGACAGTTCATCCGAATGACCATCCATAATGCGGCGAAATAATCTAATCAAGCTGACTATCCGCGCATTAAGCTCTTCGATGGCTATATTTTCGCTCACAACCTCATTCGCGCCATATTGAAATGCCATCACGGTATCCGCTGTCTTTGGTGAGCGCTGCAATACGATAACGGGAAATGCCGGTTCGTCACCTAGTCTAGTCATCATCTCGAGGACAAAAGGCAATTCGCCCGCAATTAAAATAACTTCTGGCGCCTCTCCGACGATTTCCCGATCCAGTTGCTCAGAATCAAGGACTAAATGAACCTTGAATCCTGCTCCTTTTAGACCATTCTGCCACTTCACTCCCCAATTATTATCCTCTGAGATTAGTAACAAGCTAGCCTTCATGTTGTCCCCCACCTTCTGTACCATCAACAAATTGAATAAGAGGCTGTTCTGTTCGTCTTGAAATCATAATGTATTATTAAAGTGGTCAAAAAATAAACAAACCATTCCCGTATAAGTCAGGAATGGCCATAAAATAAAAATTTATGTTATCAGTCGTTAACCGAAATAACGGTCATATATGGCTTTGGCTTCAGCAATTTCTTTTGTCCCGTGAATGAGCGCCCTTCCATCTGCAAACAGGACGATTCTTTGATCCCCGATAGAAAAGGACAGCAGATATGGATTCAGTTCAATCTGTCCTTCATCTAGTCTTCCCAATTTCTGTGCCAGCTCCGGCAAGTCCACTTTCCTTGACTGCGCAGGTCGGATCTGAACAGTATCCCTGCCGCACAGCACCTCTGTCTTTCTTGTGCCAGCAGCAGATAAATACGGATAATCCGCCGCTTCTCCGCAAGAGGCACAGTCGCTGCGCCGGGCCGAATCAACCTTGATCGCTAACTGCTCATTCTTCCACAGATCAAACGTCAGCAACGTCCTGCGTAAAGCGTCCACATGACCCGTCAGTAGCTTGATAGCTTCTGTAGCCTGATGTGCAACGACGGAATGTACCGCCGAGGGGATAACACCAACCGTGTCGCACGTATCCCCTCCGATTGGTACCATCCCAAGCAGGCAATTCAAACATGGAGTTACACCCGGGAGGATCGTATAGGTCATTCCATAGCTGCCGACACAGGCGCCGTAAATCCACGGAATACGGTATTTCTGGGAGATATCATTGATCAGCAGCCGGGTATCGAAATTATCCGTCGCATCAAGAATGAGCTGGACACCGGGAAGCAGTCCCTCCAGCTCTTCCTTAGTAACATCAAGCACATGCGCTTCAATGTTCACTTCCGAATTGATAGCGGCAAGCCGCTCCTTAACCGCTACGGCCTTCGGTCTGCGAGAAGCAGCGTCTTCCTCTGTGAACAGCTGCTGGCGCTGGAGATTGCTCCATTCTACATAATCGCGATCCGCTATCACCAGATGACCTATCCCGGAACGGGCCAGGGACTCAGCCAGGCCAGTCCCTAGTGCTCCCGCTCCAATAATGAGCACCTTGGCATCAAGGAGCTTCTGCTGACCCGTTGTCCCTATAGGCCGGAACAGCTTCTGCCTCGAATACCGATCCTGCACAGGAACCCCCCCTTTTTCCCAGACTGCGATTCCACTTCTATCATGATCTTCTAACGAAACTACCGATCGTTATTTCCGCAAAAACAGCGGTGCAAGAAATCTAACGAAACACCATATCGTTATTCGAGCAAAATCACGGCTTTATCTTTAAACTTGCCGCAATAACGATACCCAGTTTCGTTACAATTTTTATCAGCCCATTTTGGCCTAAATAACGATACCACGTTTCGTTAGAGAAATTTTGTTTTTGCTATTGTTAAAAAGTCCAGTTTTCAGCACCAAGAAGGTTGGATGAAGCTAGGGACCGAGGAGCGGAGCGTACGTAGTTTCTACGTGAGCACCGGAAGGCCCGGGTGAATTCAAGATTCGATGCCGAATCCACTTCTTGCTTGACTTCGTGATCAAAAGTGGACTTATTTGTTGGACCATGCTTCGACGTCCCATACTTTCGTAACCCAATCTTCGTAGAAATCAGGTTCGTGGGAGACGAGCAGAACGGTACCCTTGAATTCCTTAAGCGCGCGCTTCAATTCTTCCTTAGCTACGACATCCAGGTGGTTCGTCGGTTCGTCGAACAGAATCCAGTTCGTCTCGCGCATCATCAGCTTGCAGAGCCGTACCTTGGCTTGCTCGCCACCACTCAGCGCCCGGAGTTGTCTCGTAATGTGATCATTCTTCAGGCCGCAGCGAGCCAGATGAGCACGCACCTCATGCTGATTCAAATGTGGGAACTCGTTCCACACATCATCAATTGGCGTTGAATTGCCAGGACGGACTTCTTGTTCAAAATAAGCCGGGAACAGGAAATCCCCTTGATAAGTCTTACCGCTAACTGGCGGAATCACGCCTAGAATCGTCTTCAGCAGGGTTGATTTACCAACCCCGTTACAGCCGACGATAGCGATCTTCTCACCGCGTTCAATCGTCATCGACATTTTCGGCAGCAGCGGATGCGTATATCCGATTTCAAAGTCTATGCCTTCAAATACCGTCTTCCCACTGGCCCTGGATTCTTTAAAACCAAAGGTAGGCTTAGCCGCCTCCTCCGGCTTGTCGATCCGTTCCAAACGATCAAGCTGCTTCTCACGGCTCTTGGCTCGTCCAGACGTCGAATATCTAGCTTTGTTGCGCTGGATGAAATCTTCCTGTTTCTTAATAAATTCCTGCTGCTTCTCATACGCATCGATATGTTGATTTTTGCTGATGTCCGCCATATCCAGAAACTTGTTATAGTTGGCGGTATAACGAGTCAGCTTGGCGAACTCCAGATGATAGATGACATTGACCACCTGGTTCATGAACTCGGTATCATGCGAGATCAGAATAAAGGCATATGGATAGTTCTGCAAATAATTAGTAAGCCACTGGATATGCTCTACGTCCAAATAGTTCGTAGGCTCGTCAAGCAGCAATACATTTGGTTTCTCCAGCAACAGCTTGGCAAGCAGCACCTTGGTACGCTGTCCCCCGCTAAGCGCAGCTACGTCGCGATCCAGCCCGATCGCCGATAGACCCAGCCCGTTAGCCATCTCTTCGACCTTCACATCGATCAAATAGAAATCACCGATTTCGAGCTGCTCCTGAATATCGCCCATCTGTATGAGAAGCTCTTCCAACTCCTCCGGAGTGGCCTCGCCCATCTTCTCCGTGATCTCCATCATTTCCTTCTCCAACTCAAGCAGCGGCAGGAACGCATCCTTCAGCACATCACGCACCGTCTTCCCTGGCGTCAATTTGGAATGCTGATCCAGGTAGCCGTAGCGAACCTTCGGCGTCCATTCCACCTTGCCGGAATCCCGGAGTTGCTGCCCGGTCAAGATGTTCATTAATGTAGATTTTCCAACCCCGTTCGCTCCTACCAGACCTACATGCTCTCCAGCCAGCAGGCGAAAGGATACATCCTTAAATAATGTGCGATCCCCAAAATTATGAGATACATTCTCGACTGTCAATAAGCTCATAGAAACTGAATAACCCCTTTATCATATAATTCATTATTATTTAATCCAATGTTGCCCGTAAAATATCATTCTTCATGGTGTCTGTCCGACTACCGAACATTCAAGAATTTATTGTAGCATAACAAGCCGTCGTTCGTAACTAGCAATTCATGCAATGTTATCGAAATAGCCCAACCGGAAATCGTTCTACATCAAGCATGCTTGAGCCGTTGGATGAATCGCTTAATAATCGGATTGGTCTGATTCTGAGTCGAGCTTACCCAGCCATAATATACCGGATAATGATTCTCCAGCTCAATCGGCACAATATTATCAGGCAGCTCTTGATGCTTGAACGAGTAATCCAGACCAACTGTAAGCGCCAGACCGCCTAATACGGCCTTCTGAATCGCCGGAACATTGTTAGAAATGAACAAAACATCAAGCTCCCCAAACTTGGCCACGAACTCCGTGATGTAAGATCTGATATATTCGTCGTCGTACAATACGAGCGTATATTTCAGCAATTCTCGCGGATGAATGGACTTGCGCAGAGCCAATGGAGAATCGGATCTAACTCCGACAACCATCTTGCCCGTAAAGGTTCGTTCGAAACGCAGCGTCTTGGTCTGATTGATCTGCTTCTCATTCAGCGCGATGAATCCGATATCGATCTGATTGTTGTGCAGCTCATCGAGAATATCCTTCGGCCCCTTCTCAATGATCTGTATCTTCACATCCGGATAATCGATCTTGAAATCCGCGATCAACTCCATCAGCAAGTGCATGGGTCCAGGAATGGTCCCGATGAACAATTCCCCGCTTAATCGCTCGCTATAATTGCCCGCTTCCTCTTTCAGACGCTTCACAAGATTCATGATTTCGCCCGCAATCTCTATCAGTGCCTGTCCCTCAGCCGTTGGAACCGCTCCGATTCCACGAGAACGATGGAACAGTACAACATCCAGTTCAGACTCAAGCATAGAAATCGATTGACTAACAGCAGACAAAGTAACATGCGCATGCTGTGCCGTCTTGGTCAGCGATTTCGTCTTAGCCACATCCACGATATATTCCAGCTGCTCCAGATTCATTTACAACCCGCCTTTCACAAGTAGTCAAAAAGTCCGCTTTTGATAATAAAATCAATCGAGGCCAATACATGGATGAGCGACCGCGATTCAAAGGTAGCTTTTCTTGCGATATAGAATTTCATCAGCTACGCTGATAACGAATAAATTCTATATCTAACACGTATTAAATCAAAGAAGTAACTCAAAAACGCACATCGGAAGCATAAGCTTCGGTGCTGAAAACCGAACTTTTTGAACAATTATAATTGTTAAGTATTATTTAATTGCAGATAAATATATATAAATTTTATTAAACAATGACATTTGTTACAATGGCCTCGAAGATAAATTACAACTTCAAGAAAGGTGGAGTTATCATATGGATACTAAGAGAGTTGCAGTTATTACAGGTAGTGCAAGTGGAATCGGCAAATCAACCGCATTGAAGTTCGCCGCTGAAGGAGATCGCGTTGTCGTTGCTGACTTTAATGAACAAGCCGGACAAGCCGTCGTCGATCAGATCAAAGCAAATGGCGGAGAAGCAATTTTCGTTAAAACCGATGTATCGAAATATGAAGATGTCGAAGCTCTAGTCGACCAAGCCGTTATAACCTATGGCCGGATTGACGTGATGTTCAATAACGCCGGAATCGGCCGTCTGACCCCCGTTCTGGATCAGAAGCTGGAAGACTACCATGCCGTTATTAACGTAAACCAGCATGGGGTAGCCCATGGGATTATCGCCGCTGGCAAGAAGATGAGAGAAATGGGAATCCACGGCGTCATTATCAATACCGCCTCTGTATTCGGATTTCTAGCTTCTCCAGGAACCTTCGCCTACCATGCCAGCAAGGGCGCTGTCATTATGATGACAAAATCAGCGGCTCTTGAACTTGCTCCTCATGGCATCCGCGTTGTTGCTGTAGCTCCAGGTGCCGTAGATACACCAATCATTCAAGGGTATAAGGATCAAGGCTTAGTTGATGCGATGAAGTCCAAAGTCATGGGCAATAAGCTGACTATGCCTGAACAAATCGCTGATACGGTATACCTTCTCTCCACACCGAATGCAAGCGCTATTAACGGCAGCGTCGTTATGGCCGATGAAGGATATGCTTCCTTTAAATAACATAGCATAGTACACAAACAGGCGCACACTCTTATCAGAGTAGCGCCTGTTCTATTATGGCCTGCAATTCGCTTCATAATAACCCCGTCTTGCTGCTTCCCGTTTACGCGCGAAAACTTCCTCGGTGTTGTAGGGAAGCTCGCAATTTGCGAAATAATAGTACCTGATACCCGTTGCCGGATCAACTCCGCCTTCAATCCTTTCCGCTTTTCGCAGCCTACCGCCACCGAGAGCAAAGTTATTATAGTAATGATTCCCTACGGGAATCCCCTGAAGAAAGGCAATAATTCCGACATCATCCAACGTATTATTCCACTCCTCCTGAGGGATCGTCGGTAACGTGAAGGTGTAAGCAAAGCCTAATCGGGCGGTAAATTCATTATGTACAGCGATCACTTGCTGCAAATCCTCTTCGATCTGGTGCACGATGGTGGAACGTCTTACTTGATCGAATACTTCCGCATCCTGCAGGAGCGGTACGGCAGTTACAGGAGCAAGATCTTCTAGCAATCCCCGCACCTCTTCACCAGTGGTTGAAGAAATAACCCGAAGATAAGAATCCAGTGTAAAACCGACGCTGTTCCCAGATCCATCCGTGTATACGTATGGCTTCTTTGGGTGCCAGCGATGTTCCAGTCTGGGCTCTCCATTTGCACTGCTGAATTCATTAAGCGCATAAATCCAATAGCCATCATAATCGATGACTACGATTGCGGGTATATATTTCATAAATGCTGCTTGAGCTAGCGAATCATCTGCTATACCAAAGTTGATCGCGAGCGACTGTAGAAAGACGGACAGGGCCAGTTCTTTATCTGCCCGCATATATTTGTTAGAGTCGTATCCCGTCTCAAATTGCTGAAGTTCATTGCGGTTCAACACGCTTCCCGCATCCTGTACCGCCGTGCGCAGCGATGTAGTATAGCGGATCTGCAGACGATTGACCTCTTGCAAATCCGTGGAATACAGAGATAGAGCCCAGAGAACTGGACCGACGATTAATACAAAGATGATGGCCCAATCAGTAATCTTCATTCAGAACCATCCCTCCATAATACAGCGTTTGTGGCCCTCTCCCAGCCGTCGAAGAGGCCTGCAGGAATCCAGCTAGCACTTGATATGGAGATACCGAACGCTTCGTCAGAGCAACCGAGAAGAAATCGCCTGTTTCCAGCTTGTACAACCTATCAGTATCGCCAATCGGCACCGTATCAGGAAACAATTGACCAAGCAGTTCCTCCGTATAGTATGAATCATAGATTACACTGAATTGTCCCTGAAACGTGCTACTATCAGCTGGATCATCATATTCAGGATGATACTTCTTATGTCTGTGCTCCAGCTCCACCTCATAGACCTGGCCAGAGACAGCCAGCTCACGCACGAAATCTTCGTACATGCCAGCAGACAAGTAACCTTTATTTCGCACGGCATCCGTAAACTGAACCATCGTATTGTACGTGGTCAATACTGCAATATTCTCCGCTCGCTCAGCGGACTGAACCGCCGGAAACAGTACGATGAGGCCGACTACCAGCAGCGCCGCAACTATTTTGGACAGCGGATTACTCATGGAGCAACGCCTCCTGTAACACTGTGAAAGGAAAGTTTGCGCAGTTGCCCAAATCCATCATATTCGGCATCATAGGAATAACTGCGGTCTAGCTTAATGACAGTCAGCAATAAAGAAGAGATGTCGTCCGTCTCTGAAATAGGGATGTCTTCGACCTGGAGGCCCACTCCATGATCCAGCCAATCTACCAGACCGTATAAAACCTGTGCTCCGGTGTACATGTCTTGCTTTCGTTTCGTTTGATTCGTCCAGATCTGTGTATTTACGCTGACCTTCTGATTCTGTATAAAGGGAACCACACCTTCCAATACCAGAGCTTGCCGCTCGCTGTGATCCAAAGTATATATAAGTGCACCCATGCACATTACAGTGGAACAGAGCAGCCACATCAAATCCTTGAGCGTACGGAACATTAAGGGGTCACTGTCGTCTGCGTGAAGATCAAGCCGCGCACGACATTGGAATTATCCTTGACAACCCGGGCCTTGAATTTCCCGCTCGGGTTTACATATTCATTTAATTTCTCATTCCATGAGTTGCTAATGTCCGCGCTGCTCCTATTAATAACAGAACCATAATCATCGGCGTTACCGGTAATATTTAGAGTATTGCCGTACCATTCCCCTTGGCGGTTCTTACCGGTAAGCACCTGAATCCCGAATTGGTCGCGTTCCTTAAATTTACGAAGCGCATTCGTTACCTGCGAACCGCTAACCGTCGTATCATCGTATACTGTAAAAGAAGCCTGCGACAGCTCTGTCTGAATGTCGGAGAAATTGTTCTGCGCCGAGACGAACAAGACAACAACAATCGTAATCAATGCGATCGTCAGGAAGATTCCTGCCGCTACTTTTAATGCGGATGAAGCGTTATTCATACTTTAATTCCTCCTAATAAGTAATGGATATAGGTTCAAAAAGTTCGATTTTCAGCACCGAAGCTTATGCTTCCGATGTGCGTTTTTTCAAAACGCTTCAGTTGGATGAAGCTACTGAGTCGCGGTCGCTCCTCATGTATGGCTTCGATTAGTTTTCTTATCAAAAGCGGACTTTTTGAACTACCTTTATAAATTTTGAATTTGTTGAAAATAGACATCCATCTGCTTGAAACTCATCCAAATTAGCGGAATGACTAAATAAGCAAAAATCAGAGAATACATCGGCGCAAAACCGATCATCCGGCCCATTTCGGCCTTCATATCCAAATCCTTCTCATAATCTAGCCGTCTTCGCTCAAACTGAAAGCCCATCTCGCTCTTTAGATCATCAAACGCTTTTTTAATTGGTATTTTCTCTTCCGCCTGAATCAAGTGCTCGATCAAACGCTGGAACTCCTCCAACGCAGTCTCATCCTTCAATCCCATAAGAGCCTCTTGGGCTCCAGCACTGTAATGAGCCAAGCATTTCTCAATCGGAGCTCTAAAAATAACGGCATAGCTGTACAGCCATTCCAATATCGCTTCCACCGAGATACGTTCGAACTCCCTTAAAATCATAATCATCGTCTGGAACTGGTACACCTCATGTCTCATATCTGTCAGCCTTAATCTGCGCTGGAATCGAAGCGTCCAGATCGGACTGTAATATCCGAGCATGGATAATACGAGGGTAAGCATGACCTCCCACCATTTCCAATATTCAGCTTGATATCGATCCAGCTTGTCCATGATGCGCTGCGTAATCGCAGTCGTCTTGCCTTCGTCCAGCTTCAAACCGACCTCCTTCGCTGCCGAAGTAACGATTTGGGCTATAGCTTCATCATCCGCCGCTACGGACATCCCTGGACTCCGCAGGACCTGCCGGTCCACCTCAACCATCTCTTTGGCATCCTTCGCTTCTTCTTTCGAGAGGGAGCCAAGAAATACATAGCTTGTCGGCGGCTCAGCGATAATCCATTCCTTACTCTTCCAATGCGTCCAGCTAATCGAGCACACTACGACGAACAGACATCCAACAAAAATAGCGATTCGTCTTACCTGCAGCAATTCAACACGCAGGGTCTGATTCGTATCCTTAAGCAATTCGGCGATGTGGTCATAACGAACCGAGCCAGGCGGTGGACAGAACCAGCCTACGATCACTCTTACTACCTTCCACCGATAGGCCTTCGCCTCCCAAGAGGAAATATCCGAGCCTGCGCGATAGGCTGTAGCCTCCTCACTTTTTAATTTCTGCAGAAGGATATAGCTGATCAGTATAATAATGAATAGACCGATATGAATAGAGATTCCGAGCTTGCTCAAATAAAACTGATCCATCAGCGGAAAATTCCGCCGTGCCCAAAGCTCGATCGGCTTCGTGAAGAAAATAGGAGCTAATGCAATTAGGCTGAGCCCTTTTAGTAAATAATCAAGCTTATTCCTACGCATCAGTTCAAGTTGAATCTCCCCGGTCAGGCTGGAGATCCCTCGCAAATATAGCGACCCCTGCTGTTCATCCTTGCGGTCCCCGTATTCCATGATCAGCCGGGAGATCGAAGCAAATCCCTTCAGGAAGCGATTCGGCGCCGTCTCATAATAGCGGTCAAGCTCTTTATCCGGTTCAGCTGAAGTCAGAGCTTCATAGATCCTCTCCCCATGCCTGACGATTTCCTCACTCGAGCTCTCATTCGCCTCATCGATCGCATCCGCAACCATTTCATGAGCATGATAGGCATGTCTAACTGCAGCGAACCACTGCAGCATTTGCAGCAGCAACTTCTTCTCCAGCCTTCCGACATAACCTTCGAGCATGAGCCCATGAATAACGGCAACGGTAATGATGACAGTGAGAAAGAACAGCACGTTCGGATGCATCAAAGTCAACAAGACAATCGCCATCCCGGATATACCCAGTAGCATATATACGAGCTTCATCGTCTGTCGCCTTAATTCGAATTCATCCGAAGTCTGCAGCAGCGAAATACGGCCGCGAACCTTAAGCGCATATAACCGCAAAGGCGGCACTTTCATCGATATGGCATAGGATCGTAACAGCAGATTCGCCACGACTGACTTCAATCTGGACAAGAATCCTGGCGTTGCGGCCGCTGTATCCACTGCTATTCCGAGCTCTCCTGCCTTCTTCTCTTCACGCCTTCGAATCTCTAAAGCGATCAAGTATACTCCGCCAAATAATAGAAATGATATAAATGCGATCCACAACAAGACCGATTTAAGCTCCAATCTGCTCCCCCCAATACTGAGACAGAAATTGCTCGAAACGGAGGGCATCTTCCGGAAGCATCTCACGCCGCATTTCATTACGGCAACGATCTGTTATCGGTTGAACGATCCGGTATTCACCATCGATATATTCGACAATCGTCCTTGCCTGATAGGTTCGCTCCCCGGTAAATATATCGGCTTCACCATCGCTCTGGCGGCTGCACTCTGTAATCCGTTCGATATAGCGATTGCCATGAATATCTCTGCGCAAATGGATGTCAAAGTCAATCACCCCGGCGACCTGTAGTTCAGCAACCCGTTCATCCCGGAAAACTCCCGTCTTCAATAATGAGTTCCGTAATGAATCGACCAGATCAGGGAAAGTCTTGGCATGATGCGTGAATACGGTAAAGAGACTAGCTACCTGTGCCATTTGAATCATCCAGGAAGCGACCTCATCCGTAGCCACCTCACCGAGAATATGCACCGTCCCATCTGTCTTCTTCTGCAAGTCAAGGCCAGCCTGTCCACTTACATATTCCGTCTCCCGGAAGCTGAGTATATTTCTAGCACTATACAGCTTCCGCAGATTCAACTCGAAGGACATCTCCTGAACACGCAGTGTGTAAGATGCATAGATGTGTTTAACCAGCGCCATTAATAGCGTCGTTTTGCCTGAGCCTTGTGACCCCGTAATTGAAGTGATTCGACTACCCTTCATTAAATATTTCAGAAGCTGAATAGGAATTTCTGCGCCATGCCCTTGTATTAATTGTTCGAGCGCCGCTCCTTGGGTATCGAATTTACGGACGAAGAAGGCCCACGTCTCTGTAAACGGAGGCCGGACAACGACAACCCGGGAACCATCCTTCATATCGTTCACCTTAAATCCACTGGCCTCTGACAATTGACCTGGCAAATTGTATTTATATATATTTTGGCAGATCCTCCTGAGCTCGAACTCGCTGCCGAAGGATAAGAAAGGAAGCCTAATGCTCTTGCCTTTATAAAATATCCACACGCTCTCCCATACCCGGGAGACTTCTCGCCCATCTTCGTCCAATGGGGTACTAGGAACAGTTCCAAACCCGGCTCCGTTAACATCGGTCTGTTCATTACCCAGCTGACCAGATTCAGATATTCCACTTACTCCGCCGCTTACTCCATCGATTCGCTGCTCCAGAATACTGTCGACTACAGAGAAACCCTTATACGACTGATAAACGCGCTGAACGACGATATCCAGCTTCTCTTCGAAACTTAGCTGTCTGTATTCCCTACCGAAGCAGTAATCAATATCCTCGCCGCTAATTTCGTACATATATCCCTCCTCTTCTTCGTTCGTCTGCTTCGGTGCGTCGAGTTCGTATTCCTCAATCAGAACCGACAGCGCATCGTCACCATATCTTTGGCGATAAAGATAGAAAATGATCTCGAACCGATCCTGGTGAGTCAGCCTGACAGGCTGATGAAAAGGGATAATATGTTCGATGCTCTCCTCCGTGACCCCGTATCCTTCAAACAGCAAATCGCGGATATAGGATTGAACGAATCGCTTGTCGCTTCGGTCCCCATAAGTACATCCCCGCAGCGCCTGGCGCAATTCTGTTCTCGCTTTCACTTTGCGGGCCCAAGTCTCCTCTCCCATCCCCCACTGATTGATCTTGTTGCGGCTTAATTCATGCAGCTGAAACTTCACATAGGCGATAAGATCGGGCAAGCTATAGCGTTCATGGGTCACCTTGCTCGTAAATTTATGTTCAGACACCGCTCTGGCCCTAAGCCAGACAAGAAGGAGCGCCAGAAGGATAATCAAGGCAATTCCAATCCCGTTCGTAAGTCGATCCATTGCTAGGCCCCCTTGTCATCAGATAGGGATGACGAAGGTATATATCTGTCTGACATAGCGGACATTGCGCCACCCATCTGTTGAAGAACTTCCAGCAACGTCCCACGCTTTGCTCCCATGCGGCCAGGCAGTTGTATTCGACGAAAATACCGGAGCAGGTCATGTTCATTCCAAGCATCAGCGAAACCTGTATCATAAGCGATGCCATACAGAGGAATCTCACAGCCATAATACCGTCTGATATTCGCAATATTCCATTTGGCCTGGCGATCGTAATGGCGGAGGATGATGCCTTTTACCTTGTTCTTTGCTACCTCAGAGCAGGAACAGTAATATGCAAAAAATGGGTCCAGTTCGGTTCGATTTTGTTGCAGTACAGGTAGCAGCAGCGCCTCCTCTGTTTCGGCAACAGGCATCGTCAAGCCTCTCCGATGAAGGAATACAAGCTCATACACATCCTCTGCAACCGCATATAACTGCTGCAGCGCAACGTCTACCTGATTGCCCAACCCTCCCCTTGCACCAGGGATGAGGTCAAGACGACTATTAATCAGCGGTCTTGTATAGTCCGCAAAGTTATACCGTGATAGGCGCCGATTTATAAGAAGCCGCAGCAGGGCTTCCGTTCCGGTCTCTGTAATCTTTGAACCATCTCTAACAGCTATTTCGTCATATACAGGAAAACCCTGCTCGACTCCCTGCCCTGCATCGTCTTCATTAATCAACAGTATGCGCCGCCTCTGATAGAGCGAAGTAACAATGGCTATGGCGGCTGCAATATCTGGAGCACCGTTATAACCGTAATCCCAAACAACAATTCGACTCATATGACCCTCCTTCTTGCGCTGCGCATTGCCCTTTTTGCATCCCTTCTTGTCCATCCGGTTAACTGTACGGTTAGAGATATCAGGGCTCTTCTAAAAGAGCGGGTGATTCTATGAATATGCAGCATATGCTCATGCCCGTTCTCATAATGGATTGCCGCATTAAACTCATTCCAGGGAATGCACGCAACATACGTATCCCACTCTATTGGTAAATCCTCTGCCAAACTCATCATGTAATTTGCGGTCAAATAACTCTCCACCGTCCTTATTAGAACAGGATGAACACGGACTCCCGTAAGTTCAGGATCCGAACGAAGCCATTGTCTGAACCAGTCCGCACTTCGTTCCACCTCATAATGATCAAAGGTGGTCACCCATATGATCTGATCCAATTGCGAGCAGAGTCCTACTGTCTCTGGCTGATCCAGTTCATAATCATACAATACATAATCATAGCTCTCGTCCCTAATATGGATGGATTCCAGCAATCCTGTTCCTTTTTCCGAAGCTTCTAGCTCTCCATTTGTGATATCGAAGCCACAGAACTCAATTAGCGGTAAAGCGCCCTCTCTATTACGGGCAAGATATTGATATTTGCTCTCGACCGTTCGATCTACAAGCAACACACGTTGTCCGGCCGCAGTGAGCAGCTTGCATAGGTAGAGAATAAGCTCCCGCTTATCACTCACACCGGCAAATAACCAACGTTTCATTCGATCCCCTCCTATAGACCTGGACATCCCATCAATTCGCCCGATTACTGGTTCTATTACTTCCCAGCATCGAGTACAAATGAATCGTTCTCCTCTTGCGAGGTGCGGACGAATGTAGAAGAAGATTTCTGACTCATAAATTCAGCCGCACGCTGCGACGTCACCGATGCCAAATCTCCTTCCAGACCCGCTCTTATTGATGCAGTTAGCGCGTGCTCCGCCATATCTATGATGTTCGGATCCTTGCGGATCACCTGAAGCACAGCCTCGCTCGGCGGATACGTTGGTATCGCTTCCCGCTGCAGATACGGCTCCACATACTTAAGTGCATAAATAGAGGCCTTATGTAAATAAGCGTCGACGATCCCGCTGGACAATAACAGAATCTCCTCTTCATTGAGGGTCGACGTCACTATGCCTGGAGCGAGTGATTCAACCCGCTTCTTGGACAGCAGGATATAATCCTGTCCGGTTGGGAACTGAATCCGAATGTCGACGACATCCTTCTGCTTCAGTTCACTTGGCAGCTGGATGAAACCCATCTCACGATAACGAAGATCGTCAGAGACTGCCCCCTCCTCAAATAACAAGGAGCCGGTAAGCAGCGTATTGGGTGCGACCGTAATTTTGGCGGCCTTGCCGATGATATCTTCAGAGGTCTTTAACCAATCACCCGGAACGCTGTTCACGGGCAGGTCAATCGAAGCCAGATCCTGTCTTGTAATGCGTTCTCCAGCGGGGATTTCCCGTGATAAAGTCCAGCCGGTGACAACATCACTGGAAGCCTGCTTCAAGGCAGATATCTCGCCCTCATACTGCTTCGTAATAGACGTCCGCATCTGCTCCATTTGGCTAGAGGAATGGAGGGCATACCCTACGAAGGCAACTCCGACCATTCCCGCACCGACAATGCCAGCATAAATAAATTGCCTTGTTCGTTTTCTAATCATCTATTCTCACTTCCCCTTGATTACTTTTTACTCGACAGCCAGAATCCACGTTTGACCGGGCGTATGCCTTGAGGCAGTACTTCACCGCATGCCTGTAGCAGTGCCATCTCCATGGCCTGTCCAGGAACGAACGGATTACTGTCAGCTGGCAGTGTAAAGACCTGCTTCGTATCCAATGATTTCTGCAGCCTGTTAACGTCTGTTCCCGCCGCAAGCGGAAGACAGTATATCGGCGATCGCTTGATCTGTCCCGGAGCATTAGTGGAGAACAGTTCCAATTCATCGACCCTCCACGCAACAGCTGAGCCTACCAAAATCGCCAGATCCGCCCTAACAAATTCCTCAAGCAAATCCTTGCGCCTGCTGGAACCAAGATCACAGATGAGGAAGGTATAATCCTCCGCGAATAGATCAAGCATCTCAACGCGTGAGTTGGTTCTTATATAATCAACTCCTTCAATACGGGCACGTCGATTGGGTAGCTGTCTGGAATGCCTCCCCTCCGCCCCCAGTCTGTGGAGAATCCGTTCGAACGCCGTTGCCCGGGGATCAAGCTCCAGTACAGCGACTCTTCGGGAATATCTGGCCAACGAATGTGCTAGTGAAACCGCTGTATGCGTCGCCCCGACTCCCGGACCTGCCCCCATCACGGCGATAACGATAGAACGGCCAGGGGCAACTCCCCCTGCTTCCTCAGCCCGCACTCCGCCTCTGACTCTAGCACCATCAGCTTGTGGACGCTCGAGCAGCTTGGATAACGTAGCACCTGCTTCCTGTGCCGTCTGGAAACGCTCCTCTGGGAGGCTATGCAGCAATTTCTCAATAGTAGGAGCAAGCCGAGAAAACCCATTCTTAGCAAGCAGAGCCATGGCCTCTGACGTGCATTCTGTATACTTGCAATGAGTTCCCAAATATAGCAATACCGCACCCAAAGAATACAAATCCGCCCTTCCATCACTCTGACGACCACCATATTGCTCTGGGGCTGCAAATCCAATCGTCCCCAGTTTGATCGTATCCTCAAGTCCATCGGGCCTAAATTTGCGGGCAATGCCGAAATCAACAAAACGGATCTCGCCCTTACCGTCGATCAACAGATTCGAGGGCTTCAGATCGCGATGAATAATCGGCGGTTTGCGACTGTGCAGATAATGCAACCCTTCGCAAATCTGCACTCCAATCCCGATCAGCATTTCCGGCTTGAAGCTTCGGCCTAGCCTTCGCACATGCTGGTCAAGATGAACCCCTTCGATGTAGTCCATGACAAGATAAGAACGGCCTTCCGAATCACTGGACCAGAAATCGACGATCCGCGGCAGGCGATGGTGATTCATCGCAATCAGTAGCGCTGCTTCTTCTTCCAATTGCAGCTCTCTCGGCAGACGAGCCGTCATCTCCTTGATCGCCCACAGCTTCCCTGGAAGCTTCAAATCCGCAGCTAGATACACATGGCTCATGCCGCCCTGTCCGATCAAGCGCTCGATCCGGTATCGTCCCGCTATAACATCTCCTTCAGCAAGCATCGCGATATGCGGCAAGCGATAACCTCCTTTGCACACAAAAAGGGAAAGCAATCACGTTCATCTCGGAATAACCGAGACTAAACGGGATGCTTTCCCTTTTGTTATTAATGTATAATTTTGGAATCAGTATATCATAAACTCACAAGAAGTAAAGCTCTTTTTTTAGAGGAACTTTAAAAAGAATTAATTCATTGCATTAATATTTAATCATATATAACGTGATTTCATCACGGTTGTGGAACAGCTGTTTTGCACGCTGAACCTGCATTTGCGCCGCCTCAAATAGTGATATGACTTCCTGAATAAGCGCCATTGGCTTCTTGCTCATCAGCTTGACTGTAACTACTGCCGTTCCACCCGGAACGAGTGCATACAGCAAATCGATGACCATTTTGGCCGTCTGCTTCGGATTCCAACTCATGTCGCATACGAGCAAATCGAACTCTCCATCGCGGAATTTAACGCTGTCTGCATTTTTACGGATATGAGTCAGCTGCGGTGAAGCCAATATCGATGGATGCATTTTCGCCGGATCAACCGCCGTTACCTTAAGACCTCGCTCCAACAGGAACGAAGACCAACCTCCCGGGGCAGCCCCGATATCAAGCGCCTCATGAAAAGCCGAAAAGTTAATATCAAAAACCGATTCTGCTTCCAGCAGCTTGAACTTCGCCCGCGAAATCTGCCCATCCTCACGCTGGAATCGAATCGCTCCGCCATTCCAGTCTGATAAATTCTGCTGCGGGGTAGAGATTCCCGCCAGAAC
Source organism: Paenibacillus motobuensis (assembly GCF_039521865.1). NCBI lineage: Bacteria > Bacillati > Bacillota > Bacilli > Caryophanales > Paenibacillaceae > Paenibacillus > Paenibacillus motobuensis. Next base: position 25,494 of record NZ_BAAACX010000006.1, on the reverse strand, counting down.
TTGATCTTTACCAATGAATACAGATATGATCCAATCGGCATCTCTCACCACAAACTCAGCTCCGAGTTCATCCAGCCGCGTCTGAAGCATGTCTTTGAGCGACACGGCACTCTCCTGCCATAATGCACTCTCGGATTTCCGTGGCTGAATAGCGACCTTTGCTCCTTTTAATCGCGCATCATCCAAAAGGTATTGAACAAGTTCATTCACCCAGGCTTGGCCTGAATTCTCTTCGTTAATCGTCCACTGCCAGCCTACCTGAAACATATGACGCAAAAATAGCGGCTGCACCTCAGCAAGCTGTCTCTCAATTTCTTGTGAATCTTGTGGTAGAGTCACCAGTAGAACCTCTCCAGGCACAAGTACGGTACTCTTAACCGAGCCAAATAATCTACGCAGTTCCTCTTGAGCGTAGGGAGCAAATCCATGATTCGATGTGCACACATATCGTGCCGATGTAATGATCTGCCCCCCATCTGCATTATCTTGTATGTGAATATTCAAGTTGTGTAACCTCTCTTACTTTCCAGCACGCTGTTCTTCCTGATGCGCAATAGCATCCAGACGCTCGAACGGAATCGGGCAGTTATGCAGCACGACGTGCTCCGGTTTATTTTGATACAAAATTTCGTACATGCTCTTCTTGCCGCACATACTTGAAGTGTGTAAATAGATTTCACGGGGATACAAACCCTCTCTAGCGATAGCAACGGCCACCTCGGTACCGGTTTTCTCATCTGGGCCCATATCATGATCCAGCGATAAAATATCAACTTCAGTCAATCGCAGCAGCTCAATGCATTCTTCCACCGAGCGTGCTAATGTAAACCCTTTTGGACATCGTCGAAAGTCGTCCATATATACATGAATCACGTTATTCTTCCTTTCCGCTGTTATTCCAGCACTAGCTCTCGGCCCATCGCTTTATCAGCTCCATATCCTCTCTATACGTTCCATCCGCTCCAGCAGCGGTCTCTAAAATAAACGGTACATGCCTGATGGCATCCATCTGCAGTAACCGTCTGAAACCTGATTCTCCTATATAGCCTTGCCCGACCCTGGCATGGCGGTCCTTGCGAGAATGAAGCGGGTACCTGGAATCATTCAGATGAACGACCGAGAGAGCTTCCCAGTACCCAAGCCGCTGTGCCTTAGCCGCAAATTCATCATCTTCCTCCCCCATCCACATTCCCGCAGCAAAGGCGTGACAGGTATCAAGGCAGAACCCAATCTGCTGCGGAGAATCGCATAGCTTGCGAATCTGAACCATCTCTTCAAGCGTCATTCCCATGTCTCCATGATCCCCCGCCTGGTTCTCGATAAGCAGCTTGGCCTGGCCTTGCCAATTTGCAAGCACTTTATTTATACATTGTATAATATTTTGATAACTTTGTAAGGGGTTTCCAGCCTTATTTGTGCCAAAATGAACTACTATTCCGACAGAACCGCATGCTTCGGCGATTTCTAGATCGTTCCGCAGCGATTCTACCACCCTTTGGAATAGTCCATCCCCGTTACCTGGATCAGCGGCCAAATTGCTCGGATAGGGCGTATGTGCCACTGACACGATATGATTTGTGAGACAAAGCTGGCGGCAAGTCTCAGCATCTCGTGCATCAAAAGACTTTACCGACAGACCTCTTGGATTTTTGGGAAAATACTGAAAAGCCCCTGCTCCCATCTGCAGCGCCGTCTTCGCGGCACCGGAATATCCGTAACGAATGCTGAAATGTCCGCCGACTTTAATCTCATCGATCATGCTGACAACCCGGGCTGTAGAATACTTTACGCCCGCCCATTTCTGTCTTTACGATCTGATCTCCACAGCGGGAACAAGTCTCCCCGCCCCGATCGTATACCTCACAAATATCATTGGAACCGCCCGTCAAGGTATCCCCTTTAATAACAGGCATCTCCATATAACCTCCGGCTTCAGTCGCCTTAACCAGTACTTCACACATCGCATGGTACAGACGCGAGAAGTCTGCTGCATCGAAGTTCTGCAGCTTGGCTGATGGCCGCAGTCCAGCGGCAAAAGCGATTTCATCCGCATAACAGTTACCGATCCCTGCGATAATATCCTGATTAACCAAAGCTGACTTCAGACTGCTGCGCCGATTCTGTAGAAGGCTGATAAATCTCTCTTCGTTCATTCTCCGTCCGAGCGGCTCCGGTCCCAGATGCGCCAGCACTTCTTCCGCTTCCTTGGCACTGAGGATATGTAGATATCCAAGTCTTAATCCCATGAAATATAGCACAAGGTCAGAACCGAAGGTAATCTCAATCTGAGTAGTCCGCTCCGGACGATCCTCGGATGAGCCCAGATACAATAGTCCGCCCAGCATCAGATGCAGCAACAGACGACGTCCATTATCTAAATGGAACAAGAGATGTTTCCCACGTCGCTCTACAAACACGACTTGTCTGCTCAGCAGCTCGGAACTGAAAGCTTCCGCCTCTACGTTAATTGATTTCTCACGGTTAACCGTCACGGAAGTGATCGGTAAATCTAAGATATGCTGTGATAGTTGTACTTTATAATTTTCCATTTCCGGTAGTTCCGGCATGGCTCATCTTCCCTTCATTCTCATGTTAGAGGTCCCATTATTTAATTCATCTCTCCGCATACCAGCTTGTGCACCTCATCCAGATCCCTACAGATCACATCAGGCTGAATTCCTGTGCTGGTAACATACTTCTCCAGATTGTGCTCGGTAGTCACGCCAGTTAGGGTCAGAATCGTGCCACATCCCGCATTGACCCCTGCCGACATATCTGTCAACATATTATCTCCAATTACTGCGACCTCTTCATTGCGAAGGCCCAGCCTGTCGATTGCAAATTTCATCAAGATCCCCGACGGCTTACCGATCACTACCGGTTCAACGCCCGATGCCGCTTTAATCGCCGCAGCGATAGTACCTGCCCCAGGCATTAGTCCTTCCTGGGAAGGCAGCTGCAGATCGGGGTTAGTCAAAACATAGCGCGCACCGCTCGCAATCATCCGAGCCGCCTTCGTTAATTTCTCATATGTAAAAGAACGGTCAATCCCCTGAACCACCACATCAGGATGCTGCACATCACACTCTATTCCCGCTTCACGTAAAGCCTCTAGCAGTCCGTTCTCTCCAATCGGAGCCACTTTGCTGCCCGGATATTGCTCAGCGATGTACTGCGCCGCAGCTACGGCCGAAGTGCATACATGTTCTTCATCAGCAGGGATCCCCATCTTCTGTAAATGAGCAGCAACTTCTGCTGGTGTCCGTGAAGAATTGTTCGTAACGAACAGATAAGGAATGCCAGCAGCCTGGAGATCTGATATCAATCGGTCCGCTCCAAGTATCATACGGCTTCCGTGATATAAAGTTCCATCTAAATCTATAAGATAAGCCTTCCAGTCGGCTGTTAATTTGCTCATCGTTTTATCCTCCTCTGTATCAAATATCATTGTACATGGAAAACAAAAGGACAAGCAAATTCCCGAACAATTCGCTGTCAAAATAAACAGTAAATGGGCTGTGATCCTGTCAAACTATCGTGTTATCTCGTCTGGCCGCGTCGAACAAAATCGAAGTCGATCTAACCCATTTCTTAGATTTAGCAAACCTTGCAATCGCCTGTCAGATCCTGCGCTTTCCCGGAAAATAATTCATCAGAGCGATATTTCCCGCCCTATTCTTCCCCATCAGCACGTACTACCGGGTAAATCACATGCTCACTTGCCAGCTCAGCATTCGCGAAGGTTTGCTTCGCTTCAACAAGCAATCGGTGAAGCTGTTCCTCGGATTTATATCTTGAACTGAAATGCGTTAGATAGAGCTGCTTCGCACCTGCAGCCTTTGCCGCTTCGGCAGCCTGCTTCGCGGTGCTATGATGATAATCATAGGCCGTCTGTGCCAATTCATCGAGAAAAGTGGATTCATGAACCATAACATCGGCTCCCTTTGACAGACTGATCGCAGCCTGACATGGACGCGTATCCCCAAGGATCGTGACGATTCTGCCTTGCTTCGGACGACCCAGCACTTCATCCGGCGTTATTGTTACACCATCTGGAGCCTCCACGCTCTCCCCCCGTTTCAGCTTGCCATATAGCGGACCTGGCTTAATGCCGTGACTGGCAAGTATAACAGAATCAAGCTTACCCGGGAGGTCCTTCTCGATGACTCGATAGCCATAGCTCGCGATCCGGTGGTCCAGCAGTTCGGATTCGACGCAAAAGGTCTCATCCTCGAACAATTCCCCACCTTCATGTTCGACGATATCAAGTCGATAATCAATTCTTGATTCACTAATATTCAGTGAGGTCGTTATATATTGCTTTAACCCCGGTGGGCCATAGAGGGTCAACGGTGTATTTCCTCCCTGATAGGCCCTACTCGAGATAAGCCCTGGCAGTCCAAACAGATGATCACCGTGAAGATGCGTAATGAAAATCTTCTCCAGCTTACTAAGCTTGAGGGGCGAGCGAAGTATTTGATGCTGGGTACCCTCTCCGCAATCAAATAACCAGAAGCTGCGCCGTTCATCAAACAGGCGGAGTGCTAGCGATGTTACATTTCGCTCCAATGACGGAACCCCAGCATTTGTGCCCATGAAATATAATTCCATGACTCTAACCTCCTTAAGGCTTATAGCCCTTCAAATTGCCCGAGAACCCTCCGTAGACCGGAGGGTTCTCGCTATTTTATCCTAGGCTTTATCTACATTAAAGTATTGAGCCTGAGGATGAGCAAATACCATGGCAGAGACGGAAGCCTCCGGCTCCATCATAAATCCTTCAGTCAGCTCAACACCAATATCCTCCGGCTTCATTAGCTCGAATAACGGGCCTTGATCCTCCAGATTCGGACATGCCGGATATCCGAAGGAGACTCGAATGCCTTGATATCTGGCTCCATGACGTTGCTTCATCGTCATATCCTGCGGGTCTGGGAAGCCCCAAATATCTCGCATAATATGATGCACCCGTTCCGCAAGTCCTTCTGCCGTCTCCAGAGCAACAGCTTGAAGCGCATGCGACCGCAAGTAATCTCCACTGTCCTTCCAGTTCTCAGACAATTCACGTACACCTTGTCCAGCCGTAACGACGAGGAAACCTACATAATCCATAATACCACTGTCCACAGGCTTCAGAAAATCCGCCAGACATAAATACGGTTCAACCTGTTGTCTCGGGAAGCTAAAAGTTTTGAGGACTTTGCTGTGATCTTCCGGATCATACACGATAATATCATTGCCTGACGATTGAGCCGGGAAGAACCGATACATTGCATTTGCCCGAATAATACCATCACGGGCAGCATGCGCTAGAATCTCGTCCACCGTCTCCTTCAATTGTACGGCCTTTGGATCGCCCTTGGCGAGCAGTTGCTCTACCGAGCCTCGTAATCCCAAATGATGTCCTAACAGCATTTGCATATTAATATATGGAATAATGTGCTGAATCGGATAATCTCTTAAAATGTGACGATCCAAATCTGGTGGCTGATATACTGGCACATCTAGCGATACTTTTGAGCGTTCAACCCGGGTTAGCTGTGGCAGTGGAGCCTTCTCGGCGACCTTGGAATCCGCTTCTTTCTCCACTTCCATCTCCAGCCTCATCTTCTCACGCTGTTCCTTATCCATAAGCTTGTTGGCCAGATCGAGCCCATCCATCGCATCCTTGGCATAGACGACAAGCCCATTATACTCGGGACGAATCCGTGTCCGCGTGAATTTGCGTGTCAGCGCCGCTCCGCCGACCATGATCGGCACATCGATTCCCGCTCCTCGCAAGTCTTGTGCCGTAGCAACCATCTGCTGAGCCGACTTGACGAGCAGACCGGATAGTCCGATCGCATCGGCTTTCTCCTCCCGGTAAGCTTCAATAATACGCTCCGGTGGTACTTTTATGCCCAAATTCACGATCTTGTAACCGTTATTGGAGAGAATGATCTCTACCAGGTTTTTACCGATATCATGGACGTCGCCCTTGACGGTAGCCAGCAGAATCTTGCCTTTGACAGATGTCTCATTCTTCTCCATGAAGTTCTCCAGGAAGGCTACTGATGCCTTCATGACCTCAGCGCTCTGCAGCACCTCCGCCACGATAAGCTCATTGTTGTTAAACAGGCGTCCGACCTCTTCCATTCCGGCCATCAGGGGACCGTTGATGACCTCAAGCGCGCTGTAGCGATTCAACGCTTCCTCCAGATCGGGAATCAGACCTTCCTTCGTACCCTCCACAACGTAAGAAGCTAGCCGTTCCTCAAGCGACAGATTCACTGCCTTTTCCTTCTTCTCTACCTTCTTGTTGCGGAAAGCAGCGACAAATGCAGCCAAAGTCTTGTCATTCGTATTATAGATCAGCTCTTCAGCTAATTTACGTTCCTCCTCAGGAATCGAAGCATAACGTTCCAACTTCTCGGTATTTACAATCGCATAATCTAGCCCTGCCTTCGTACATTCATACAAGAAGACAGAATTCAGTACCTCGCGTCCCGCTTCCGGCAAGCCGAAGGAGACGTTACTGATTCCAAGTACTGTATGACAAGCAGGCAGTTCCTGCTTAATTAGACGAATACCTTCGATCGTCTCCTTAGCCGAGCCGATATATTGCTCATCCCCCGTCCCGACCGGGAAGACCAATGGGTCAAAAATGATATCCTCCGCAGAAAGGCCGTACTTATTCACAAGCAAATCATGTGAACGCTTGGCAACTTCTAGTTTGTTCTCTCGCGAGATCGCTTGCCCTTGCTCATCAATCGTGCCAACGACAACCGCTGCCCCATATTTGTGAATAAGCGGGGTTACGTTCTCGAATTTTTCTTCACCATCTTCAAGATTAATGGAGTTAATTATCGACTTGCCCTGACAGTATGACAGAGCGAGGTCCAGCACCTTGGGATCCGTCGTATCGATCATTAGCGGTACCTTCACCTTCTTGGCTACAAGCTCCAAGAATAGCTTCATATCCTGGGCTTCGTCGCGATCCGGATCTTGGACACAAACATCAATTACCTGAGCTCCATTCTTCACTTGAGCACGGGCGATCTCCGACGCCTCCTCATATTTCCCCTCTACAATAAGGCGTTTGAACTTGCGCGATCCAAGTACGTTCGTTCTCTCACCAATCATATACGGACGGTTGTCAGCTTCAACATAGACTGGATCTATACCGGATAATGCCGGCGGATGCTCGCCGCTAATCGTTCTCGGTTCGAAGCGGCTCATCTTATCTGCCATAGCAGCAATATGAGCAGGGGTCGTCCCACAGCAGCCACCTGCGATGTTCAGCCAGCCTTGCTCAGCGAAGCCTGCCAGCTTCTGGGCCAGCGAATCCGGAGATTCGTGATAATTACCATTCTCATCGGGCAGCCCGGCATTTGGATAGCAGCTTATAGCTGTTCTGGCCATATCGGACAAGGTTCTGATATGATCACGCATGAATTCTGGTCCGGTAGCACAGTTGAGTCCAATCGAGATCGGCTTCAAATGCTCCAGCGAGATATAGAATGCTTCGATATTCTGTCCAGCCAGTGTCGTTCCCATCGGCTCGATGGTACCGGATATCATGAGAGGCAGTCTTATTCCGGACTTCTCATAAGCTCGGGTAAGTCCGATACTCCCCGCCTTCACATTTAGCGTATCCTGCGATGTCTCAAGTAGCAGTACATCGACACCAGCCTCGATTAATGCCAGCGCTTGTTCCTCATAGCTATCTATAAGCTCGTCAAAAGTGACTCCACCTGTAACCGATAATGTCTTCGTCGTGGGGCCAAGAGCACCAACGACGTAGCGCGGATGTTCCGGCGTGCTATATTTATCAGCCGCAGCAATCGCCAGACGCGCAGCTGCCAAGTTAATCTCGCGCGCTTGGTCCTGCAACCCGTATTCAGCAAGGACTATGGAGGTGGCGCCGAATGTATTCGTCTCGATTAGATCGGCTCCCGCTTCCAGGTATTGCTCATGAATATTCTGAATTACATCCGGACGGGTGAGCACAAGCATTTCATTACAACCATCCAGGTCTTCCCCGCCGAAATCGGCCGGAGACAGGTCCTTCTGCTGAATCATGGTGCCCATAGCCCCATCGAGGATTAATATTCGTTCTTTCATTCTGGACTCTAGACTTGGTTTACTCATGTTCAATCCCTCCCGCAAAACGTTAAGTTTTAGTGTATCAGAAGTCAGCCATTAAGAAAAGATGCAAATACAAATCAGAAAGTACGCGCCATGACTGATCTTAGCACTGAATTTCAAGCGTCGATCCAAACGCGGCTATCACATAGCAGGATGTATTTAACTCTATAAAAAATTAATTAATGAACAGGTAATCGCATCAAGGTAATGAGAATTAAAAACACGAATAAATTTTATGAATATATAAAAAATGTTCGTGATTATTTCGTTCTGATTAATAAGTAAAAAGCCAACTCTACACTTCGATCCGTCGAGCAGAACTAACGTTAGGCCTCTGTTCCCATTTGTAGTTCTGGACTTCGCAGTGACAAATATGCAAATCAGAGAAGGACATAAAAAAACTGCCCTTCGTAATGAAGAGCAGCTCTCTTGACATAACATTTGCATCCTAGGCCTTACTCAAAAACTGTAAATTTCTCTGATGGCATCGAATGCTGATCTCTGGCCGTAACATGGGAGATGACTTGATAGTTGCCTGCCTCTTTAAAGGTCTTCTCCAGTACGTAGGTCCCCTCTCCAGCACTCTTGACGGTTAACTTACTATGCTGATCTTCGGCATCCCCGTCCTTCCAAATCTCAAACATGACCTCTTTGGCGTCATCCACCGTCTCCCCTTGTTGCGTTACCTTGGCCTCAAAACGAACCTTCTCGCCTACTTGAATCTCAGTTGGATTCACTTGAAGCCCCACCTGAATAGGTTCCATAGCCATGTTGTCTGCATGATTGCCGGATTTCTTATCTCCGCAACCACTGATCACGATGAGAACAAGCGCGAATATCAGAACACTCCAGCTTCTTCTTCGCATGCTATCTTCCTTTCTCATGAATCTTAACGGCGATATCTATTCAGCTAATTCCGCAATAATCTGGTGCAATTGGGACAGATGAGTAATTTCATAATCCGGCACGATCTCATCATTGCGGGTCTTCTCATCCCGATTGATCCATACGGCGTTAATGCCTACACTAAGCGCTCCGCGAATATCGGTCGTAAGCTTGTCCCCAACCATTAAAGTCTCTTCGGGCTCTGTTCCTAATTGCTCAAGCGCATGCTTGAAGATCATGGAATCCGGTTTGCCTTTGCCGAAGCTGCCGGAGATAATGATCTTATCGAAGTAACCAGATAGCTCTGGCACTCCATCCAGCTTCTCTTGTTGCAGGGCAGGGCAGCCATTCGTTAGTAGAAGCAGCTTAACCTTCCCCTTCAACTCCTGCAAGATTTGGAATGTCTCTTCATATACATAAGCACGTTCCCGTCGTTCTGCAGCAAAACCTTCTGCAAGCTCGGCGGCTAATTCATCGTTAGCAATACCGAGGGCAAGCAAGCCGCGTCGCCAAGACTCCTTGCGGTAGATCGGTGCCAGTTCTTCAAGCTGACGGAACTCCGGCTGTTCCCCAGCTGAGAAGTTAGCCCATAGCCCTTCAAATGGATTAATCCCGATCATTTTCGTAAATGAAAATGTCTCATAGGATTCATACAATTCCCTAGCTTCTCTGCGGACAGCTGCTTCCAGTTCTATCGGGTTGCAGCCCGTTACCGCCTCTGCCTTGCGACATGTCTCCTCGAAAGCCTCTTTTACGCTCCGATCATCCCAGAGCAATGTATCATCCAAATCAAAGCATACCGCTTTTATGGTCACTTCGACCACTCCTCCCTCTCCCATGCCAAAATGCATCATTTGCTATGCGCTCTCCAGAAATTCCCTACTCTCTCTCAAACGGAACATGATGAGTATGCGCGAACTGCTCCAGACGGTCTCCCATAGCTGCCGTATCAAACTGATTACGAGTACGATAGAATACCCAATTCGCATCCTTAATCTTAGGCACGATCATAATCTTCTTGCGGCTGACTTTGATTTTGCTAATGTTGCCTGCTTCCAGAATTCGGTCGCGGTTGTACTTGGTTGTATATACCCAGTTCTTGTTAATGCGTAGATAGGGTCTTCTCATGAACAAGGTGAAGGCGAGCAGTAAGTACAGCCCAATCGTCAGCCAATAGAGCCAGGTACTCATATCCGCTGAATTACCGATCATTCCAACGGTTGAATACAATAGGGCGATGAACACTAACACTCCTGGCAGGATGATATTGCGCCCCCGGAAAATGTCGCCCTCCCCTCTTGGGCCAAGCGATTTCCGCGGGTTGGATGCCGCGCCTGTCGTGATCGTAGGCCCTTTCCCTTTCTGGTTCAGTCTTTTTTGATTGCGTTCTACTTTTCTGTCAAATGAACCCATACTCTGTCCTCCTCATATTAATAGCGCTATCAACAGTATAAGCCTACGACTTGTCCAGCCAATCAAGCCCCACACATGTTCGTAAGCCGCATGTTATGTATAGCCAGGCCCAAAAGGGCCGGCTTACTCATCGACGATTTCGATTTGTTCTAATCTTTGACGGAAATTCGCCCGGAAATTCTCGAGATATCTCTCGCGCAGCTTAGCTCTCTCCAGAATCTCTTCTTCGGTTAACCCCACAGATTTATGTTTGCGGGCCAATTCATTGATCCGCGCAACAACAGATTCTATATCCATAAGTCCCTCCCCAAGTCATTAGTCTTTTATGTTACAGCTCTCATCCTCATATATAGAAGAGATTCAAGCCGTATTTACCACTCATGCAAAGCAGCAATTATTCATACTCTGACATGAGAAAAAGAGCTTGTCAAGGCAGTGCCGCCTTTAGTGCAAGCTCTCTTCATTATATAGTAATTTCTGTTCATCGTAAAACAATATCGACATTCATTCAGCAGACCACTAGAAACGAACTTGCAACTGATTAGTTAGGGAGAACCAACACTTCCCCAGCTTGTATCGAACTCACATGCTTTCCATTAACACGCTTGATTGAATCTATATATTTTCTTATGTCTTTGCCCTGGGGTTTATGCTCAGAAGCAATCTCCCATAACGTATCACCCGGCATAACAATAACTGTCTCCAACGGTTTCTTATTAGCGTTATCATTCGATGAGGCAAAAGCCGAGACCACCCCTGTACAGGTTAACAATAGTAGTACCAGCACCAACATCGTTCTCTTAGCTGTTCTAGAAAGATGGGTGCTCCGTCTCCCTGACGATATAGAAGGTTTCTGAACCGGCTCCGTATAAATACTCTTATATGTGCTATATTTAAGCATTATCCTCACTCCAAACAAGTGTTCTTATTACTGAAAATAATATAACACGAACATTTGTTTGATTCAATACTTTTTTTCGAACATTCGTTCTCCATTTTTTATACAGCATTCGCCGGCTTATATTCGGTATATATGTATGAAATAGGCTCAAAAACCTATATAGTTAGAACTTATGTTTGTACGAACGGTAGTTCTATGTTATAATTTTTCCAAACGTTACTAAGTGGAGTTGATTGGTTATGTCTAAGGTGTCCAGCCGCCAGCAAGCAATCTTGGAATTTATTCGCAGCGAAGTACGAACGAAAGGATATCCCCCCTCCGTCCGTGAAATTGGAGAAGCCGTTGGACTAGCCTCCAGCTCTACGGTACACGGACATCTGGATCGTCTGGAGAAGAAGGGATTCATTCGACGTGACCCTACCAAACCGAGAGCTATTGAGCTACTTGGCGAGGAATCCGAAAGCGCCGGTCTGTTCGCCCATTCGGTAGCACGCGTTCCTGTCGTCGGGAAAGTAACAGCAGGCGTGCCGATTACAGCAACCGAGAATATAGAGGATTACTTTCCATTGCCTAATCATTATGCGAACGATGGCGAGATTTTCATGTTATCCGTTGTCGGCGACAGCATGATTGAAGCCGGAATCCATAATGGGGATTATGTTATCGTAAGGCAACAGCAGACCGCGAACAACGGCGATATCGTCGTAGCAATGACTGAGGAAGATGAAGCAACGGTCAAGACCTTCTATAAAGAGAAGGATCATATCCGCCTTCAGCCGGAGAATCCAACCATGGAGCCCCTTCGCTTGAAGCACGTAAGCATCCTCGGCAAAGTCATTGGCCTCTTCCGGGATTTTCATTAATCTTGATTTTATACAATGGATTGTGTGTTCAGACGAATCCCATTTAACGGGAAAATAGATGCAATCCGAAATTGGCTAAAGTGTGACTACCCATTATTAATTGACAACTTAATACTGTAAGAAGCAAGAGGCATCCCTCGTGGGATGCCTTTTAATTTACAATTATAAATACTTCCTTCTCTTCTTCCCAATTTCAAACGCTTTATCAAATCTCTCTTCTCAACGTTGACTTGAAAAACTTGTATTAATCCCAAAAATGGGCCTTTGATTATTTTATTTCTGAATTCTAGGCAACCGCCCAGTTGTTTTATAGGCAAATGCATAGAATGTCGTATAAAATTTTTGGGAGGTAATTTTTTGAACAGTTATCCAATGATGAATCAAATGTCCAACATGCCTAACGTTTCTAATATGGCTAACATGCCCTATAAGCATCACATGCATCACATGCATCATCAAGCTATCATTAACCATCCTGTAGATAAATGCGTTGTCGAGTGTTTAATGTCCCTTATGGGCAGAATTGTCATTCTTGAGACTACTCGCGGCAGACTCGACGGATGCATCATCGATGTCAAACAAGACCACGTCGTGCTTGAAGAAAGACATAAGAAGTTTATTGTTCGCATTTGCGAAATTGTTTGGATCATGCCTGAATAATAGAACATAAGGGGGGCTAGTCCCCCTAGTAAAATTCTCAGTCCTTTGGCTTCCCGGCGGGAAGTTCTAAGGACATTATTATTGTTCCGGGAAAGGCTTAAAGTGTTACTTAGATTAATACCCGTACCTTGGTGCATCCGAGACTTGACCATCATATTTATTATGCTATCGTATTTAATGTACGAGTATATTACTGATTCTCGTATACCCGAAATACAAGGACTGGTACTTAGGGATGTTCGCAAAGGCTATAGGGATGCAGCATCTTTTTAATTTGGCTATGTAATATTCAGGGGTTTATATAAGTTAATGATTATACACTATACGATATGGGGTATGAAACGTGGAATTTCTAGTTTTTGCTTCCAGCCTGACCGCATTGATTTTTTCGATAGTTGCTTTTGTTCGTACAATAAAGCGAAGGTAATTAAATCTTATTTTGAATCTGATCTCCACCACAGTTCAAAAGTTCCGCCAGCATAAAGCCAGCGGAGCTATTGATCAGGTGTCATCAGATTGCGCTACGGGTGACGCTAAATTCATGTAACTAAAATTAATGAGTTAAATAAAGAAGGCTCTTGTAATGATAACAAGCAGAATGAAGAGTACTAAAATCGCTGCTGTAGATGTAAATAGTCCTCCTCCGTATCCACCGCCACAACCTACACCGCCAACTACTTCGCTCATTTGTGCTTTCCTCCTTGTATTTAAAGTACACACTATCCTATTCAACTTTTGATAAACAGATTGGACATATTCACCTGTGATTCGGTCTATTTACCAAGTACTTGTACCACTTTAGGATTAGCAGTAGTTATCGGCTACATAAGACGAGAAAGCTATGTACACCGTCCAAAAAAATGAATCAACAATTACGAGAAATTGCAGGATCTGTCAAAAACAACCCCCCACGCCATACGACACAAGGGGTTGCGCTGCGTTGTTACTACTAACGCTACTGTATCCCAATTTTTTGGTATTCCTCTAAGTTCATCACTTTTAAAATGTTCTTAGGACAATAACAAGGAGTATATAAAGAACCAAGATTACAGCAGTTGAGGTCCCAATTCCTCCGAATCCAGGACCGCAAAAACCTCCTCCACCAACTAATTCACCCATCTAATTACCTCCTTTGTTATATGGTACAGTGCATCTTATTCAAATGCCCGTTACAAAGATTAGGTATACATCCCTATACGCGGCCTATTTATTAGTTACTTGTATTACAAGTTAAATCCTCCGCTATCTGGATTTATCGGGGTTCAAGACGACCCCAAACAAAAATCCCCCACGCCTTAAGGCGCAAGGGATTCCTCGATTAATACAAAGTCATATATTGGTCACGTTCCCATTGGTGGACTTGCATTCTAAACATATCCCATTCGATGGCTTTCAACTCATAGAAATGGGTCATAGCATGATCGCCGAGAGCATCAGCCATGATATCGCTGCGCACCAATTCACCAATAGCTTCCTTGAGGTCTACAGGCAAGCTTGGAATACCTTCTTCGATACGCTCTTCGTCAGACATCACGTAGATGTTACGATCAACGGGTTGAACGAGCGGCAGCTTTCTCTTGATGCCATCAAGACCTGCCTTGAGCATTACAGCAAGTGCAAGGTATGGGTTAGCAGCCGGGTCAGGGTTGCGGACCTCAACGCGGGTACTAATACCACGGGAGGCCGGAATACGAATCATCGGGCTACGATTACTGGAGGACCAAGCTACATAGCATGGTGCTTCATAACCAGGCACGAGACGTTTATAAGAGTTCACAGTTGGGTTGGTTACAGCGGCGAAAGCGCGCGCATGGGTCAAAATACCGGCCATGTAGTGCCGAGCGTCTTGGCTCAGGCCAAGCTCATCCTTCTCATCATAGAAAGCATTTGTCTTACCCTTGAACAAGGACTGGTGACAGTGCATTCCGGAACCACTCACACCATACAATGGCTTCGGCATAAATGTAGCATGCAAGCCATGCTGACGAGCGATCGTCTTAACAACCAATTTGAAGGTTTGAATTTGGTCGGCCGCTTTAATTGCCTTCGCATATTTGAAGTCAATTTCGTGTTGGCCAGGAGCTACCTCATGGTGGGAAGCTTCGATTTCAAAGCCCATTTCTTCAAGTGTCAGCACGATCTCACGGCGGCAGTTCTCACCAAGGTCCGTCGGTGCAAGGTCGAAATAACCACCTTGGTCATTGAGCTCCATCGTAGGGTTACCCTTCTCATCCGTCTTGAACAGGAAGAATTCTGGCTCAGGTCCGACATTCATCGAAGTATAGCCCATCTCTTCGGCTTCCTTCAGCACACGCTTCAGGATATTGCGCGGGTCACCAGCGAATGGTGTGCCGTCAGGCATGTACACATCACAGATTAAGCGGGCAATACGATCCTCACTAATCCAAGGAAAGATAACCCAAGTTTCCAAATCCGGAACCAGATACATGTCAGATTCTTCGATCCGCACATAGCCTTCAATAGATGAACCGTCGAACATCATCTTGTTGTCCAGCGCTTTCTCCAACTGGCTTACCGGAATTTCTACGTTCTTAATCGTTCCGAGCAGATCAGTAAATTGCAGACGGATAAAGCGGACATTCTCTTCTTTGGCGATTCGCAGAATATCTTCCTTGCTGTAACTCACGCTAACATCTCCCAACAGTTATTTTAATTTAAAGTAGCGGGATAATTCCCCCTGGATTAATGAAACCTGACCAGGACGTTGCTTCGTGAACAATTCCTGCTTCAGCATACGATAGAGCTCAGAAGTCGGTATTTCCTTGCGTTTTTCTTCAGTGTCCCGCGTCATTACAGTTGCTTCCTCAGATTCGCCATTAGCCGGAGCAATCACCTGCTTAATACCAGCAATATTAACTCCCTTATCAATCAAGGCTTTAATCTCGAGCAGACGTTCCACATCATTAAAGGAAAACAGACGTTGGTTCCCGGATGTGCGCGCGGGTACAATCAACTCATGCTGTTCGTAATAACGAATTTGCCGAGCTGTTAAATCCGTAAGCTTCATCACGATACCAATCGGAAACAAGGCCATATTTCTGCGAATTTCGTCACTCATCGCTCTCAACCTTCCAGTTTAATTATCATAAAATAATGATATGTAAGTTATTCTGACATGTCAATAGTGATGTCAGGTTTACTTACAAGAAATTTATAGTAGCTGACGGTCCTTCATCGTCTGCAATGCGGTCAACAGTCCGAACTTAACGTGGGAGTAGGTAAGTCCGCCCTGCATATAAGCAATATAAGGTTCACGAATCGGCGCATCCGCGGATAGCTCGAGACTTCCCCCTTGAATAAAGGTTCCCGCTGCCATTATGACTGGATGCTCATACCCCGGCATATCCCATGGCTCAGGCACAACATGCCCGTCTACTGCTGCTGCACGTTGAATGCCTTGAACAAAAGCAATCAAATGCTCCGAGCTACTGAAGGAGATCGCCTGGATCAGATCTGTACGCCTATCATTCCAGCGCGGCTTGCTGTCAAATCCGACTCTCTCGAATAGGGCTGCAGCCAGAATACTTCCCTTAACGGCTTGTCCTACGATCGTTGGAGCCAAGAACAACCCCTGGTAAATCCCCCGAGTCGTACCCAGCATCGCACCAACTTCTCCACCGATACCCGGCGCAGTCAGGCGATTCGCTGCTAGCTCCACCAGCTCAGTTCGCCCGCAAATATATCCGCCGGTCTCGGCCAGCCCTCCGCCAGGATTTTTAATTAGCGAGCCTGCAATTAGATCGGCCCCTACTTCTGTCGGCTCCTGCTCCTCAGTAAATTCCCCATAGCAGTTATCGACAAAAACGATGCAGTTCGGGGACAATGACTTCACACGCTTCACCATCTCACCAATTTGCTCTACGGAAAAGGAATCTCTCCAATCATATCCGCGCGAGCGCTGGATGCCGATCACCTTCGTCTGGGGCGTTATTTTATCGGCCACCGTATCCCAATCGACCATTCCGTCAGCCAGTAATGCCACATCGTCATACGTGATTCCAAAATCCCGTAAAGAACCCGTTCCATCACCAGGCTTGCCGATGACCTTATGTAGCGTATCATATGGCTTACCTGTAATATAGAGCAGCCCGTCCCCTGGACGCAGCACGCCAAAAAGTGCTGTAGAGATAGTGTGCGTACCGGAAGCAAAATGCGGGCGCACCAGCGCCGCCTCTGCGCCGAACACATCTGCGTAGACGAGGTCAAGTACTTCGCGCCCTCGGTCATTATAAGCATAGCCGGTTGAACCTGCGAAATGAAAATCACTCACATGATGCTTCTGAAAAGCTTCAATCACTTTGAATTGATTCTTGTCCACAATACGATCGATTACACGGAACTGCTGTTCAGCTTGACATTCCGCCTCTTCCATCCTAGTTACTATGTCTTCTGAAAATACCGCCATCCAACTCTTCTCTCCCTTATTGCCTTACATTCTCGCTGTACATAATTTGAAAAGTTGAACCTCAAGGTGCAGTCGGTAGACCGTTCCAACAAGAATGCAGAAACAGCCGATCACTGCATTAACCTTAGGTTCAACTTCTTCTCTGCTTAGCACTGGAAATACCTAACTTCTATTATTATAACAACTACCCTCGGTATAAAAATTGCAGCTTGCACGAATGAACACTCAGCCGATTACTTATCAAGCTTCAAATCCTCGGTACGAATTGTCATTAACTCCAATTTACCGGGCGAACCACCGCTATATTGATTCAGAATACGCACGGCCTGATGCCGAATCGAACGCTCAATGACATTACGGACATGTCTGGCATTGCTGAACACATGTTCGCCTTCCATCTTTTCGCGCAGCAGATGCTGCTTCAATTTGACAATCGCCTGCGGCATCAGAATATAGTCGCGCTCCTTGGCCATTCCTTCCGCGATCTGGATCAACTGATCGATCGTATAGTCTGGAAACTCCATCACAATCGGGAAGCGTGAAGGCAAGCCAGGATTGGTGTTCAAGAAGAAATCCATCTCATCGCAATACCCTGCAAGGATCAAGATGAACTGGTTCTTCGAATCTTCCATTGCTTTTACCAACGTATCGATAGCTTCCTTACCAAAATCCTTCTCACCGCCGCGAGCCAGACTATAGGCTTCGTCCACAAACAGAATACCACCCATCGCCTTCTTGACCAAATCCCGAGTCTTCTGAGCCGTATGCCCAATATATTCTCCTACAAGGTCCGCCCGTTCGACCTCGATCAGATGACCTTTGCTGAGCACACCCATTTTCTGAAAAAATTTAGCCACTAATCGGGCGACAGTCGTCTTGCCGGTTCCCGGATTGCCTTTGAAGACCATATGGAAAACCTGCGCCCCGGACAGCAGTCCTGCTTCTGAGCGCATTGAGGCAATTTGCAGGAGTGCAAATATCTCATACATTAATTCTTTAATATGATCCAATCCGACCAGTCCGTCCAATTCCTTCTGCAAATCTGTAAACAGACTATTCTGCGGCATAACCTTGGCAGTTGGATGAGCTTCACTGTCCGGAACACTCTGCGAGACAACCGGCGGCTCCGAATTGCGCAGAACGATATTGATTTGTCTTGAAGGCCTCTCCTCAGGAGGGCCACTTCTGGCCATTACTCGCCCTGACATAGCGCAGATCACCTCTTTATAGGGTAGGGGCTTACACATTTAAATGTATTCTCTTTCCCCGTCCGATATTAGAAGTTTTGTTATTTCCAGCCAATAGCGAGCAATACAAAATCTATCTTCCATTTCGTATAAGCTAAAATTTCACGCAAGATGGTAGGAACACGCTTAAGTACATAAGTCTCCGTGAGCGATAGCTTGGGGCTGGAATAATCCAGCGCTTCAGCAATCTCATAAGACCGGTTGCCGTGAAAAGTATGGGTGATAATGACAGCCGATGTTAGCCCCTGCTCCTCCATAATCTCCTTGCTGAATTTTAAATTTTCATAGGTGCTGGTCGCTTTGTTCTCAAGCAGGATCGCTTCCTTTGGAACACCGTGCTGCTCGAGATAAATCGCCATTCCCTCCGCTTCTGTGTAACGATAGTCAGGCTTGTCCAGCCCGCCCGTCAGTATGAAGGTATGAAAGCGGCCTGCCTTATAATCCGCGAGCCCTTGCTCAAGCCGCTCTTGCAGCCCCGGACTAGGCTGATCGCCCCACATCGCTGCACCAAGTATAATACCTACATCTGCAGGCTCCGAAGCTGCAGTAGTCGCAGCCGTATTCCTGTATACGCTGCCGATCTGGGCCAGTACATAAACCGACCATAAAATGCCGATTAGAATGCATGTCAGCCCAATACGAAGAACCCAGACGAATTTGCGCTTGCTCCTTCTTCTGTTCCCAACATACGGCGAGCTTGTGCGGTATCGAGCCATGATTAACCTCCAGGATTGCTAGAATCAGATTGAACGTAGCCGGTCCGGTAATGCTCAAGCGACATCGCAAAATAAGGGAACGCTTGATTTTTAATCAATTTCATCACGTCACGGGCGGTCTCCTTCGCCAAATCATAGTCTCTGACACTGATAAGGCCGCGGCTCAGTGCATCATCCAGTTCATCTTCATCTAGCAAGAACACCTCGCCGTTCTTTAGAACAACAATATCTAAGTACAAATCATCAAACCATGGGACACCCTGATCCGTAACACCCTGGGTTTTACATACGTCGATATACCATTCCACAATGCTTCCACGATCATCAAACATCGCAGTTACTACATAGTGGGCTCCTTTAGGATAGTATTGAAGCCAGGTGTATCCCTTATCGGCAATGCGAAAGGTATGACCTCCATACGTCTTCCAAAGAGGGTCCCGCAGGGCGTTAATGCCATAAAACGTGGCATAACCTGTAAATGTGTCACCTTCAACATACTTCGATTTGAACTGGCGCTGGGTCACGCGGCGCCAGTTCGCACGATCTCCGAATTTTCGCTTCATGTTCAAAACCTCTCTGGCACAATGTACTTTCAGCTTACCACATTTGAAGAGTTCACTCAAAAACGAATCTGCAAAAAACGCAAAAAAATACGCAAAAGAACCCCGATGCTTCTTGAAGGAACATCGGGGTTCTATCGTAATCCTATTTCTAACCTTTTACATCTCAGTGTATCTATATCTTTGGTAAATCCTAAACCTGAAGATGTCTACATTCCACCGGTGCCGCTATTCTGGCCGCCAGCACCGTTCCCGGATTGGTCTGTACCTGAACCCGGTGGATTAGTGTCCCCAGGATCAGTTGGTGTAGTCCCACTCGGTTCACTTCCATCATTGCCTCCACTGCCGGACTCAGTTCCGCTACCGTTCCCTTGTCCTGTTCCTTCATCGGGAGGAGGCACCTGACTACCGCCATTGCCGGACTCACCTGATCCCCCACTAGATGGAGGTGTTACTTCACCGTTGCCGCCTTCACCAGGATTTGACGTATTACCGCCATCTGGAGGCGGAATGATTTCACCCTCTCCACCGTTATCGGCAGGTACCGAGACCTGAGCGATGTTCGACGGCTGACTCTCTGCGTCGCTCGACGGATCGTAGACTGTTACATAATACTCATAATCGGTTCCTGGCGTAACAGTCAAATCTTCGGCTGAAGTGGTGACCACATCCATATAACGTGTAAATTCCGCTGCCGTAGCCTCTCTCTTGTAAATCCGATAGTTTACGCCAGGCTGATCTACACCGGTCCAATTCAGAGTGACTGTTCCCGTACCCTCATCGTAAGAACCGCTCAAATCACCAGGTGCTGTAACCTGCACTTCTTCCGGTGGCGGCTCAGGAGTGCCCTTGAGGCTAGAAGGAACTGGGAAATCCTTCACCGCAACGCCCTTAAGTGCATCCTTCATGATAGTTGAGAACAACGATGCGGCTTGACCACTGCTGCCGTTCAGCAGATGGTTCTTATCTGGATTGTCATAACCCTCCCAGATCGCAGCTGTCCATTCTGGCGTGTATCCGACAAACCAAACGTCACGGTTCTTGCTGCTCTTCAGACCTGGAATACCATGCTGGGTCGTCCCTGTCTTACCAGCAAGCGGACGATCAATTTTAGCACGTCGACCTGTACCATCGTTAACAACGTTCTGCAGCATCTGCGTCATATAATAAGCGGTTGTCTCGCTAAATACCCGCTTTGGCTTCGGCGGATTGTATTTAAACAGATCCTTGCCGTCATGATCCTTAATCAGCTTGATGGAATATGGTTCGTTATACTCCCCGCCATTCGCATACACGCTGAAGGCTCCAGCCATTTCCAGTGTATTCGTACCGTATGTGAGACCACCAAGCGCAATCGCCAAGTTATTATCATTCTTATCCATCTTGATGCCCATTTCCTCGGCGTACTTCACACCTGTCTTAACCCCAACCTGATTTAACAACCATACAGCCGGGATATTCTCGGACTTCGTCAGTGCCGTGGTCATATCGATCGTCTTGGAATAACCATGCAAGTTGCGCGGACAATAGTCACCGAAGCACTGCTTCTCATTGCTGATCTGCGAGTTCACGTTGAATTTGCCTGACTCCAGCGCAGGACCATAGGATACGATCGGCTTAAAGGCCGAGCCAGGCTGCCTGCGGCTCTCGATACGGCTGAAGCCTTTGCGCTGATAGTCGCGTCCGCCCAGCAAAGCAACCAAGCTGCCATTCTGATGATTCATAATGACGATCGAAGCTTGAACCTGCTTATCATCCTTGCTCTTCTCGAAGAAATCATCGTTGTCGAATGCTTTTTCAACCGCTTTTTGCGCTTGAGCGTCCATCGTTGTATAAATCTTGTATCCGCCGCGGTTCAGATCGTCTTCTGTCAACCCGTATTTCTCCTCGGCTTCTTTAATGACATAATCCTTGAAAGCCAGGTAACTCTCATTCTTCACTGGTGGAGTATAGTCATAATCCACAGCCTTCGCTTCATCGCGTTCCTCGGCCGAAATATAGCCTTGCTCAAACATCAGATCAAGCACTACAGCCCGGCGCTGCTTGGATAGTTCCGGATTGGCTACCGGATTGTACTTGGACGGACCTTTTGGAATGGCCGCCAAAGAGGCAATTTGCCACAGCTTCAGATCTTCCAAGTTGCTAACTCCGAAATAACGCTCTGACGCGGCCTTGATTCCATACGCTTTCTGACCGAAGAAAATCCGGTTCAAATAGAGTGTAATGATCTCATCCTTCGTCTTGTGGTTCTCGAGTGCCATTGCAATCGACATTTCGGTTGCTTTACGGAAAAATGTCTTGTCTCGACTCAAGAACATGTTCTTGGCGAGCTGTTGCGTAATCGTACTGCCCCCTTCAACAAGTGAACGGGCCATGACGTCTTTTACAGCAGCGCGTCCGATAGACCATAGGTCAACGCCTTTATGTTCATAGAAGCGTCTATCTTCTGTAGCTATGAATGCTTTTTTAACAAGATCAGGGATTTTATCGGAATCTACAGGCTCGCTGCGGTCCACCGACAATTCACCCATCATATTTCCATTGCGATCATATACCTTCGAAGTTTCATAAATAAACAGCTTATCTTCATTCTCACTTAGGATTCTCTCACCGTTGACGGTAATATAGAGATATCCTGCAATCGCACATATAATTGCGATCGCTACGGTGAAAAATAACGTCCACATAATCCGTCTTGCCGTAAGTTTTCTCTTTTTTGTTCCCTTCGGCTTGGCCGGCTTGTGACTCGGCTTGCTGCTCCTTTCCAGTCTGGAAGGTCTCTTAGTAGACATTGATTTTCTCTGACTCCCTTCATACCAGTCTCACTTGACAGCAGATTCGATAGATGATCGTATTTCTCTAATGACCAGTATTCTTAGTCGGAAAGAAAAGAACAACCTTTGATCAGGTTGCTCCACTCTTAGTCCTATACCTTTAAACGTACTGAAGATCAAAAAGTTTCAAACTCCAAATTATACCTCTCCTGCAGACTCCTGCATCAGGGATACATTGCGCTGTGGTTGGAAGGTAGAAATGGCATGCTTGTACACCATTTGCTGGCGTCCATCGCTGTCGATGACAATCGTAAAGTTATCGAATGCTTTGATCGTTCCGCGAATTTGGAAGCCGTTCGTCAAAAATACGGTTACGGGTATATTTTCTTTGCGAAGCTGGTTCAAAAATGTATCTTGGATGTTGATGGATTTGTTCATTCGTCGTACCCCCAATAGGATCAATTAGTATTTAGATTTATATTCAAGATTTAATTGAAACTTTCCTGCTATTATAGCACGTACAGCCTCTAAATTCCCGGAAAAATTTTTATGATCGGTCACATCCACCCAGGAAATATCCTTCATATGCCGAAACCAGGAGAGCTGTCTCTTGGCGAATCGTCTCGTATCCCGCTTCAGCTTGGTCACAGCATCCTCTAGGGGAACCCCGTCTTCCAAGTGCTCGAGAATCTCCTTGTAGCCTAAACCCTGCATAGAAATAAGGTTCCGGGTGAAGCCCCGTCCGAGCAAACTTCTGACCTCATCTACAAGTCCAGCATCCATCATCTCATCGATTCGCTGCTCAATACGGTTATATAGCATTTGACGGTCCATTGTCAAACCGATGATGCATAAGTTGTACGGAGACTGCTTATTCTGTGACTCCAGTTGAGAGGATAAAGTCGTCCCGCTCATATGATAAATTTCCAGAGCCCGGATTACCCGGCGCACATCATTAGGATGCAGTCTCTCTGCAGATTGCGGATCGACAGCCGCCAATCTGGCGTGCAGTGCCTCATTCCCTTCCTCATCAGCTATATTCTGCATCTGTGACCGGAACCCTTCGTCTGCACCTATATCTGTGAATTGATACTCATAACAGACAGATTCCACATACAGGCCCGTTCCTCCGACAATGAACGGCAACTTGCCTCGCTCCCCAATCTCGGGGATCAACTGCCGGCAGCTATCCTGAAACTGCGCTACCGAGAACGGTTCATCCGGATTCAGCACATCGATCAAATGGTGGGGGATTCCTTCCATTTCGGAAGACTGTATTTTGGCAGTGCCGATGTCCATACCTCGATATACTTGCATCGAATCACCGGATATGATCTCACAGGAGAAGGCCTTGGCGATCTCAATGCTCAGCTTCGTCTTGCCGACCGCTGTCGGGCCGATCAGTACGAGCAAGTTCGGTTTGTCGTTAATCATCAAGTGAAATCACTCCGTAAACAATTTTGGTATGAGCACGCCGGGCCTCCTGGAAGCCAAGTCTTGCAAACTCTTCGCTCCCCTTCTTCTCTTTCAGCACGACGCTTCTGCGGGCAACCCGGGAAGCTTCCTGAACCGTCTCCTGACTCAGCCCTTCATTGTTGGCAAAAGTACGAAGCGGAGAGATGGCTGACGATTCCACAATCGGATCGCGGAACATTGGATCGAAATAGACAATATCCGCACTCTTGTCGGGCATCCCCCGAAGCGCCTGTAAGTGATGGACATGCCGGGTCTCGATCCTCCGTAGCGCTGCATTATATTCAGCTACGCCCGACTCGTAATAAGCGAGTCCTTCCGTTAACAGCGCCCAGAGAGATAAGGAATCTTCCAGGGCGACAACTTGCCCAGAAGGCCCAGTGCCCAGCGAGAATACCGAAGAATCAGCGCCCAGACCAGCCGTGCAATCGATAATCGTATCGCCTGGACGTACGCCAGCCACTTCGAGCATCGTGTCCGGCTCGCCGCGAAGCAGACGCTTCGCCCGGACGAAAGCCATGCTAGGATGGAAGGTAAGCGGCTCGGCCCCAGTCCGGTGCAGCCTTGCACCGCCCTCCAGAATAACGAGAATTTCGTCATCTCCGTAGCGTTTAGCCAATTTGGTCAGAGACGTCCGATTTCGCGGAACGAATCTGGCCCCTGATTTCTTGGAGAGGGCCATTGCACGCTGCACTGGCTCCGCAGCGCTATGGTCACCTGTTGTTATAATCAAAACTTAAATTCCTCCGTTCACATAACCCGCTTGAACAACTTCTCCAGATCATAATTCGAGAACGAAATAATGATCGGCCGTCCATGCGGACAAGTATAAGGCTGCTTGCAGGCGGCAAGCCGCTGCAATAAAGTATCTGCCTCTTCCACCGTAATCTTCTGATTCGCCTTAATCGACGCCTTGCAGGATACTAAGGTAGATGATTTCTCCCGCAGCTTGGAGAGGTCGATCGCTCGTTCGCTAAGCACCCATTCCGCCATCTCCTCGATGATCGAAGCTTCTTCACCGCTCGGGAACCAGTATGGGTGTGATACGACGCGGAAGGTGCCGCCGCCGAAATGCTCGAGAATGACGCCGACCCGCTCGAACCAGGACAATCTCTCCTTCAGCTTCTCACTGTCAGATGGCGTAAATTCGAGGGTTATCGGCAGCAGCAGCTCTTGAGAAGCGTCTGCAGGATGCCCAAATTTCTCATAGTAATATTCGTAATTCACGCGCTCATGCGCAGCATGTTGGTCGATCAGGTATAGGCCTTCCTGATTTTGTGCAATCAGGTATGTGCCGTGATGCTGACCGATCAGCTCCAGCTCAGGGAAGGCCGGCAATTCCGGCGCTTCCTGCGGAGCGTCGTACAGCGCCTGCGGCGCCGCGCCGCTTGCAGCTGGCGCGGCCTGCCCCCGGCCGCCCGGGGCATAGCTGCCCGGGCTGGCCGCTCC
>NZ_BAAACX010000005.1:100199-142420 GCF_039521865.1 Paenibacillus motobuensis | reverse complement strand
GACTTGCATGTATTAGGCACGCCGCCAGCGTTCGTCCTGAGCCAGGATCAAACTCTCCAATAAAGTGGTTACTCATTGAAAGAGCGATTAGCTCATTTTGAATCTGACGATTATAATAATCGTTGATAAATTGACGCGTTCCATTTGTTCAGTTTTCAAAGAACTTATCGTCCGTTTCAAACCAGTAAGTTTTTGTCGAACGTTTATATATAATACCAGGTTGTTAATGCTGCGTCAATAACTTTTTTCGTCATCATTTTCTCAGCTTCGACAACCGCCCTTTAAAAGCGGCAAGGAATAATTTATCACGTTAACAATGATAATGCAACACTTTTTTTTAAAATAAGATTAATCATCATAGTATCCCGTGCTCACATCTGTTTATTCAATGGCACTCACCTTCACAAAATAATAAAAGAGACCCCTTAGCTCTCCGTGTAAACATGGACGTGCAATCAAGCACTTTACACGAAGAACAAGGTTGTCTCTTATGATGTTTATTAGCAAGTCATAATGCCGAACTTCATTCCTGATAAGGAACTATTAACAATATTTCTATTCTCCAGATGTACCATCTGTAATACTAACTCCACTATCCCCACCCGCACTATCGGTGCTAGTTCCTTCTTTGCCTTTATTGGCTTCTTTATCCTTCAGGCCTTTGTCGAGGGCAGCTTGTGCCTCGGACTGAATGGTCTTAAGCGCTTCGTCCAAGGTCTTCTTATTATCCTTCACCAAACCAATTTCTCGGGTCAAGATTGAATTATACTCGCCGTAGAAATTATCAGGGAGCTTCTGCATACTGTCATAACTCTTGTTCGCCTTAGGCTTCAAGGCATAGAACGGATCCAGGCTTTGTCCTTCGAAATCCTTCTTAAAGCCCATCCGGGTCATTAGATCACCACCAGATCTTGACTTAACACGGGCATAGTCCTCACCATTAATGAACTTAACGAACTCCCAAGCTGCATCTTTATTAGGAGAAGTCGCACTAATAGCGAAAATCTCACTCAAATTAGCGTTATAAGTTGATGTAGGATCCGAAGGATCGACCGGTCCGGAGACAATGCCAATTTCAAACGGCTTATAATCCTTCAATCTTTCCTTAGCATCCTTCATATTTTGAAGCATATAAGGATAACCTACCGTCATCGCAGCTCGTCCCATCAGGAATGGTTGGCTTTGATAGTACTCTTCCATCGAACCGCCCATAAAGCCATCACCTTCTGGATTGTAGACGGCTCCGGATTTCCCGGCATCAATGGCCAGCTGGAATACTCTTTTCCACGAATCCGTATCTACCGTTACCTTCATCGTATCCGGGTTCACATACATCAGACCTTCTGAGCTCGAGATCATGCTGATCATGTTATCCATCGAGATAGGATAGTTATCGCCATACCCGTATACGCGAGTCTTCTCATCACCCTCTGTTGGGAAGCGGCGGGCCAGGTCGAGAATATCCTGCCAGGACATTCCGTCATGCGGCAAATCCACCCCATATTTATTAAACAGATCTTTGTTGTAGAACACCGCATTTCCATAGAAGGATGGAGCAAGGCCGTATAACTTATTTCCGCCCATCTCCTTTAACATTTCGATTAAACCGGGATAAATCCCCTCAAGGTTGTATTTTTCTTTCTCAATGTAAGGGTCCAGCTCCACAAGCTTGCCATCGCCAACATACTTCTCAAAATTGCTGGTGCCCAGCATCAGCACGTCTGGCTTCTCCTTCTCAACTAACTCATCGAAGGCCTCCTCGTAAGTCTTGCCTTCCGAATTGTTGTACAAGCCTTGAGTAGAGACGACTTCGAACTCGATGTTCTCTCCATTCTTCATGGTGAACAGGTCGCCATATTGTTGGTAGAACCAGCTCTCATCATTATAGAGCACTTTCAAAGTCGATTTGGTATTTTCCGTTTTCTTACCTGGCCCGCTCGTACAACCAGCCACAAGCATACAACTCACAGCGAGCAAGGCTATCTTTTGCCACGTTTTCCCCCGCATCTTTTCCTCCTATGGTTCATGAATTTTTTTAATCCAGACATTGTTAATACGTATTCATTGGATGTAAGGTTACATATTTACTGAAATTACAAAGATTTTCTGCAATCCATAAATTAGAAAAAGGCATCCCTGCTCTCAATGTAATAAAGTGCAACTTACCACTCTACACCGGAAGAGCAAAGGATGCCTTATATCCGTACTTTGAAAAAATGAATTTAACGTTGAATCTCAGCTGCCTTTGCTACTCTCCCGAAGTACTCTCTTCTGTAGCAACGCTCGAGTCCCCACTAGCACTGTTAGTACTGGAGCTCTCTTTGCCTTTATTCGCTTCCTTGTCCTTCAACCCTTTGTCGAGAGCCGCTTGAGCTTCCGCCTGAATCGTCTTCAGGGCTTCATCCAAGGTTTTCTTGTTATTTTTAACTAAATCTATCTCTTTCGTCTTAATCATATTGTAATCACTGTAGAAGTTATCGGGAAGCATATCCCAGCTGCGATAGCTCTTGCTAATTTTCGGTTTCAACGCATAGAATGGATCCAGACTTTGACCTTCGTAATCTTTGTTGAAGCCCATTCTGGACATCATATTGCTGTCGGATCTGGACTTAACACGGGCATAATCCTCACCGTTAACGAACTTAATGAACTCCCAGGCCGCATCTTTATTAGGCGAATCCGCATTGATCGCAAAAATTTCACCCATACTCGTATTATAAGTTGAGGTAGGATCTGCCGGATCAACCGGACCAGAGACGATGCCCAATTCAAACGGCTTATAGTCCTTCAATCTTTCCTTCGCTTCCTTAAGATTGCGAATCATGTAAGGATTACCGACAGTTAGCGCAACTCGCCCCATCAGGAATGGTTGGCTTTGATAATACTCTTCCATCGAACCGCCACTGAAGCCACCATCCCCTTCTGGATTGTAGACAACCCCGGATTTGTCGGCATCGATGGCCAGTTGATACACTCTCTTCCATGAATCTGTGTCTACCGTTACCTTCATCGTGTCCGGATTGACATCCACCAGTCCTTCCGCGCTAGAGATATTACTCACTAGAGTATCCAGCTGAACCGGATAATTATCGCCATACCCGTATACGCGAGTCTTCTCATCACCCTCGGTTGGGAAGCGGCGGGCCAGATCGAGAATATCCTGCCATGACATTCCGTCATGCGGCAAATCTACTCCATACTTGTTGAATAGATCCTTATTGTAGAGCACAGCATTTCCGTAAAAGGACGGGGATAGACCGTATAATTTACTGCCACCAATCTCCTTCAACATATCGATCAAACCAGGATAAATGCCCTCTAGATTATATTTATCCTTCTCGATATACGTGTCCAACTCTACGAGCTTGCCATCGCTAATATACTTCTCTAAATTACTGCTATCTAGCATTAGAACATCTGGCTTCTCTTTTTCAATGAATTCATCAAAGGCTTCCACATAGGACTTGCCTTCCTGATTGTTGTACAGGCCCTGCGTAGAGACAACTTCGAACTCTATGTTCTCACCATTCTTCATAGTGAACAGATCGCCGTATTGTTGATAGAAGTAGCTCTCATCCCAATAAACCACTTTCAAGGTTGACTTTGCCTGTTCTTCTTTCTTGCCAGCTCCACTCGTACAACCTGCAACGAGCATGCAGCTAATAGCAAGCAGTGCAATCTTATACCCTATTTTCCCCCACATAATAGCCTCCTTGATTAACTTTTTTTAATTTACTCACTAGGCTTAACGAATTAACCCGTTAAAAAGTTACGCTATTGGCAGATATCTTCCAAACTAAATACAATCTGCTCAAAATTAGTTGCTAGCGCCGGATTCTACGGAAATAACAGCGTCACCGTCCGTACTCAGATGTTCTTCATTACTATCCGTTGATTCTGGTGTCCCGGCTTTCGATGAGTCCTTTGCTGCTTTGTCCTTGAGAGCTTGATCAAGCGCAACCTGTGCTTCTTCCTCAATCGTCTTAAGCGCCTCATCAACTGATTTCTCCTTACTCTCTACCAATCCAATCTCACGAGAGTAGATGGAATAGTATTGACTATAGAACTCGGCTGGAATCTTGTCCTCAACGGAACTGGCACTATCATCAATTTGAGGTTTTAGTTTGTAAAAAGCATCCAAATTGATACCGCCGTATTCCTTCGTCATTCCCATACGGGACAACAATCCGTCGTTCATCGACCTTGACTTGATCTTGGCGTACTGCTCACCATTAATGAATTTGATCAATTCCCAGGCTGCGTCAGCATTCGGAGAATTCGCCCGAATAGCAAATATGTTGCCTAGGTATACGTCGCGAGAAATCTCCGGATTGGCAGGATCAACCGGGCCCGCGGCAATTCCCACCTGGAACGGTTTATAATCCGGCAATCTATTCTTGATTTCCTTCAACTCACGTAGATAATAGGCGCTATTGATTGTCATTGCCATGCGTCCAGTCAGGAATAACTGACTCTTATAATACTCCTCCATAGTGCCCCCTCGGAAAGAATCCTCCTTCGGATTATAGAAGGCATCCGATGCCAGCGCATCTTGGGCGAGCTTGAATACCTGCTTCCAGGCATCTGTATTGACGGTGACCTTCAAAGTATCTGGATTCACTACCTTCAATCCTTGCGGAGATGCGATGGTGGATGCCATATTATCCAGAGTCATGCCACCATAACTATCTCTACCAAATCCATATACCCTGGCATCCTCGTCCCCATCTGTCGGAAACCGCCTTGCCGTATCTATAATATCCTGCCAGGTCATTCCATCATGAGGCGGTTCAATACCATGTTCAGCGAACAAATCTGCATTATAAAAAATAACATTTCTATGAAAGGTAGGTACCAAGCCATACAGCTTCCCCTCGCCTTTCTCCTTCAAAATATCAATCAATGCGGGATAGATCGATTCAATATTATATTTATCTCGCTCAATAAGTGAGTCAAGCTCCGTCAATTTGCCTTCTGAAGCCATCTTGCTGTATGTACCCATATCCAGCATCAAGACATCGGGTTGCTCCTGATCAATAAAGTCTTGCAATGCCTTCTCATAATCTTCGATTCCACCATCATTGTACATTTTCTGCGTATTTACCAGCTCAATCTCGATGTTCTCATTTTGTATGGAGAATAAATCACCATAAGTCTGATTGAAAGAGTCCTCGCTGTAGTACATCACTTTCACCGTCATTGGTGTTTTTACATCATTCTTACCCGGACCGCTAGTGCAGCCTGCCAATAACAATCCCACCATCGCCAGAAGTACAAACTTTTGAATCCATTTGTTTCTCATCATTACCTCCCTATGATATGAATCCTACGAACATAGCAGCAACACAAAACCCAGTATAGTTATATATTGGGTGTTTGTGTTCCCAAATATTATTACATAGGATACTCGATTAATCTACCATAATCAGGAAGTTTATAGATTTAACATCGTAACTACATGGCGAATATTGCCGATTATTGTTTGCGTAGCGCAGGATCGAGCTGAATAAAAAAATCCCCAGGCAGCTCTCCATAGTACGAAAGTAGCTGCTTGGGGATACATTCGATTTCTTTGTTTAGGAACCAGATCCTCCTTCTAACAGACGGATGAACTCATCTTCATCCTCGATGACCATAATTCCGAGTGCCTGGGCCTTAGCCAGCTTGCTGCCAGCCTTCTCGCCGGCTACGACAATATCGGTCTTCTTCGACACGCTGCCGGTTACTTTCGCGCCAAGCGCCTCCAGACGATCGCCTGCTTCGTCCCGAGTCAGCTTATGCAGTGTACCTGTGAGAACAACGGTCTTGCCATTAAAGAAAGAATCTACCGGCGGAGCTACCTGCTCTTCAGGAGGTGTCGCTTTAACACCAAGCTCCAGCATTTTATCAATGCCAGCCCGGTTGAGCGGATCCGCAAAGTAGGAAACGATGCTCTCGGCAACAATGCCGCCAATATCCGGCAAAGCCGTTAGCTCCTCAACCGTGGCACTCATCACGGCTTGCAGACTGCGGAAATGATCAGCCAGCACCTTAGTGGTTGATTTTCCGGTATTCGGAATCCCTAGCGCAAACAAGAAGGCCGCCAGGTCACGTCCTTTACTCTGCTCGATAGCCTCCAGCAGGTTATTCGCTTTCTTCTCGCCGAACCGCTCTAGCTTGATCAAGTCCTCAAAAGATAATGTATAAAGATCGGCCGGCCCATGAATATGCACCTCTTCATACAACTGCTCGGCAGTCTTCTCGCTAAATGTCTCGATGTCCATCGCATCACGCGAGGCAAAATGCGTAATCCGACTTACAATTTGCGGTTTGCAATCCAGCCGATTGTTACAGAACAGATGAGCGCCGCGCTGCTCCAAGGTAGAGCCGCAGGCGGGACATTCAGTAGGGAATAGAATCTCCCCGCCATCCTGTTCATCCGTTACTTTCCCGAGGATTTCCGGGATCACGTCATTGGAACGGCGGATAAACACCCGGGTACCCAGCGCGTATTTCAAGTTCTTGCGCTCAATATCGCCGACATTGTTCAATGTACAGTTCTGAACAGTAACCCCGGCTAACTCCACCGGTTCCACCTTGGCGATTGGAGTCACCTTACCGGTTCGGCCAACATTCCAGCTGACCGATTCAAGAATCGTGGTCGTCTCCTCCGCCTCAAACTTGAAGGCCACGGCCCAGCGTGGAAATTTATCTGTATATCCGAGCACTTCTCGTGTACGCATATCGGTAATCTTGATAACCGCTCCGTCTATAAGATAATCCAGCGTCGGCCGCTGCTCTACGATTTGATGCAGCTCCTCCATAACCTGAGCAAAATCCGTATGGTAGGTGACGTAAGGATTCACCTTGAAACGATTTTCCTTAAGAAAAGCCATCATTTCACGATGATCCGCAAATCGAATATTGTCCGAATACCCGACATTATAGAAGAACGCGCTTAATTTGCGCTCAGCGGTCGTCTTCGGATTCAGGTTGCGTAGGGCGCCTGCTGCTGCATTACGGGCATTCTTTAGCGGCTCAGCAGCTGTCTCATTGTATTTGTTCAGTACAGACAGGTTCATAATCCCTTCGCCCTGTACTTCGATCGTCCCTTCACGATACGGAATCGTCAGCGGCACCGACTTGATTGTCTTCACCTGCGCCAAGATGCCTTCACCGACGACGCCGTTGCCCCGCGTAGACGCCTGTACCAGCTTACCGTCACTATAGGTCAGATTAAGGGTCAGTCCATCGAACTTCAGCTCAACGACATAGGTCGGGTCCGGGAGCGGATTATTCGGGTTCTTCGTGTTGTAGTCAGCGATTAACCGTAGCGCCCGAGCATTCCAGTTCAGAAGCTGTTCTTCGTTCTGCGCCTTATCCAAGCTCCATAGCGACGCCAGATGACGATGCGGCTTGAAGCCCTCGAGCAATTCACCGCCGACGCGAAGCGTCGGGGAATCCAGCAAGGTTACTCCCGTCTCCACCTCAAGTGCAGTCAACTCATCATAGAGTACGTCGTACTCTTTGTCACTGATCAACGGTTCATCCAACGTGTAGTAATGATAACTATAGTGATTCAATTGCTCCACGAGCTGTTCCATTCTTTGCCTAGCGTCCATGCAGGGACAACCCTCCTTATATATAAAAAAAAATTAAGATTAAACTTCGTTCAGATAACAGTGGTTATCATGCTTATTCTAGCGGCTTTAGTCCGACTTATGAATAGTTCACAAGTAATATTACACCCAACATACCGGATAACGGCATAACGGAGTCCTCTTCACAAGAACATTTATGAGAAATGTCTTTATAACGCGGACACTACTCTTGAGAAAAGATATGTTTGCTCATAGCACACAAACTATACATATAGTACTTAATAGCAGATTGTTATCTATATATTGATTAAAAATCTGATTCGTAAATATATCCCTAGTGTCCACTTTTAGGTGGACACTTTGTGCATTTGTGTGCGGTACAGAGACACCAGATTCCGCGCGATTCACGCAGTACATAAAAAAATGAGTATTCCATTTGACCGTTACACCATGTATATAAAGATATACATCATTTATATATCAATTCAGTTTCTTAATATATACATTTCAAATCAATCTCTTATATAGCATTCTACACAAAACCGCTATTCCCCATACTAGATCAATCGAGACCATTCGCCGCCTGGGTTCATGATCTCGATTGAAAGGGAATATATGATTCTATTGCATATATTAATATGAAATGATGCCTGTGTGGAACGTATATGCTATGCAGTGCCTCACTACATTGTAGGGACTACTGGCGCGGGCAAGGCTTGGGGCGCGGCGTCCATCGCGTGGCGCCTGGCGAGCTTGCTTACTCGATCACCTTGGTGATTGGAGCGAAGCTGGCGAGCAGGCGCTTCACGCCGACCGGCGCCGGAAAGGCGATCTGCAGCTCCGTGTCATTACCGGAGCCCTTGATCGACACGACGGTGCCGATGCCCCATTTGCCGTGCGACACCTTGTCGCCGGCACTGTAGCCGCCGGGGGCTGCGCCAGCCGCCCCCGCGGCAGCGCCTGCCGCACCGGCTCCGCCCGGTGCAGGGCGCGTTCCGCCAGCGGCCCCTGGCACGCTGACGGTCACTCCGCTGCGGCCGCTAGGCGCCGCAGCGCTTCTGCCTTCGGCCCCACGGTGGCCGAAGTTGCTGCCGCCGCTGCCG
This sequence comes from Paenibacillus motobuensis, assembly GCF_039521865.1. Taxonomy (NCBI): domain Bacteria; kingdom Bacillati; phylum Bacillota; class Bacilli; order Caryophanales; family Paenibacillaceae; genus Paenibacillus; species Paenibacillus motobuensis. The sequence goes on along the minus strand of NZ_BAAACX010000005.1, from coordinate 133,737 downwards.
CTAGTGCCGCGGCCGCTGTAGGCGCCCCCGATACCTGCCCCACGGCGGTATCGGTCGCGGGCGACGACGGTGTCTTCCTTCAGTTCCTCCGGAATCTCGTCGAGGAAGCGTGACGGCGGATTTGAAGTCGTCCGCCCGTACAGAGTACGCATCTGCGCGCAGGAGAGGAACAGCTTCTGCTCGGCCCGAGTAATGCCTACATAGGCAAGACGGCGTTCCTCCTCCAGTTCCATATCGTCCTGGAACGCTCGGCTATGCGGGAATACTCCTTCCTCCATCCCGACGATAAATACAACCGGGAACTCCAGACCCTTGGCACTATGCATTGTCATCAGCACGACCGCATCGTCCAATGCACGTTCCTCATCGCTATCATTCATCGAATCGATATCCGCGATCAACGCCAAATCCGTCAAGAACGCCACCAGCGTCTTATCCTCGCTGTTCTTCTCAAATTCCATCGTTACGGACAGGAATTCATCGATATTTTCCAGACGCGAGCGCGATTCGATCGTATTCTCCGTCTGCAGCTCCACGCGGTATTCAGTGAGCTCAAGCATCTTCTCCGTCAATTCCGTAACAGACAGATATTCCAGCATCCGATGCAGGCCGTCAATCATATCAAAAAACTCAACCAACGCATTCCGCGTCCGTCCAGCAAAGCCCAGATCATCCACGGTCTCGAGCACCCGGTAAATTGATGTGCCCCGCTCAGCAGCAGCCGCTGCCAGCTTGGCGACCGTCGTATCGCCGATGCCCCGCTTCGGTACATTGATTATCCTTGTCAAGCTAATATCATCGTCCGGATTGGACAAGAGGCGCAAGTAAGCGAGCATATCTTTAATCTCTTTACGATCATAGAACTTGATGCCACCTACGATCTGGTACGGGATGTCTGACTTGATCAACACTTCCTCTATGACCCGGGACTGAGCGTTCGTACGGTACAGAATAGCATGATCGTGGTACGATTTGCCTGCTTTAATATTGTTCTGAATTTCCGAGGTAACAAAATAACCTTCATCATGCTCGGAATCGGCGCGATACACCTTGATCTTGTCGCCTTCGCCCTTATCCGTCCACAGCTTCTTCGGCTTGCGTCCCGCATTGTTGGCAATGACGCCGTTGGCCGCATTCAGAATATTCGAAGTCGAGCGGTAATTCTGCTCCAGCAGAATCGTCTTCGCTTCCGGATAATCCTGTTCGAAGTTAAGGATGTTGCTGATGTCAGCCCCGCGCCAGCGGTAAATCGACTGATCGCTATCGCCGACGACGCAAATGCGGTGGTGATTGTCCGCTAGCATCCGACACAGCATGTACTGCGCCCGGTTCGTATCCTGATACTCATCGACATGAATATATTTGAACTTGTTCTGATAGAAATCGAGCACCTCAGGCGCTTCCTTGAACAGTTGAATCGTCTTCATGATCAGATCGTCGAAATCTAGCGAATTGTTGCTGCGCAATCTTTTTTGATACATCGCATAGACCTTGGCAACAATCCCTTCAAAATAATCACCGATCTTCTGTTCATACTGCTGCGGTGTAACCAGCTCATTTTTCGCCGCGCTGATCATGGACAGAACGGCCTTTGGCTCGAATTTCTTCGTATCGAGATTCTGCTCCTTCATACAGTTGCGAATGACCGAGAGCTGGTCGGTCGAGTCCAGGATCGAAAAATTCGAAGTAAAGCCAATCCGTTCAATGTCTCGCCGTAAAATACGCACGCACATGGAGTGGAAGGTCGAAACCCAGATATCGCGCCCATCCGTTCCTCCAACTAACCGGGATACACGCTCCTGCATTTCGCGGGCAGCCTTGTTGGTGAACGTAATCGCCAGAATGGACCAAGGTGCGGCCTTGCGTGTCGCTATCAAATAAGCGATGCGGTGCGTCAGCACGCGCGTCTTGCCACTGCCTGCACCAGCCATAATGAGCAGCGGTCCCTCTGTCGTCTCCACAGCTCTGCGCTGCTCGGGATTCAGGCGGGCTACCGCCTCTTGTATGTTAACAGGTTGCATAGATAAATCATGCTCCTTTCTAATAGCTATAACGTAAAGTTCCAGCTCCCCATCCGGTTGAACTAATAATTGTACGGATGAAGGCGGCCGAGGTCCTTGAAGATGCTTGTAGAATAGATGGGGATCGTATAGTTGTAAATTGTACACTTATTTTCCGGAGGTTAACGAATGCTCCCCTTGCAAGTGTATTTTGTACAGTTAAAATTCCTCGTTTCCAAGGAATCCCGAAATAACGGTATTTTAAGTGTAGATTTTGCAATTAAAAAGAGGCCCGAGCTGATCTGAGCAATTTTAGTTGTACTTTTTGCAATTAGGTTAGGAGATCATCGAGTCCTCCTGTAATGGATCATTTGTCAGGGCCAAGTGCAGACGAATAAGTGCTTATATGCAACTATCGAAGGCCTTGATGCCCGGAACAGGCAATATAAGTGCGATTATACAACTATTCGGAGCCATTCTCCTTCGTTCACTTCCAAAACAAGTAAATAATTGCATCATCGCAGTTATTTTGAAATTTCAAGCTGATTATTCGAGAATAAGTGTATTTGTGCAATTACTTATAAAATAAAGCACGGAAACGCATCCTCTTGCCTAATCACTGTCCTTCTTTAGATCTAGATACTACTATTCTTAATAACGGCCACGGTCTCCAGAGCCTTGTCCAAATTGCTGTAGATAATGTTACCCACTACAACTGTGTCACAGGCGGATGCGGCCAGACGTGCCATCTCTCCATCCACAATCCCCCCACCGTAGAAAAGACGGGAATGCTCTAACCTGCGACCCACTGCCGAGACCAGCTCCATATCACCAAAGGTTCCACTATACTCCACATAAACAATCGGAAGTTGGAACATCCTATCGGCGATTTGTGCATATGCAGCCGCTTCAGAATCGGTCAATGAGGTGTTGGCTTCTGTTCGCCTCGCTACCGTCGAATCGGGATTCAGAACGATATATCCTTCCGGAACAAGCATGTCCCAAGGTATCATCTCACCATATATATCCGCAGCCTTCGCCTGGTTCCCGATCAGCCACTGCGGATCACTGCTATTGAGCACCATCGGAATCAGAAAAAGATCGAAGCCCGGCACTATCGCCTCCAGCGCGGATACCTCAAGCACACACGGAATTTGAAACTTACGGATCCGCGACAGCAAGCTGTCGGTATTGTCATAGGTCACACCACTGGAGCCACCCACCATGATAGCATCCGTCCCGGAACTACAGACCGCTTCCAATGTCCGATCATCGATAGGCCGATCCGGATCCAATTTGAACACATGTTGCCATGCTTGTACAATTTGCTTCAACACTGATTCCTCCAGTTTAATTGTTCGAAGGTTGTTCAAAAAGTCCACTTTTGATCACGAAGTAGATCAGGAAGCTATTCGGCATCGAATCTTGAATTCACCCGGGCCTAAGCGGATGCTTACGAAGTCATGTTTCCTCCGGAAACATCTCAGGTGCTCACGTACAAACTACGTACGCTGCGCTCCTCAGGCCCTAGCTTCATCCAACCTTCTCGGTGCTGAAAACCGGACTTTTTGAACTCTCACTAGTAGGTCCTTATTCCATAAAAAAAGGGGCCTATCTCCGCCCCGGCTGTCGTATAGTGTGTGTTCAGCCTCTTACCGTCTTCATGCCAAATAGCCTGGTCTAAATTCAGGGTGGAAACCCGGCTATTTCCTTGGAAGAATGCGGGTTCATTATGCCTTGTTCTTCTCGCACTTCTTAGTCTAGTTTACCATAGAAAAGCTGTCAACGTTCGCATAAAAGGCGAACAAAAAAAGATGCCCTTCCTCCAATTGGAAAGGCATCTTGTCTTATAACCCTAAGTAATTACGCAACCATGAACGATCAGCGTCAGCCTCGGCCAGAAAGTCCGTGTAGAAGCCATATACGCCCATATTCTTAAACTTCTGCATCTTCTCCACATCATTAATGGTATGGACATAAGAAGGTATTCCCAGCTTATTCAGCTTCGAGACCAGATTCTTGTTCGCCCGGGCCTCTGACATCGTAATCGCCGCTAGTCCCTTCTCTTTGGCAAACTGCAGCACTTCATCATCGGATTCATGGGTCTGATACAAGGTGAAAATCACCGATTCAAACGGATAAATCGCTTCGATCTGATCCCACATGGGGTGATTATAGATCTGCGGTACAATTCTCGTCAGAATCTCCGGGTCACGCTGCGTGGCGCCATCTACGATTTTGGAGAAAATTTGCTCGATCTCTTCCGGCTTAATCTGCTTCGTATCCGTTACCAGGTACATATCGGGATAGTCAACCATCAGATCGAGAACATCATCCCAAGTCATTGGCTCATACCGGCCCATAATCTTCGCGTCCTTGAACTCTTGAGTGGAGAATATAGCTCCATAACGCTCCGGCTTTAGTCCATCCTCTTGCCCCATCATTTTGGTGAAGCTCTCTCCCCATTCATGACGGGCGATCAGATCATCATCTGCACTAAGCAGGAAATCGGCCTCAAATACGCGCAGCCCTTTCTCATAATTGGCGATAAAAGCTTCATAACTGTTCGTATACGTCTGCCCGCCGATCCCGCCCATAGCATGAGCGATCATACGGTGAGTCTTGAAGCCTTCTTGCTGCTCCGACGAGCTGTTGGACTTGTTAAAGAAGAAGATTAAGGAAATAAATATTGCAACAAGTATAATGATTAATAATGTGAAGTATAGCCATTTTCTTTTCATTAATATTTTCCATCCTAATTTTGTTCTGCGAGTCTATCTATTATTTTAACTTAATAAGGTTAAGAATCCAATTATATTCATTTCAATAGGCGTTTTTATTTACAAATCCTTGGAGAACAGTCTTGAAAATAATTTTGATATCGAGCAAGATCGACCAATTTTCTATGTAGAAAATGTCATGCTCAATCCGATCCTCAATCGACGTGTCCCCGCGCAGGCCATTAGCTTGAGCGTACCCAGTAATACCGGGACGAACATGATGCTTCACCATGTATTTCGGAACCTCTTCACGGAACTGCTCCACATAGTAAGGTCGCTCAGGCCTTGGTCCAACGACGCTCATCTGGCCAGCTAGTACATTAAAAAACTGTGGAAGTTCGTCCAGACTCGTCTTACGTAGTAATGCACCGAACTTCGTCCGTCTTGGGTCATTTTCCGTCGTCCAGCCCGTATCCGTTACCCCCTCCGGCAAAACCTTCATTGAACGGAATTTGTACATGGAGAATTTACGACGGTTCAGTCCCACCCGCTCCTGCTTGAAAATAATGGGCCCCTTGGAGGTTAATTTAATGCCTATAGCGACTAGCAGCATAATCGGCGATGTAATAATGATGGCGAATAAGGAAAATACGATATCGAACATCCGCTTCACTAGACGATTTCCGGTCAGATCAAGCGGAATGTCGCGCACATTAATCATCGGCATGCCGGCAAAGTTATCGAAATAAGGCCGTGCTGGCAAGAAATCAAAGAAGTCAGGAATGATCAGCGCTCTGACCCCGGCCTTCTCGCAAATCGATATAATCTTGGCATATTTGGGATGCGCATATAGCGGCAATGCCAGAACAACTTCATCGATCATTTTTTTTCGTAAAATCTTCTCCAGTTCGTCCACCGCACCCAGGACTGGTTTGTATCGTTTAAGTTCATCAGGCGTAAAGGTACGATGGTCATCCAGGAATCCGATCACTTCATACCCGAGCTCCGGATACTGCCTTAGATTCTCGTAAAACTTGCAGCCTAGTGAACCTGCCCCGATAATGAGCACAAACTGCTTATTGAAGCCTTTTTTGCGAAAATGCTTAAGGGATTGCTTGAGGAAATAGCGGTAAAGCATAATCAGCAACAGATCAAAGCTTATATAGAGGGCTAAGTAATCCCGCGAAATATCGACCTGCTTCACAAAGAACATAATACTGAGCAGGACGAACAGACTCGTCATATGGACCTGAATCAATTTGAGAACTTCGTCGGAGAAGCGTTTTTTACGCTTAGGTGTATAAAGCGATACTAGAACACCAGTCACGATCGCAATTGCACCATAGACAAGACTCCAAAAAGCGTAGATTTCAACCGGCAGTGCTCCATCAAAATCCATCCACCCGCTCTTGAACTTTAGCCACCAGGCAAGTAAGAAGGATACCTGGATGCATAAGAAATCGACTAAGCTATATAGCTGTGCTAAGAAGCGCTGGTTCTTGCGAATCATGACCTCACCTCCAGTTTAGAATCGTTAGCAGACGGACGGCTGCCTGTCCCCTGACCTGTATCCTTGCCCCGACCTCGGGGAATAAGTTTATTTTTTATGAATGATAAAGTAAATTTCACAGCAATCCCACAAAAAACGGCCGTGTTCGTAAGCCAGGAGTAATGCTGCACATAATGCTTGCGGTGAAAGATCCACATCGAATGGTGAAACTCATATATAATCTTGAACGGCTTGCGCCGGCTGCTCGCTCCCTTATAGTGAACAATGTATGTGACTGGATGGTACCAAATGTCCCAACCTGCTTGCTTGATTCGGTAGCACCAGTCCACATCTTCTCCATACATGAAGAATGTCTCGTCCAGACCTCCTACCTGCTGCAGCGTCTCCCGCCGTACAAGCATAAAAGCCCCCACCAGACAATCGATGGCATAGCTCTCATTCGGATCGAGATAACCGAGTTGATACTGATTAAATCTCGGCCGATCCGGGAACAGCTTCGAAAAACCGAAAGCATAGTAAAAAGAAGCCGATGGCGTCGGAAATCCCCGCCGGCAGGCTTTATCTAAGGAACCGTCCGGAAGGATCACTTTGCAGCCTGAGGCTCCGACCTTCGGGTTCTCTTCCATAAAGGCCACCATCGTCTGCAACGTATCCGGCTGCACAATGGTATCAGAATTCAACAATAATATGTAACGGCCAGCGGCAGCTTCCATCGCTTGATTGTTAGCCTTAGCAAAGCCCGTATTCTCTTCATTCGCAATCATCCGCACCTGCGGATACTGCTCCATAATCTTCTCTACCGAGTCATCCGCCGAGGCATTATCCACCACAATCACCTCATACGAATAACCCGTCTCGGAATCATACACCGATCGCAGACAATCCAACGTCAACTGACGAGTGTTATAATTCACGATCAACACACTTAAATCCATGTACTACGCGCCCCTGACAAATATAGTAATCTATCGACTATCGTCAACATTATAGCATAATGTGGGGGAGGGAACCTGAAAGGAAAGGATTTCTTAAGGTTTGTAGCGGTCTATTGGGGAAAGTATAGAATTGTTTTCCTTTTATTTCTTCAGTTTCCCCTTAATTTCGTTTCTCTTCTCTTTTAAGCGCGGTAATTCCTTAATAAATTCTCTCCACGCGCCCAGCACTTTAGGTTCGCGTAACAGAAAGTAGCCATTAGAAGCTATTTCATATACTAGAAATTTGGGTAGTTTTTTTAGCCATGATAACCCTGATAGATTTTTATATATCATTTTATAGCGATTAATATAAGATTTTCTTCGAATAAATAGTGGCTGCGAACTTCTACCACCCTTTTTCCAGCCGCGTTTATGGTAGCCTACTGCTTCAGCACAATAATAGGATTCCCATCCTAATAGTTGGGCTCGCCAGGCAACATCCACATCTTCTTTATAAGCGAAAAAGTCCTCATCGAAAAATTGTCCTTGAACCGAAATATTCTCAATCATCGTACGCTTATACATTGCAGCAGCACCTGAAGGACCGAATATTGAACCTGATTGCTTCCAGTCCTTTGCTAACTCCCCTGCCCCTCGATCAAAAGCACGCCAGATGCTATTTATTACTAACCCTGTACTATCCACCGTGTCAGCCTCAGACTGACGCAATAGAAGCCCTGTTGCACTACCCACTCGAGGATGCTCTTCCATATAGGAGATAATCCTTTCAATATAATCAGGCTGGAGGCGAACATCTGGATTCAACACTAGGGCATAGTCGCTACTAGATAAAGAGAGTGCTTGGTTATGCGCAGGTGCAAAACCTGTATTCACAGCGTTTTCCACTAACTCAATAGACGCCTTCTCCTTCTTAATAAAGGACCTTACTTGCTCTACCGTATCATCGGCAGAAGCATTATCAATCACAATAATTTGTCCAGGTTTATAGGTTTGGGCCAATACGCAATTCAAACAATCTACTATATCAGCCGAGCTATTATATGTAACGATCTGTACACTTACGGTTGGCATTGGGAAAATCCCCTTCTGATAGTATTCCAAAAATAAAAGAACACCATTTAATAATAGTGCTCTTAATCGACTAATTACATTATAACAAAGCCTATATATTCATTCTATGCAAAGATAGATCATCAATCTGAACTGTTAACGAGGTATTCTTCTAAAAATCCCTTAAGTCCTTCCCGCCAATGCCGTAAATCCCGGAACCCATTAGTCCGTATGCTAAGATGCTCCATCACTGAATTGGCAGGGCGAGGTGCAGGACGCGGGAACTCCTCTGTTGTGCACGGATTGACCTGAACATTATAAGATCCGCCCTGAGAATTAGCCTCCTCAAAGATCGCCTTCGCAAATTCATACCACGTACATTCTCCAGAATTAGATGCATGATAAACTCCGTATTTCTCTGTTTGTACTAGATCAACCAAAAAGCCCGCTAAATCTACCGTATAGGTTGGAGAGCCCTTCTGATCATTCACCACATTAAGTATGGATTTATCTTGCCCCAGCCGTAGCATTGTTTTCACAAAATTGTTGCCATGAAGTCCATAAACCCATGAGGTCCGTACAATAAAGTAAGCTGAAGACAGGCTCTGGACAAGCAGTTCTCCAGCACGTTTAGATTTTCCATAGATACTCTGAGGGTTAGTGTTATCAAATTCATGATAGCCGTTGGTAGACTGTCCATCAAAGACATAATCCGTACTAATATAGCAAAACTTCGCGCCAACTTTCTCAGCAGCGACTACTAGATTTCTCGTCCCTACAGCATTCACTTGATAAGCCTGATCTACATCCGATTCCGCTTGATCCACAGCCGTATAGGCTGCACAATGGATAATTACATCGGGTCTAAACTCTTCAACTCGTCTCAGACAAGCATCAGAATCCGTAATATCCAAAGACTTACGGTCGCAAGGAAGCACTGCAAAAGATTGCTGCTCAAACAGCGTTACTACATCCCGTCCTAACTGCCCTGCTGCTCCAGTGACCAGAACCTTCATGCCCGATCCCCTAGCCTTGACCCGTACTGCTTGGCATAGTACTCCTGATACGCTCCAGACTGGATGCGCGTCCACCATTCTTTATTGTCCAGATACCACTTAATGGTCTCATGAATTCCTGTCTCAAAGGAATGCTCCGGCTTCCAACCAAGTTCAGTCATCGTCTTCGTAGGATCAATACCGTACCTACGGTCATGTCCAGGACGGTCCTGTACATAGTTAATCAACGACTCCGATTTCCCAAGCTCCTCCAGAATGGTTTGGACGATATAAAGATTAGTCCGTTCATTATTACCGCCAATGTTATATACTTCTCCTACTCGACCTTGGTGAATAACAAGATCAATCGCACTGCAATGATCTTCGACGTATAACCAGTCCCGAATATTAAGACCATCACCGTAAATCGGGAGCGGCTCATCCGCCAACGCTTTAGAAATCATCAGCGGAATCAGCTTTTCTGGAAATTGATAAGGTCCATAGTTATTGGAGCAACGTGTAATATTCACAGGCAACCCAAAGGTCTCGTGATAAGCGCGAACTAACAAGTCACCCCCTGCTTTACTGGCAGAATAAGGGCTATTAGGGGCAAGCGGAGTCGTCTCGCTAAATAATCCCGTCTCTCCCAAAGTACCGTATACTTCATCTGTCGAAACCTGTACGAACTTGCTAATACCATGTTTTTTTGCTGCATCCAGCAATACCTGTGTACCTAGAACATTCGTCTTCACGAATACATCCGGTTCCATAATACTACGGTCAACATGAGACTCTGCTGCAAAATTGACAACAACATCAATGCCTTGACCCATCAACTCATCCATCTTCGCTGTATCACGAATATCTGCTTTTACGAAAACATGGTTGGGATTGTTCTCTATTGATTTCAGATTCTCTAGATTACCCGCATAGGTCAGTGCATCTACGTTCACGATTTGGTAATCATGATACTTCTTCAGCATATATAAAACAAAGTTGCTGCCGATAAATCCGGCCCCGCCGGTCACGAGCAGTTTCATTGGTGAAACCTCCTAATCAAAGTTCAGTTCTGCATTCGCCAAGGTTGGGTGCTTCCGGTCCTTGTCCGAGAGCAATGGCTCACTTACGGGCCAATCTATGTCAAGCGCCGGATCATTCCATAATATGCCGCGATCATTCTCCGGCGAATAGTATTCGTCCACTTTATATAAAACTTGGGTGTTCGGAGTCAAGGTACAGAAGCCGTGGGCAAATCCTTTGGGGACAAGAAGCTGTCTTTTGTTGTATTCACTAAGAATAACCCCAACCCATTGTCCAAACGTAGGCGAACCCTTTCTGATATCCAGGACCACATCATATATCGCCCCGGTTAACACGCGAATTAACTTCGTTTGTGCCTTCGGGTTCAATTGATAGTGAAGTCCTCTCAGAACTCCGGGTTCAGCGGATAGCGACTGATTGTCCTGAATAAAATCATATTTCACACCTAACTGCTCCATTACCTGCTCATTATAGCTCTCCATAAAAAAACCCCGGTGATCACCATGTACCACCGGTTCGAGAATAGCAGCACCATTCAGCTTTAATGGTGATAACTTCATAGCTATACATCCTCCCTAATTAATCGTTCTAATAAACTCACGATTAAAGTTTGAGATTTCCGAATTCTTCACCAAATGTAATATCGCGCGCTAGCTCATTGGCCCTTGCCAAGGAAGCATGAGTACCTGCATCTGTCCACCAGCCTTGAAGTACATCATACGTAAGCTCTCCTCGTTCAATATATGCATTATTAACATCCGTGATTTCCAATTCGCCCCGGGCAGATGGCTGTAATGTCTTTATAATCTCAAAAACACTATGATCGAACATATAAATTCCGGTTACCGCATAATTTGACTTCGGCTGCTGCGGCTTCTCTTCTATGGATATAATTCTGTCTCCCTGAAGTTCAGGCACACCAAACCGCTTCGGATCCGCAACCTGCTGAATTAATATTTTTGCACCCTTCTGCTGATCGCGGAAATTTGAAACGTACGGCGAAATATCATCAGCAAAGACGTTATCACCAAGAATAACGACCATTTGATCTTCGCCTACAAATTGTTCGGCTAAACCAAGTGCTTGCGCAATTCCACCAGCTTCGTCTTGGACTTTATATGTGAAAGAAACACCTAAATCACTACCGCTGCCAAGCAAACTTACAACGTCGCCCATATGCTCCTTACCAGTGATAATGAGTAAGTCAGTTAACCCCGCCTGCTTTAATTTATAGACGGGGTGAAAAATCATAGGATATTTTCCAACGGGAAGGAGATGTTTGTTGGTGACTTTTGTTAAAGGGTAAAGGCGGGAGCCTGTCCCGCCTGAGAGAATGATGGCTTTCATAAGTTTCCCCTCTTTTTTATAAAAAAGCTCTGTCCAATACAGAGCAAATATCTCTTACTAAATTACAATTTCGTCATCTATTGATTAAAACTCTTGATTCACGATATAACGATTCAGTCAAAAATGATAAGTTCATTTTACTACTAAATTCTTCTACAACAATTGATATTTGACGATTCATTTCTAATAATGTTTCTTCTTCCAAATTAGTCTCGAGTTCATTTCCAACATAATTTTCAGGAGTATTAGGGTGAAAACCATCAAACCCTGCAATATTAATCACTTTAACTTCTAATTTGTATAAAAGTGATATCAACATTAATGTCGCATTATCATTAACTAATGGTTGCGAATTTAAATAATCACTATAATTAACTCTATAATCGAAATTATTAGCCGTCTTTACATTCGATGTGAATATAGTCCTAAACTCTCTTTTTTTATTTCTATACAAATTAATGTATTTTTGATATCTTTTATCATTGCTAAAGAAGCAATAATTTGGCGATATATAACCACCATCAAAATTAATAGAAATAACGATAGGATTATTTCTATTGATAAATTGTTCAATTCGATTTAAGTTCCTTTTAATACTATTCCCTGGAGCTAAGATTAGTATCTCCCGATCTTTAAGTATATTTTTCAGTTCGAGTAGATCCTCCGAATCATAAATATGATGCTTCTGATATTGAGTGTATAGCTCAGATATATATTCCCCATCATATAATTCTCTTTTATCTTGTGTAATATTATTTAAAATACTACTAATCGATTTTACAGTTAGAGTTTTACGATCCATCAAATATGTAGCATAGTTCGGATGGCAATTATTGATGGCTGCCAGGTAATACGGTACAGTATATCCCCATGAATAATTTTCCAATAGCCTATTTATAGTATCATCTATAATTTCCAAAAGATAATCTATCCTATAATTTTTATCCTTAGTGTGATTCAAATGCTGAGCTATTAGTTCAGTATTTAAATTTCCTGCTCCTCTTCCCATCCCATATACAGAAGAATCAATTAAAATAGTCCTTCGAGTATGGATGTCCACCAATTCCTGGGCATTTGAAAACGATAGTTGCAAGTTATTATGAGAGTGAAATCCTATAATAATATCTTTATCTAGATTATTATCAATGAGATAAAACATACGTAGTAAATCATTTCTTTTCATTAATCCAAGTGTATCCACAATATAAAATGCATAGGGTTTTATTCGATTAGCAACCTCTATAATTTTCAAAAGTGTATTATCTGTATAGCTTGTCGTACCTACAGGTTGGACATAAACTTTATATCCCTTCTCTTGAATTTTTTCACAGTAATTGATAGCCTCTTCAGCTTCATCTTCATGAAAAGTGACGCGAATTCCATTTATAGATTTCCCATCATAGTCTTTAAGATTGTTAATATCTAAAAATCCAAATCTAGCCATAGCAACATACTCAGTGTCTCCCCGCTCATTTGGAAGTAACTTCTCAATCTGATCAACATCACTATAAAAGCTTCTCTCTTGATTGTAGACTGAATCCTCTAGAAACCCACACTCAATAATATCTATATTCGCTTTTGTAAGGCTAGAGAGAACATCCTTAATATTTTGATTACCAAATTGCCAATCATTAATGTACCCACCATCCCTAAGCGTACAATCAAGAATTCGTAACTTACTAGTCATTTGAATCCTCCTAATTGATTGAATTAAACAAAGCATCTGCAACAATAAAATCTTCCTTATCATTGATGTCGATACTCTCTAATTTGGATAATTCCACAAAAAAAGGTTTTTCACCTACTCTACGATTTCTATTAATTATCAAATCTCTATTGTATATATACATCCCACAAGTTTCTGCGTAAATTCCAGGTAAATCTTGCGTGCGCGGAATATTATTCAAGTCGTAATTCAAAGGCTGTCCGTCTCTCCATAAAAACTCTTGAACTTTTTTAACTCCTAATGCGGAATCATAACCATCCATTACTTTTTCGATTCCTAGCTCTATACTACTCGGTTTTAAGAATGGTGAAGTAGCGTGAGACAAAACATATATATCTGCGTTTACATCTCTGGCAAATGAAGATAATACCTCATTAAAACTAATTGAAGAACTATCTAAATATTCTTTTCTTTTCAGAAATTTTATTGATGGATCATGAATATACTTTAAAATTTCTTCATTACTACAATAAACATATATTTCGTCTGAATTTCTAACTTTTAATAAAGTATCCAATATATAATAAATAAGTGGATTTCCGTTGGTAAACTTTTTGATATTTTTATTAGGCAGACGTTCATTATTCAATTTAATTGGTACAAATGAAACAACTTTAGGCATGCTAATACTCCCTTGTTAATAATGTTTTTTGATCATTAATTATCATTCTTTAATAATTCTCTCAACTTAAATTCATTAGCTCCGATCCTTGCTTCTAGCTTTCTATACTCCAACTTTTCATCTGAAATAGGGCTTACCATTATTTTGATTCCTGTTTGACCCAAAGTTTTTTCAAAATACATTTCTTGTATTCTCTTTCGTTTTTCTTCACTTTTACAGAAGACATAAATTACCTCATCATTTATTTTTGCAAGAGTATTACTTTTTAATTTCTTCTTAGAGATCACAACAGGTACAATATAATTCATCGACTCTATATCATTAATATCAAAAAAACAGTAATCATTATTCTGATTTATGAAAATTAGCATTCCTGTATCATCCATTTTTCTCATGCTATTTAATAGGTGCTTTCCAGAATCGCCTTTATCCCAATCGATATTATTTATTATTGAAATACTATTATTCGGAATAGAGTTTATAGGAAGCCAACGGCTCATATAATCATTACTTTCAGTATAAGAACCGGCAAAATTAATAATTTGTTCATTGTTTATACCAAAATGAAAAAGTTTCGTGTTAGCAACTCGAAACATTTTTATTATTTCAAATGCTGCACAGCATCGGTGAATTATAGACTTGAAATCCATGAAATAATAACCAATTGATCTTATATTATCAACATGATTCTTTAAGTTATTAATAGCAGTTGAGTTAATAGTGATTGCTTCTTGATAATTAGCGCCTGGTAGAAAAGGAAGTAACTCCGATGGAAATTTGGTTCTTATTACAAAGAGATTATCAAAATAATTTTCATATTCACTTTTATCAGCAGGATGAGGCTTGAAAATTATTTTCTGTTTCTTCGAATAATAATCTATTAATAATTGATAAGTTAAAATTGTATCAGCATTATTTAAATGTACTCCATTATGAAATAATTGTTGTCCTAGAACTAGTAGATTATTTTCACTAAATGGTATATTTTTAGGCGCATTAAAAAAATCTATCAAATAATTCGTGTCTTGTTTAGATAAATTTGAGATTTCACTAACAACTTCATAATTTCTAGCTTTCTCATCAATAAAATCAGGAACTTGTGAATCTAAGACACATCTTTTTTCGATTATTAAATCATTATCACCATTAAATAAACCAAAACTCTTTGTAACGCTATAATTAATAGGATTACGTTGTTTCTCATATCCTGTTATTCCAGAAAAATTGCTTAGAAGCCCTGCTGCCTCTTCATAAAAAAAGAAAGGTTTATTTTTCATACAGACATAGCTACCAAAACCATGATGTGCACCCATAATATGAATCTCGCTACATTCTTCAATAGCAATATTTGTTTTATAGAAAAGTTCATCAAAATATTTTATGATTTTTTGTTCGCAACTAGATATAGAATTTGCATCTAACAACTCCCGTATATCATATATAAGAATATAATCAAATATTTCTTTCCTTAATAAATCTTTATACTCAGGATAAATAGTAGACACATACTTCGATATAAGAAATATCCCCGTACTTTTTTTATTGTTTTTCATCTTATCAACAACACATTCCAGAAAATGATAGGCAGTCATAGCATGGTATACGACTACTTTCTTTGTTTGCCCACTTTTTTTGGGCTTAACGCTTTTAATTTTAATTGAAATATTTATTCCAGTCCTTTTTATTAAATTTCTAAATTTTTCTTTATAGCGGTCTGAATTAAGTTTAATAGAGGTGTAACTTTTCCCCATTTATAAATTCCTTCTTATCTAGGATTTTTTATTTTTTCTATTTTGTAAATTAAAGGGTTTATGTTATACAACAATATCTCAGGATTATCAAGAATAAACTTATCCGTATCAAAGTGTTCCGAAGGATTTCTACCTTCATAAGCACCATATACTAGATAGTGATAAATCGGACTCATACCTGATAATGCTACATCGGAATAATTTTCCAAATAATATTCTTCATCAAATAATTCAGAGTTTTTGACTATATTAATGAACTTGGGAGATTTAATTTTAAAATAAATTCTCCACCATAAACTTCTATGTTTTTTTATCATACTCTTTTTAAAAATAGAAAGAATAATATTATTTCTCTTTTCTTTATCAAGTATAACTTGTGCAACTTCTTCTTGAAGTTTCTCCAACTGATTCTTCACCAGGAGATAATCGAAAGAAAGCAACTCAATGTTCTCCTCACCTTTTTCAATACTAAATTCTATACATGAAATATTCTCATTAAGCTCATTCAATTTATTTTCTGAATGCTTCAACATTTTACGCTCAAATTCAATAAACTTTTGATTATAATCTTCAACTTGCTCTACCCAGTTGTAAAAATCAAAAATTCCATCACTTGAAGGAACAACTTGTAAATCTATTTTCTCAAGATTACATTTACATGCAACAACTTTCATATTTGGTGTAACCAATAAGTTATAAGTATCGGAACCAAACATACTAGTCATTTCCCAGCGTGCAAATGATTCATAAAATCGGGCACGATCAGATCGCTCTTGATCAGAAATAAAGGATTCCTCATATTCATAATCAATTCTCCGAGGTTTTTCTATAAGACTCTCATCCGTAATTAATATTTTTTTGAATCCTGCCTCTTCAACTAAGTAAGATATACTAGTAGGCGTAAATGATGTTTCATGAGTCCAATCTATATATCTAAAATAAGAACCAGCTGGCGAGGTTGCATTAGGAGTTATAATCAATAGGACTCCATTATCATTGAGTATTCGATATAAGTTTTCCAAAAAATTCGGAATCTCACTAACATCAAAATGCTCTAATACATCAAACATATATATAAAATCGAACTTTTTATCTGTTAACTTTACGTACTCCATAGCATTCTCGTTTTTTACCACCAAATCAAGTTTCCTGGTAATACTTACGAGTTCCTGATCTAATTCAATCCCTAATATATTATTGTATCCCATATCTCTCAAAGTAATAAGTGCCATTCCATTTGAGCATCCTATTTCTAAAATTGCAGCATCTTTTGATACTGGAAGGTATCCTTCAAATATCCTAGAAAATTTCTTTTTCATATACTCAACGTACTGTGGATCTTTGTGATTATGCCACTTACTATAATGATTAAAATACCCCACACGGTAACCTCCTTTCTATTTAGAGAATTGCTATGCTCAAACGGGTTTGAATATTCGTTTTATTTTTCTCATTGAACGATAAGTGACAGATAATGGCTTTAAAATTATCGGCTTATTCGAATATCTCGCTTTCACTTTACTTTTTAAAGTATTACGGTCAAACAATGCATAAAAGCAAGCCTTAACAAACTTACTTCGGTTAAATAAGAAATCAATTTCATTAATATTATTAGTTGAAGTAAGTATAGTTCCAGACGCATTTATTTTTAAACGACTTGTTTCTGTATTCCACCATCCAAGAACGCTATTTTTATCATTCGCGCTATGAACAGTATCATCCGCACTTGAATGCTTAAATATCATTCTATCAACAGAATTAGAAAAATGAAGGAAGCATTCGAGTGGTACTGACACCTCATTATTTCGTAATTTAAGAATATCATAATGCTCATTAAATAATTGCATTATATCCTGCGTAAAATCAATCGTACCTTTTTGTAACGTTGAGACTATGAGCTTATTTATTGGGTTATCACAATATTCTTCAAATACCGGATTAATGTCTCCACTACTTTCGGATTTCTCGAAACCAATACAAGATGGTCCTAGCTCCGCGAATAAGTGTTCTCTAAGTATTCCACTAATATTGGGTTTAAATTCATAAAATGAATTTATTTCAAAATTATTTCTATGTGAATAGCGCCAAGGAGTTTCTTTATTGGTATGAACGAAATATGTATCACACCTTCTTTGAATAATATTCACAATGATTGTCTGTAGTCGAGCAGAATACCCTAAATCGAAGGTAGCATCATTAGAACCAATCCTTGAGTTATAATATTGCAGTAGTATCTCTTTATAGTTTTCTACTTTTTCATAATCTATTCCGTATTGTATTAAGATATCAATAAACTTTTTAAATTCATATTGGGAATTGAATTTCTTTGTTAGTATAATCCCTTTTTTTTCAATGACTTCTAAATCCATATCGTCTTTTAAATAATCTTTTAACATTTCTAGAATACTCTTAGGCGAATGCGCGAAGATAGAAACAAATGACTCTAATCCATATATATTTTTAGTTGTTAATAAATAAGGTAATAATGATTTCCTTGAGGCATATATATAATCTGCAGTTGGAGTAGTATCTTGATAGCTTGTTATTATTTTATATACTTGATACGGTAAATAACCATCTCGAGCAATAAAATGGATTTTATCTATTCCTTTCTTATTGGCGTCTTCTAGTATCCATTTACTTAATCCAAATGTATGCATTCCAAGTGCATAATATCCAATGAAATAAGGATCAGAATTAAAATCTGATTCGGCGCAAAAGGAGATAAATGGATTGTCAAATAATTTATTTGCAACAACAGCTAGCATGCAGCGGGTTCCCATATAATCTAGTTTTTCATAGCTACTCCATTTACTTGGATTCCCTTCCAAAAAAAATTTCATGCTATTTCCGCTGTGTTTATTTGATAAATTATTTTTTAAAAGATCGATTGTTTTTGCAAAAAAGAAGGTGTTCCACCCATTCTCTTTCGCCTTTAATATATCGGAATTCCAATTATCTCCGATGTGTAAAATTTTATTAGGCATAATACCTAAATCATTTATAACATATTTAAACATATCTCCTGTATGTTTTAGCAATCGTGTTTCAGATGATACATATAATTTATCGTAATAGGAATAACCTGCTTCTTTTAGAATTCTTTCTATACTACTCTTAGATAGGTACATATCAGATACAAAAATAATTTTTTTCTTAAGATGTCTAGCTAATTTGTATAACTCATATACACTATCTCTTTTAGATATAAACTTAATTTCTAATTCTATTTCTTTTGCTTTTAATTTATTTAACACTTCAATTGGAAATTCATATTCATTATTAAGTTGCATATAGATTTCATCCAAATTTACATCTTGCCAGGATGGATTCCTAAAACCGTTTTGTTCCCTAGCTAGTTTCTCGGCTTCAATCCTTAATTTGGAAAATTCTACGAAACGACAATCTGGACAAATCTCATGAAAATAATCATCTAATAAATAAAATAAATCACTCGGGTCATAAAATGGTCTTACAACTAGAGTATCAAAAATATCAAAACTTATGCATTCTATATTATTACAGGAAATCTGTTGTTTTAACTCTTCATAATCGGGATCCCAAGGTATATTCATAATAGAATGGAAATAATCCTCTGACCTGACCTGTTTTATACCCTCAAAACGAAATTGTTGCTTTAATTCATTTAACACGCGCTTTTTATTTGAATAGGAAAATGAAGATGTTTCAATCCTTGATGCCCATAACCTAAAATAACTCCTCTTCCAATTAATCAAATTATTAATATAATTCTCATTTTCTCCACTGTTTTGTAAATACAAATTCACAAAATCAAAGGCAATGGCCATATCGGAAATTGCCTTCAAGAATTTATTAATGTCGGCATTTGATCCAGTGGCGGCTTCTGCTCGAACATAATAAAAATAACCGTCATACTTTATCGAACAGTATTTGGTAGCATTATAAAAAAGTAACGAAGAAAAAACTAAGTCTTCTGTCATAATCAGGTGCTTAGTTTGCTTTTTAAAGTAGGGGAGGCATTTATCCCATAACTTTTTTGAATAAATTTTATTCCATACAACATGCCAATGGTAGAACAAACCCTCTTGGGAAAAGAATTCTTCTTTTATAGTATCTCCTGTCAGCTCTTCTAATAATATATTATTAAAATGCTGAATGAACTTTTGTTTGTCCTCCTGTTCTCTTATAATCCTCCCCTCTACGATATCAGCATTTTCTACGATTGCTTTATCCAAAAGAAGTCTATAAAAATCTATCGAAATATAATCATCGCTATCAACAAAAGCTATATACTCCCCAGTAGCTTGTTCCGAACCAGTAACTCTTGCAGCAAATAACCCTTTGTTTTTTTGATGCTCAATATATTTTATTCTAGAATCCTTCTCCATAAATGTTGAAACAATGTTTCGTGCATCTCCTGGAGAAGCATCATTTACACAAATTATCTCCAAATGGGAATAAGTTTGATTAACAATGCTCTCAAGACATCTTTCTAAATATTGTTCCGTATTATATATTGGTACAATTACTGATATTATATGGTTTTCCGATATTTTCAATTCTTCCGCACCTCTTTATTACATTATTAATATATTTGAATTAAGTATTCTAAGTGATTCTTTTTATAATATAATGAAACAATTTACGCGGGTTTCTGAGTGCTTTAAAAATTTTCTCTTTTGGGAGTAAATTATTTATAAAGAAAAGAATCCCCTTAAAAGAAAAAGAGCCTTTTTTAAATTCCTCAGAGCTTCCTCTAACAATCAGAGCACCTTTCCATAAGTTTCTATTTGCCTTTTCCAAAACCTCTAATTTATTCTTGGAGTATTCTTCAATTGATACAATTGAAACATAATCTTGATGAGCCATAGTATCGCCAATCCCTACATCAGCGCTTAATTGACTGAATTCTATAAGATCTTTGTATTTTTTTTCTTCTATAAATTCAAAATAATCAGACAAGACATCTTCTACTTTTATTCGTTGGAGATATTCAAAATATTCTATATATTGATCAGCTATATCTAAGGAAGTAGAATGAATCTGCTTCAAATACTTAGAGTAGTTACTATTTTCATTTTTTAGTATGGGCTTAATCTGTTGATCCTCTTCAATGAAACCAATCAAAGTTCCGTGTGATGCTGAAAAAATAAATTCAAACATCATCACATTATCCATTACTTTCTTTGATACCGTGCTAGGTTTACTTAAATTGAATGCATATCCGTTTACCGCATCCTTAATATCATCATGGACATTATATGATGTTCCAAAATAATATCCTTCCACTGGAATACCTGTAATTTCTTGAATGGCTTTATGAGTTGACCCTCTCCAACCAACATCAACAATATTTATTTTATGAGAATCAAATACACCTTGTTGATTCAAATATTCTTTAAGCATATTCCTTTCGTAGCCCAAGGTGCTTTCAATATCATTAAAGACCAACTCTAATACTCTTTTTACTTTTTTTCTTTTCTTCTCACTATTAATTATCTCTTCATAATTTTCAAATCCATTTTTTTTAATTACTTCAAAGTACTTTGCTTGTTCTAAACCTAAGTTGCGAAATATCTCTTCTAATGTTAATTGCTGACCTAAGCTAGTATTGCTAGTGGTTAATACATCAAGTAGATCCTGTTTGTTCATTGATGAGAGTACGGGTATTTGATAAGCTCTTCTAGAAGCAAATAAATACGTTGGCTTGGGTAAACCTGCCTTATGCTTTATTATTTTTTTATAAAGCTTATATGGGAGGTACCCATCACGGGACAAAAAAAATACATTATCCTCTCCCTCTAAATTATTTGCTAACCAAGTAGTAAATCCAAAGTATATTGACGATACAAACATAACCCCAAATTTCTGCCAATAGCCTAATCTATTTTTAGTTTGACAATAATTGATTTGAAGGGCCTTCATAATGGACATCTCTATCGAATACTTTCCTTCTTTTATCTCGGATCGTTCTCTAATACTTTTATAATAATATGCTTTCAACCCGCACTCTTTAGCATTTTTATAATCCGAATTGATATTATCGCCAATATGTAACCAATTACCGTTACAACCTATGTCCATTTTGTCACTTACGTATTTAAACATTCCACTAGTGCATTTCGTTTTTTTTATCTGTCCAGAAATAAAAACTTGAAACGCATCATTATATCCATTTTTTGCGAGAATCCGTAAAATAAATGCATCTGGTAAATACATATCTGACAAAAACATGATTTTTTTTTGACGTGATTTTGCAAAATTAAACAAGCTAAGAATAAATTCATTTGCCTTGGTAAATTCCTCCTCCACTTCAAGTTCTATCCTTTTAAGATTACCACTTACATCAGCTCCTAGGTTTTCGCTAATAATTTGATAAATTTCATCTAATGTAATATCTTCATGTTCAGTCAGTCTTCTAGCTTTTTCTTCGGCCAAAGTTCTAATTTTCTTAAAATCTTTTATATTACTTTTTAAACTTACAATATCAAATATATCTGTAGGAAAAAGAACATTCCGTAATAAAGCTGTATCGTAGATATCGAACGATATAACATCACATTCCTCAATAAGACAACATAAATCTTCAAATTCTTTAATCAAATCGTAGTTCAAGAGCATTTCACCCTTCAAATATTCAAGTAGTTATTTGATACTCTTAGCATTTTTAAAGTTCTTACATACCTCCGCAGAAAGACCTATTTCTTGAATTCTGCCTTTATCCAACCACATAACTCGTTTACATAACTTTTGGACTTGTTCTAATGAATGGGATACAAACAATACTGTAGTTCCTGAGTCAATCATATTCATTATCTTTCGCTCACTCTTAGTCTTAAATTGGATATCGCCAACTGATAAAGCCTCATCAACAATTAAAATATCTGGCTCTACCACTGTTGCAATAGAAAAACCTAGGCGGGCTTTCATTCCTGATGAATAATTTTTCAGAGGAACATGTAGAAACTCACCTAGTTCTGAGAACGAGGAGATTTCCTCTAGCTTACTTGAAATTAGCTTTCGGGAGTGCCCTAACAATAAACCATTAAGGTAAATATTTTCTATACCGGTCAGTTCCCCATTAAATCCACCTCCTAGTTCAATTAATGGTGCTACTGACCCATATCTATAAACATTTCCCTCACTAGGTTTTATAATTCCTGCAATGATTTTCAATAAAGTACTCTTCCCTGCACCATTCATACCAATAATCCCAAATACTTCTCCTCTTTGTACTGAAAAATTAATATCAGACAGTGCAATAAACTCTTTATACTTTATTTCTTTTTTCGAACGCTTTACAAAATATTGTTTAAGTGAGTCCACTTTCTCACTATTAAGCCTATACTTCATTGAAACATTTTTTACATCAATTGATATCGTCATATATTTCTTCCTTCTTATTTATAAATAAAAAATAAAACGATCTTGCTTTTTATAGAACATAATCATTCCCGCTACTACAAAAAAGACAGCATATGCAAATGATACGATCAAATCAAAGTAATTAAATCTTTGTTGATAAATTAATACGTCTCTAAACATAGATAAGACTGGAAAAAGCGGATTAAATTCAATTAGTACTCGGTATTTATCTGGAATTATATTAGCTGGGTAGAAAATAGGCGTCATATACATAACTATAGTTAATAAAATTGAATAAAAATGCTTCAAATCTCGAAAAAATACAGTTACAGTTGATAAGATCAACCCGATCCCCATTGATATAAACATAAGAATCAACATTGGTATAAAAAAAAGTAAATTATAAAGTGAGAAGCTTACACCCGTAAATATCATTACTCCAACAACAGGAATCAACGAAATTAAAGATGTTACAAAAGATGAAATTACTCTCGATATTGGAAAGAAATACTTGGGAACATATACTTTTTTGATAAGCTGACTATTAACAATAATAGAATCCATAGCGAAGTTGGTTGCTTCAGCAAAGTAAGAGTAAACTAACCTTCCTGTTAAGAGATACAAAGGATAATTCGCAATATCATGTTTAAAAAGAGTTGAAAAGACAATAGACAGCACAATTACCATTAAAAGCGGATTTAATAAGCTCCATAAAACACCTAAATACGAATTTCTATATTTTATTTTTATGTCTTTTACAATAAGTTCAATAAGTAGGTCTCGATATTTAAAGAAGTTACTTATTTGAGTTTTCATAAAATCAGCCTCTTACTAAGTTTAAATTTTTTCAATGATACCAGTTATATCATTTCTCTATTCTAGCTCCTTACCTCTTATTATGCTAAAATTATACCCGTATCTACTAGCAAAGGAGAAAAATACGTGTCGAATCCAGTATACGGGAAAAAGACTGCGCAGTCGAGAAAAGGGGGAAATTTGTCTGCGGCGGTTTGGGTGTTGTTGGTTGGTTTAATTCTGTTTCTGGTGTGGTCCCCTTTCCAGGCCGGATTGTTCAATGGACTTGTTCTTAATTTTGAGAAACCGATTCTTTGGGCCGTTCTGATCGGCAGCTTGCTGATGATCGTATGGGTCTGTTCCTATTTTAAAACGATGAAGCTAGATGATCAGAGGGATTGGACTGCGGTCGCGGTACTGCTTATTCCCATTACGTATATGCTTGCGTTGATCTCAGCGGCTTCGCAATATTTCGCAGTGAATGCTGTATTGATTCAATGCCTGTACGCATTTATGTTTATCATTGCTCTTTATTTAATGCAAAATAATCAAGCTAACACAGCGATCGAGACGTCGATCATCACCGTTGCTTACATCATTGTCATGTTCGGCCTGTTCAACTGGCTTGGCCAAGGCAGAACGGTGTCGGCGATTGTCGGCTGGTTTACGCCAACCGTCATCGACGGGCAATATAATCAAGCGATTTGGATCGATTCTAACGGTCCACGGCTGGCCTCGGTGTTCCAGTATCCGAATACATACGCCGCATTCCTAATGGCCTTCTTGTTCGTAGCTATATTTGCGATTACACGCTCTAAGAGATGGTGGGTTCAGGCTATTCACGCCTTTATGCTCGTGCCGATGGCCCTATCGATTCTGCTCACCCTGTCGCGCGGGGGACTGGTCTTCCTGCCGGTCGTATTCATCATACTGCTTCTGTTCTTGAAGCCGGCTAAGCAGCTCCTGTGGATTCTGTATTGCATCATTGCTGGTCTGGGAACCTTGTTAATTGCTAAGCCTGTTACCGATCTGGGGCAGCAGTTTCACAACGGTCAAATTAATGATCCAGCCAAAGGATGGTTCTACGTCCTTGCGGCCTCTATCATTTTAGCAGTAATAGCTTGCCTGATTCAGCGTTTTGTAGCACCAGCACTCGAGAGATCTACTGACAAATGGGCATCCAAAAAGCTCGGTAATCTATGGTTGCCTGTCGGTTCCCTTGCAGCAGTTGCGGTGATCGTTGCTCTGTTCCTAGGAACGAACCTGAAGCATGTGCTGCCGGGTAATATCGGCGAACGTCTGGAGAACATCAACCTGCAGCAGCACAGTGTATTAGAACGCTTCACTTTCTATAAAGATGCTGTAAAGGTTCTCAAGGATTACCCAGTGATCGGTGCAGGCGGCGGTTCATGGGCTTCCATTTACGAGAAATACCAGAACAACCCGTACACCAGCCGTCAGGCACATAGCTTCATCATGCAATATCTAGTAGAAGTCGGTATCCTTGGCTTCATCATTATGCTAGGGTTTTTAATCTTTATTTTCTATAAATATATTCGCGGCTATATCCGCTCGGAAGAGCAAAAGCGAGATTCATACTTTATCTACTTTATTATTGTATTTTCGATTCTGATTCACAGCTTGATGGACTTCAATATGAGTTATGTCTTTATAGGAGTGCTCGTATTCATCGGTCTGGGTGGTATGGCGGCAACTATGGATAATCACTCAACAGATCGAGTGAAGCTGAAGGCTTCATCGATGCGCGGCATATACAGTACTGTTATGGTGATCGCCTCCATCTTCCTGATCTTCACCTCGATCCGCTATATTCAAGCTAACAATGCCATTGTCAAAGGGCAGACGTTAATGCAAACCAGTGGTGATTACCAGGAGATCAAGGCGCCGCTAGATGACGCGCTGAAGAAACGCAGTGGTCATCCTAATGCTATCCTTAACATGAGCGTCTTGCTCCAAGCTGGCTACGAACAAACGAAAGAAGATGCTTTCTATAATGAGGAATATAATCTTCTTACCAACGCTTTGAAAAAAGAGCCTTTCGACAAAAACATGTACGCCAAGCTCATGGCCCTCTATAAACTAAAGGGGGAGACCGATAAAGCCTATAATGTGCTTAAGGAAAACGCTGGCCGTTACGCATGGGATATGAATTGGTATGAGGAACTAATCAATCAATCCTTTGAATTGGGTTATCAGGCATTAGGCTCGCAGGACGTGGCTCTGAAGGATAAATACTTCCATGATGGGCTGATTGCTTACCATCATGTCGTAGATGGGGTCGAGCATCTTAAGACACTGCCGGAGGGGCAGATGCAAGGGAATCCGTTCGAGGTAACTCAGACGATGTCGCTAAATGCCGGTAAAATGCAGTACATGCTGGGCCAGCCTGAAGCGGCGGCTCCGATTCTGAAAGCAGGTATTAAGGAGGATCTCGGCGACTCCACTAGCCAGGAAATAGCCCGTTGGTATCTGGCTGCATTGCAAAAATCCGGACAGAATGATCCAGCGGTCTATGACAAATTAATTCAGATCGATCCATCTATGAAGGATCAAATTAGCCAATTGGCCGCGCTCAACTTCTAAAATTACACACCAAAGCAAAAATCGGTCTCTCCTAAGAGAGGCCGATTTTTTTATCTTCTACAATCTGTTTCATATAAGCTAATAAATCCTCACGCAGCTCCTGGTTCTCCAGAGCATAATGGAGCGTCGTCTTAATGAAGCCGAGCTTTTCACCGACATCATGACGGGTTCCCTCGAAATTATAAGCTACGATCCGTTCGTATTCCCCAAGCTTGGAGATGGCATCTGTCAGTTGGATTTCTCCATTGACCCCAACCTGCTGTTCTCCAAGGATTTCGAATATTTTCGGGGTCAGTATGTATCTGCCCATGATCGCCAGGTTGGACGGTGCCTTATCGGCAGCCGGCTTCTCTACCAATTGGTTGGCCAGATAGACGCGTTCCCGAAGCTCTGAAGCATCGACCACTCCATATCTGGACACTTCCTCCCAAGGAACCGGCTGAACGCCGACCACTGAAGCCCGTTCATAATCAAACACATCGATCATCTGCTTCAAGCACGGAACCTCGGATTCAACGATATCATCGCCAAGCAGTACAGCGAACGGCTCGTCGCCGATAAATTTACGTGCACACCAGATCGCATGTCCCAGGCCCTTCGGCTCTTTCTGGCGAATATAATGGATATCAGCCATCTCTGAAGACTTGCGGACTTCTTCAAGCAGATCCCATTTCTTCTTCTCGCTTAAGTTATATTCCAGTTCGAAGGAATTATCGAAGTGATCCTCGATTGCCCGTTTCCCTTTCCCCGTCACGATAATAATATCCTCAATCCCAGAGGCTACTGCTTCTTCTACAATATACTGAATCGTAGGCTTGTCTACAATCGGCAGCATTTCCTTCGGCATCGCCTTGGTCACCGGGAGGAATCTCGTTCCCAGACCCGCTGCAGGTATGATCGCTTTCCGAATCTTCATCTAACCCTATCTTCCTTTCCTCTAACTCCAACATGCTGCCATTATATCACAGTTCAGAAAGAATACAGATAAAAAAAGCCACCTCCGTGGCATAAATTCATGTCAGCGGAAGCAGCTGTATAAGTGGTAATCTACCTGAATTAAGTATAGAGCATTTAAAACCAGAATTTGCGTATTGTGAAGCGCTGAGATTCTTCCTCATGTCTTGCGTCGCGGTCCCACGGTTCCGGTGTATGAAGATGGCGTTCGACCCCGTACTCAATTTTATGGTACTGCTGATCGCCGTCTGCCTCAATGCGTCCATGAGCCTTTGTTACCAACGATTGCATCTCGAGGAATCCTTCCAACATCACATTCACCCTCCTACAAAATAGGCTAGCCATGTACTGAGCCCATTGCTTTGGCTACGCTTTCATTATATCATATTCATCTTTTTTTGATTACTGATAACTAGCCTTTATCGGTGCTTTACGATTTGTTTTCACACAGTGTACATATTTGAGATTTGTCTGTCTACGGCGGAAAAACAACCGTCTCCCTAGCAAATACTTCCTCATATAAAAGAACACGAACCCTTCCGGCTCGTGCCCTTCTCTTCTCTATACGATTCGTCTCTTAGGACAGAAGATCATTCAACTGTGCTTCGTTGATACTTCCGGTAATCACTTTTTTCATTTTCCCCTCATTGAAGTAAGCAATAGCCGGGACGCTGTCCACGCCCAGTCTGGCGGCAAGTCCAGGTGATTTATATACGTCCACCTTGGTCACCCTCAGCTCTGCGGCATGGGCTTGCTCGAACTTCTCGATCAGAGGCAGCAGCTCGCGGCAGGACGGCTCCGTAGCATTCCATAAATAGACGACCGAAGGCTTGCCGTGGTTCTGAATCTGATTCTCGTATACCTCACATTCGGATATATATTTCTCTACTCCGTAGCCGGCGATTGCTCCGTCCCCAACCGCTGTGGCCACCTGCTTAAGGAATTTATCGCAGACATCCCCTGCTGCGAACACGCCAGGAATATTCGTCTCCATTTTCTCATTCACAAGCACATACCCGTTCCGATTCAGCTCCAGCACGCCGGACAAAATTTCCGTATTCGGAATATATCCAATGAACAAGAAGCAGGTATCGACTTTTACAGGCTGCAGTTCGCCGGTTTTTGAATTTTTCAATACAACCGTCTCCAGACGTTCCTCTCCCTCAAAAGAGTCCACCATCGTATTCCACATGAACTCCATCTTCGGATTGTCGAGCGCCTGGTTCCGGGCAATCTCATTGCAGTCCATTTTGCCAGGATCATGCATAACGGAGACGATGACTTTATCGGCGAACTTGGTCAGGAAGATTCCTTCCTCAATCGCAGCATCCCCGCTGCCGATGACCATGACTGTCTTCCCCGTATTGGCTGCCGCATCACAAGTCGCACAGAAGGAGATTCCTTTATCGTATAAGTACTTCTCCTCATTCTTTGCCCCAGTCAGTCTTGGCTTCCCGCCGCTAGCGACGATCACGGCTCTACATTCGTAACGGATGCGGAAAGTCTCCACGACCTTCATCTCACCGCCCAGCGATACCGCTTTAACATCCGTCATTTTGAAGTCGACACCGAATTTCTTCGCTTGCTTATGAAATAAGCCCATCAGTTCCGTACCTGTAGTTCCCTCAGGAAAGCCGGGGTAGTTCTCGATCTCATTCGTATAAGTGGCAAGACCGCCAACCAGCGTCTTCTCCAGAATCAACGTCTTAAGCCGGGCCCGCCCACAGTAGATTCCCGCTGTTAGTCCCGCTGCCCCGCCGCCGATAATGACGACATCATACTGTTCCGTTCTCTTCTCCATATGCCTTAGCCTCCATTACAAATGATGATGTTCAAAGAAACAGGCTGACTTCCGTCAGCCCGATAACCCATGTACTCGCTCTTACATGAAAAATTTAGCCAATAATTTACCACCGATAAGCGCACCTATGAACAAGAACACCCAGAAAATCCAGCCGGACAGCGAGAGCGAGGAAATCGAAGTAAATAATGCCCCGATATTACAGCCGTTCGCAAGTCTTGCCCCATATCCCATCAGCAAGCCGCCAAGAATAGCAGCGAATACCTGCTTCATCGAGCGGATCTTCTTCAGCTTGAATTCAGAAGCGAACAGCGTAGCCAATAGCGCCCCGAGAATAATCCCTAAGTTGCGGATCGAACCGCCATCGTTCATAAATCCGCTAGACAGCGTCTTCTGCGCCTTCTCCGAGCTGAAATACGCCCAGTTATCGACATTGCCTCCCACAAGCTGATACAGCCAGGCGCCCCAATCCGCAAATGCACTCGTGACACCCCAGCCTTTAGAGAACACGGCGAGGTGAGCAGTTGCGAACACGCCGAGCAGCACAGCTCCGGTGACGTAAGTAAACGGCTCCTTCAATAACTTCTTATAAAAGCGGTTAGATGATATTTTTAACCAAAATGCATTCACCGTTCAATCACCATCCCTTTTATCATCCCACAGCCCTATTTGGCCTTCTCAATAACGATTTCCCATTCTCCATCATCGATTTCTTCGATCTCAACGTTATGACCCTGCTTTCTGGCCCACTCCGGTACATTCTTCATTGCGCAGCTATGGTCGATCGATACGACTAGCACATCGCCAACCTTCAATTCTGCCATCTTCTTCTCTGTTCTCATCAAAGGAACCGGACAAGCTTCTCCCATACAATCCAAAGTAAATTCTGCCATTTTGACAACCACCTTTAATTTATTTTTGTGATACTTATGATCATTTCTTCAATTCGTACCTTCAGATAGAGGTATAGTTACAAGTCGAATGTTGAATTATTGTGAAATATTTCACTTTATATTGAAAAAGTAATACTTGATCATGAAGCCTTCGGTACTTCCCCATCTTAACCATTACTCCGCACTGCCCATCTTCTTCTCCTGCCATTTAACAGAAGCGATATAGAGTAACAGAATAATCAGGAACTGAACGAGCAGAGCACCCAACCAGCCAAATACATCTGGCAGGAATACGGATGGCGCATCCTTGATGACATGTGCTCGCCACCAGCCCATATCATGCGCTCCCCATAGCGAACCGATTACAAAGAACAGCAAAGCGAGCATTTGCATCGTAAAGCCTTCCCCAACCCGCATCAGCGTACCAGAAGCACAACCGCCGGCAATAACCATCCCGATTCCGAAGATAACCGCACCAACGACCAAGGCCAGACTGATCTGACCAACATTATCCATGCCGGGGATTGGATTTCCTCCTGTGAATGCAGCGTATTTGATCGCAGTGAAGCCGATAGTAGCAATGGAGCAGGCGATTAATACAGCTCTTGTGACAGATGTACTCCCCGTAATCCACGGGTCTCTCATTGAAGCGGTGAAGCAAAATCTCGATCTTTGCAAAATCACGCCAAATGCAAGCCCAAACAACAGATAGACAACCATCTTGTCATTGTAATGATGCAGGTAGAATCCAAATCCAATGACGAGAGCCGTAGCCAATAAAGCAAAGGGCAGCTGACTCTTCTTAGGTTTTCTAGGTGCTCGGGTACGAGCGGATTTCGTTGCGGGACTAGCGTTTTGTCCCATTCGTGAACACCTCCAACATTTAGTCAATTGACTATGTGAAAATAATAACATTCTTTTTAACCCCGTGGTCATCTGCTTTTTTGATACTGCATAAGTTTTTCTTATGGCAAATTGATCATAGACAGGTATGATATACTTTGATCAAAGGTTGACAACAGGAGGAGCATATTCAATGAATTTGGAAACGCTTAAGTTATTTCTTGATATTTCCATGCTCAAGAGCATCTCCAAAGCAGCGCAAAAGTCGCATATTACCCAATCCGCGCTCAGTCAACAATTAAAGTCCTGGGAGACTTCACTAGGAACAGAACTGCTGCAGAGGAGCAATAAAGGTGCCAAACTCACAGAGGCAGGGGTGATCGCACAGAAATATGCCACTCAAATCTGCAAGCTGTATGAAGATATGGTTACCGAGATCGAGCGATTGCAGCCTGCTGAGTATCATCTATCGATTTATGCCATCCCCGAGGTATGCAACTATGCTCTGCCCTGCACTTTATTCGAAGTGAAGAGGCACTTTCCTCAATGCCGTATTTCATTAAATGAAGCGCTTAGCTCGCAAATTGAGGAGCATATTCTGCTTGAGGAAGGGGATATTGGATTCATCTCTGGGCCATCCTCCAATCCAGGGATCAGCTCCAATCTGGTATTCTCCGATCAGGTTATCCTCGTAACCAGCAGTTCCAGGCCCAGCCCCGATGAGATTGGGATCGAAGATCTGCACCGTTATCCCTTAATCTGGTCGACACAGCTCTGCTGCGTCCAGCGCACACTGGCCCGGACATTGATGGACGATCATGCGAAATTGAACATTCTCTACAATCTTGACTCGATTGAGGCCGTGAAGCTGGCAGCAATCAAAGGTCATGGTGCGGCGTTTCTGCCCTATATGTCCATAAAAAAAGAGCTCTATAGTAAGCAGCTCAAAGCGATCCATATTCGCGATTTCCAGGTACATAATGAGGTTCATATGATTAAGAAGCATGATCAAAAAGCGAACCGCGATACGAAGCAGTTGATCCAGTATATTGAACGGACTTTGATTGATACCTTGTGTTAAGGGTAGCAGTGTCGCAAAATATCAAATTGATCCAGGTCAACTTGAAGCTGTCAGGCTAAGTATGTATGGCTACTATCCTTCTACTCGTGCATTAAATTCAATTGGGTTAGGGCCATGTTTAATCTGGCAAGTTCGCTTCGATGCTGATCTCCCATACGCCATTGATTACTTCCTGTATGGAGCAGTGCAGATTGGCCTTATTGCAATATTCCGTAATCGACTTTCTCGCGCAGCTATGATCTGTAACGAGCAACACCTTCTCACCGCTTCGAATGGCTTGCTGATGCTTCTTCAGCATCATGACCGGAACAGGGCAAATTTCTCCCAGACAATCGATTTCCACCATTGGTACGCTCCCCTTTTCCTGTACTTCCCTTGTTAGGACCAGTATAGCTTGAGCCTTTCATCTATATTGTGAACTAATTCACAAATATATGTCACATAAATAAAACAGCCCCCTACTTATATCATAACTAAGTAGGGGGTGTTGGAGCTTAGAGAACCAGCATATATGAAAATTTAATGGGATTAAATATAAACCGTCTTATTTCACTAACTGGCCACGAGTGACGCCAAGCTGGTTCGTCGCTTTCAGCGTACGCCAGACTTGAGTACCGCTGATCTCTCCGCGAAGCGCACGATTGTACAAATCGATAACTTCATGGACTTTCTCCGGCGTCTCCTCCAGGAATTCTACGCGGTATTTGGACACGCCCAATTCAAGGAAGTGGGTCAAGTATTCCGCACCGGATTGCTCAATCGCGTTATAGACCGTATTGCGACAGCCTTCATCTACACGAACGGGGTGGGACATGCCGATCCGGTCCTGCAATGAGGCGCGATGCTCTTCGCACGGACGCCCGCAGTTTGTGTAATTGGTACCTTCGCTCAGGAAGGTACAGTATACGCAATGCTCAGTATGGAACATCGGTAGATGTTGTTGGATCACGATCTCCAGTTGATCGGTCATGCACTCGCCGAGCAGATCGACCATCTGCTGGATGTTCAAGTCATAGGACGGCGTCACGATGTCGCAGCCCGCTTCCAGGAACAGCTCCACCGATTTGTGATTGGCGATATTCAGTGAGAAATCGCCGATCAGCTGCGGGTGGAACGCATCCGGGTTCTCCTGGCGGCGACGCAAGTAGTAATAGAGCGCACCGGTATTGCGCACGAGAACGGCGTCCGGCTGTAGACGCAGGATGTTGTTATGATAGCCGTTCTCGCCCGGCATGTGGATGCGCGGCGTTGCCAGCGCGATTCGTTTGCCAGCGGCCCGAACGGCATCCACCGCTGCCGGGAACTGCTTGATGAACTCGAAGTCGGCGTAGATCATATCCACGCCGGCCTCGAGCGCAGCCTGCACCTGCGGCAGGCTGCGGCACAACGCGGTGAGCTGCGCTTCACCGCGGGCCACCGCGCGGCGCTGCAGCCGAGCCGCAGCAGCGCCCGCGCCATGCGGCCCCTCGCCACGCGCGGGGCCGCCTACAGCGCCGCCCAGCGAAGCGCTGGCGGCGTCAGCC
>NZ_BAAACX010000005.1:0-100191 GCF_039521865.1 Paenibacillus motobuensis | reverse complement strand
TTCGCCGGCTAGCAGCTCCACTGCGCGCCGGCGAACGCTGTTCAGCTCGCGAATCGGCAGGATGACGTCGCCGCCCAGCTCCGTCTCCAGCTGCTCGAGCTGGAACAGCGTGCCGCCGAGACGGCCCAGTTGCTCCTCCAGGAGCGCCTGGTCCATCGGCCGTTTCTGTGCGACCTCGAGCAGTAGCTCCGAGTCGACCTGCACCGTCGTGCCCTTCTGCACATCCGTCCAGAAGG
This sequence comes from Paenibacillus motobuensis, assembly GCF_039521865.1. Lineage (NCBI taxonomy): Bacteria > Bacillati > Bacillota > Bacilli > Caryophanales > Paenibacillaceae > Paenibacillus > Paenibacillus motobuensis. The sequence continues at coordinate 99,955 of NZ_BAAACX010000005.1, read as the reverse complement.
TCTTGAGCGGCTCGCCAGCTACACCGATGACGCGGACATGAACCGGGAATACCCGGTAAGGCTTGTCCGTCTCGAACGTCTGCCGCAGCCGCTTGTCCAGCGCCGGATCATTTGTCTTCCAGATCCGGTCCCCGACATGAACACGGCGCAGATCGATATCATTCCGCCCCGGCACAATATCAACGATCCAGCTCTCACCGGCTTCCCCTTCGATCTTCACACCCTTACGGCGCAAATCGTAGACACGTCCGCCCTCTTCCTTCTTGGTCGGATCACCGGCGTCGAAGACGATTCCGTCGCCGCGCTTCAGAGGTGCCTCCAGACGACAGACGACACCGTCACGTAGAATCCGCTCAACCCGTCCTAGATACACACCACGGCTCTTCGGAAAAGTTCCGTCCACCAGCTTCTTATTGTTCGTCCCTTCCAGGAAGCCATGGGTAAAGCCGCGGGAGAAGCTCTGCTGCAGCTCGCGCATTTCCTCCTTGGATGGAGTGCTATTATCCCCGTCAAAATACCGGTCAATCGCTTTCCGGTACTTGCTGACTACATTCGCTACATATTCTGGGCTCTTTAGTCGCCCTTCAATTTTAAAGGAAGTAACTCCTGCTTCAATCAGTTCAGGCATCAAATCAATCGCTGCCAAGTCTTTAGGAGAGAGCAAGTAAGCCACATCTCCCATCGGCTTCTGAACCCCGTCCACAATCAGGTCATACGGCAAACGGCAGGCTTGCGCGCATTCGCCGCGGTTGGCCGAGCGGCCGCCCCACATTTCCGAGGTCAGACATTGACCGGAATAGGACACACATAGTGCCCCGTGAACGAACACCTCCATCGGCAGCTTCGCCTGCTCGCCGATCTTCTGAATCTGCTGCAGATTGTTCTCGCGGCCTAGCACGACCCGCTCCAGGCCCCAAGGCTTTGTGAACTCTACCGCTTCCGGTGAAGTGATCGTCATTTGAGTAGACCCATGAATCGGAAAATCCGGCGACAGCTCGCGGATCATCTTCACCAAGCCCAAATCCTGTACAATCACCGCATCAACCCCAGCGTTGATACAGGCTTCAATCAATTCATGGGCATCTGCTAGCTCATTCTCGAATACTAGAATATTGAAGGTTAAGAACCCCTTCACCCCATAGCTATGCAGAAACGCCATAATCTCCGGTAATTCATCCATCCGGAAATTGTCCGCCCGCGCACGAGCATTAAATTTCTCCACTCCGAAGAAAATCGCATCCGCGCCGTTCGCAACGGCCGACCGCATGCAATCCCAGTCGCCGGCTGGTGCCAGCAGTTCTACATCCTGTCTTGTGATCGCTATCTTGCTCATTTATATCCTCCCGCATGAATCCTATTGACTCATCGCCATATGATTAATCCATCTATTCTTTAAATTTGAGATATCTAGAAGTGGATGTTCAAAAAGGGCAGTTTTTTCAGTGTACTTTTTGAACTACCTCTACAACCTAATTATTTTAACAGACTTCAACATAATACACTACCAACAATCCATTCCATCTACAGAGAAAAGAAAGATTCGTAATAGCTCCTACTGAAAAAAAGTACAGTTACATACAACTTTCACTTTTACGCTGCATTAGCAGCGGAAAGTACACTTTAATGAATGATCTTACCGCACCTGAAAAATCCATACCCGATATGAAATTCGGCGCCTATCCCCTCAACACGATTCTCGTTATATTTAGGGTAGCAGCATATGAAATCGTTTTACATTGTTACAGAACTAGAAGTTTCTTTCCTATCAGTTTATCCATGTTAACCCCAGTTGAAATCATGTGGAGGTGTCACCCGATGTATGCTAATGACGGAGAAGTAATTGGATATCTACGAGCCGATGGTCAGCGTCTGGCCAATGGACAAGGCGAGGAAATTCTGCTTCGTGGCGTAGGACTCGGCAATTGGCTGCTGCCAGAGGGATATATGTGGAAGTTCCCGCCGGACAATGCGGATCGGCCAAGACGGATCGAGAAATTGATCCGTGATCTGATCGGTGAAGAGGAGGCTGCCAGCTTCTGGACGGAATTCCGAGAGTGTTATATTACGGAGCAAGATGTAGCCCGTATGGCTGAGGAAGGGCTTAATTCTGTCCGGCTGCCGATCAATGCTCGCTTCCTGCTTGAAGAGGGCGAACCGGTTCGCTTCAAAGAGAGCTCGATCAGGCTCATCGACCAATTTATAGAATGGTGCAAGCAGTATAAGCTTTACGTCATTTTAGATCTGCACGGAGCCCCTGGAGGACAGACAGGCACGAATATCGATGACTGTGAGAACGACCAGCCGGAACTGTTCATTCAGGAGTCCTACCGCAGACAGACCGTTCAACTATGGAGAGAATTGGCCGACTGTTACAAGGATGAGTGGATCGTAGGGGGTTACGATCTGCTGAATGAGCCTTTGCCGAACTTTTTTAATCAATATAACGATATGCTCATGCCGCTCTATCAAGAGATTACCGCAGCGATCCGCGAAGTCGATCAGAAGCATCTCATTATTCTGGAAGGGGCACATTGGGCCACAGATTGGTCTGTATTTACGGAAATGTTCGATCGCAATATTCTGTTGCAATTCCATAAATATTGGAGCAGCATCGACACAGAGAGTATTGCGCCTTATCTGGATAAACGCCGTGAGTTCAACGTGCCAATCTATATGGGTGAAGGCGGTGAAAATACGTTAAGCTGGTATACTGGCGCGTTCGGATTGTATGAGGATCACCAGATTTCATGGAACTTCTGGACATGGAAGAAGCTCGATACCTTTAACTCGCCTTGCTCGATCAATAAACCGCAAGACTGGGAACTGATCCTCGACTACTTGCGTGGAGGCGAAAAACCGGACCGAGATAAGGCTAGGGTAATCCTCCGTGAATATCTAGACAACATCCGTTTCGATCACTGCCGATATCAGCCTCAGGTTCTTGGTGCGGTACAGCGCAAGCTGCCCCTGCGAATTCCTGCCGAATATTACGGCAACCAAGGCGAAGGCACTAGCTATACAGCTCCACAGCTTAAGCGGCCGAATGATAATCCATTCCGCCCTAACGACAAGATCCCTATTTCCTTCATTCAAAAAAGAGAAGGTTCGCCGAATTTTCATTTGAAGCCGGAGGAGGAATGGAAGGATGAAGAGCGACTGTGCATCGAGTTGATCGCTGGAGCTTCAGTGAGCTACCCGCTGCACTGCGATCGCCCTGGCGAATATGCCCTCTTCATTCGGAGCGCAATCCCGGAAGGAGCCGCTTCTTTGGACTTGCAGATTAATCAGGAGACTGGCATCTCCCTGTCATTTGCCCCATCAGGCTGGAAAGTCCATTCTTTGGAACAATCGATTCACGTTACAGAAGGCGATCTCACGCTTAAGCTGTATGCCTCTCATGGAACAATTCAGATCGACTGGATCGAATTCAGCATGAAATAACCTTTTTTCATCTGGATCATTACTTTTGGGCAACCCTCCTCCATCCAGATGCATTTAGAAACTCATGGACAAAATAAAGAAGCAAGGGCCCCCTTCCGGTTCCCCTGCTTCTTCTCATTTCACATCTGTCATGCCACATTGCCGTATGTACCTTAACTGAACCAAGCCTTGATCATAATTGCATCGGAGGCTAAAAAGACGAGCAAGCTGACAATCCCAAAGCCTATGGCGAATAAGTTCTTCTTCGGACGTTCCCGGAGCAACCGGATTACACCGATCAGAATAATCAGCGTGAACAATATCATAAAAATATCAAAACCGTTAAAGGTCGTTGTCGTCTCCCCCGCAGCTGCGAGTAACATAGCGTACCCTCCTCTGATCAATTCGCTTTTTTCCATCTCCTTATATGTTATCTTCCTCCTCGACTGGATGCAAGAGGAAAGACAAAAAAATGTTAAATTTTCCTGCTAAAATAGCTTGAAAATCGAGGAATTCGACCTCACTATATATCAAAGTTACTTGACAATCATTATTTTCTGCCTTTTATTCACTTAGTTATTTATGTTATTAACTATTCTTTATATAAAAGCGAGCAGGAGCGCTTCAAGCGCCGGGAATCGTCCCGGCGCTTGCGCATGTCTAACTATTGTAAGAAATCTTTCTTGTTCAGTGCATGATCGACGATACGAATTTCACTGATCCATCCGTTAAATACGCCGTCCAGCTTATTGGCATATTGGCTCGCGCCGATGATCCACGGTTTGCCAATCGTGGCGATGCCCTGCGGCTTCGTGTCGGGATTGCGCAATACTTCCACGCCGTCGATATACATCTTCGTCGATTGCCCGTTGTTTACCAGCGCGATATGGTGCCATCTGTCGTCTATTTCCCACGACCAACTCGTTTGCTCGCTTCCGTAATTGAGCGGGAAGGACGCCCATTGAATTTCCCGTAAGCTTGACACAGCTAACGTGGCTAGCGGAGCGTCGGCGTCGCCTCCTTTCTTCCCGACGTCTTGTCCGGTGCCGTACCGGCCCAGAATGCCCATCCAGGAATGCTTGTCGGCGTCAAAGTCAGGCCCAAGCTTCACGACCGCTTCAATCGTATATCCGTTCGGGAATGTCATTGCATTGATAGGTGCTTGATCGGATGTTTTCAAATACGAGCCTTTCTTTTGTGACTTGTTATTGAAGAAGCGAATGCCCGAATTGCTTTGCGGATTTTGCGCATTTCCTTTGTACCAGATCAGATCGCCTGGCTTGGCGTCGCCTTCGTCGATACGGTACAAGTCGTTGCCTTTGCCGGAAAGATCTTTGACCGCTGCCCCCTTGCCTGCCACAGCTTGCCCTTCAGCGGCCGAACGGTTCTCCATTTGCCAGTAAGCGACCGTACCTTCTACTTTTGGCACTTCTTTTTTGACGGAAATGATGGGCTGAAATCCGGAGAACCGTTCTTCAAAATCCATCGCGACTGTAAAATCGTTAAAATCGTCTACTAATTTCTCCTCATCAAACGCGGTTCTTTGTTTCTCCGGCATTCCCATGACCCATGGGGAGAAGGAGGATGTATGAATGCGGTTTTTCTCCATATCGAATTCAAGTGTTCGTAACAATCCGTTGCCGCCGTGAAAGGCGCTCTGATAATCAACGACCATCATAACGACGTCGTGACCTTTGTTGTTTTTCTTGACCGTATGAGCATAGCCATGATGATGACCGTTTACGGTGAGGAAGATTTGATCGTTCTTCGCGATCAGTTTGTCCCATAGAAATTGCCCGTGATCTGTCATAACGGCTGATTTTTTGTCATTGGAAATGTTCAGCAGTTGGTGAGTGAACACCATGACCGGGTACGTAGGATGTTTGTCGATTGCTTTTTGCGCCCACTTCAACGTCTCTTCGGATGCTCTCCAATCCAGGAAGAGTGCCATGTACTTTTTCCCGGACCCTTCAAAGACATAGTAGGAATTAAATCCGTTCTCCGAATGGCCGGTAAAACCCGGGATGTTCTTCATCCGATCTGTCGAAAAATAGTTCAAAAACGGTTCCTTGGCCAAATCCCGTTCGTTGTCGTATTGCTGCGAGTTGAGCACATCATGGTTTCCTGCCAAAAAACCGTATGGAAGCTTGGCTTTATCGAGTACTTTCATCGCCTCGTCGGCGTTGCGCCATTCGTATTCTTCATCGACACGATCGACCAAATCGCCTAAATGTGCGGTGAACACAATATTTTCTTTTTCCGCGTTCTTTGCGATCCAATTCGTTTGCGACAGCCAAAGCTCGTTTTTGTAGCGCGCATACTTTTGCGTATCCGGCAGTATGGCCATTTTGAAGCTATCTTCGCGATTTGACGAAGTGGCCGGACTTGCGGACGCTTGGAAGCCTGACAGCAGTCCCGCAATCATCGTCGCTGGCAACAGCAGCGAGAGCAATTTCTTGAATTTCTTTTTCATTCTGTCATATCCCTTCATCGATGTAATGTGATATGGACATTGTACGGAATGTATATTACCGGGATGTTAGGAGAGAAACGGATTTGTGTAAAGTATGGAGAATGCCTAACACTAGAAAAAGGGATCCTAGAACGATCCAGAGAAGCCCACTGGATTTGATATATTGAACATAGTCCGAGCTTGGCTCAGGCTCGTGTTTTACCTGCCAACTCTTATATAACAACCCCATGTGGGTTTGCGTATCCTCAATAGACCACACCAAAAGGGCGAATACAAACCATTTCTACAATCCAAAATCCAAATAAATGGTGTGCGCTGTAATGGACGTGCTTAAACAACTCAGAGCAGAGCGAGAACAGGAAGGGGCAGTAAAAAGCCTGTCGAAGGCTATTCTCTCCCCTCGGCAGGCTTCTGTAAAGCTGGAATCTATTCTAGTGCAGCTGCTGCGATCAATTCCTTGGTTCGTTCGGTATCACGCTTAAGAACGGGTCCCAGATAACGACCTGTATAAGACTCTTCTGTCTTAACGATGTCCTCCGGTGTGCCAGTAGCAATGATCGTTCCACCGCCGCTGCCGCCCTCAGGACCGAGGTCGATTAAATAATCGGCAGTCTTGATGACATCAAGATTATGCTCAATGACGAGAACCGTCTCTCCCGAGTCGACCAGTCGATGCAGCACCTTAAGCAATCGATCGATATCATCAACATGCAGACCCGTCGTCGGCTCATCGAGGATATAGATCGTTCTGCCTGTACTGCGGCGGTATAGCTCGGAAGCCAACTTCACGCGCTGCGCCTCACCACCGGATAGAGTTGTCGCTGGTTGGCCCAGATTAATATAGCCAAGCCCTACATCCATCAAGGTTTGCAGCTTGCGGTGAATCTTCGGAATGTTCTGGAAGAATTCCGTTGCATCCTCTACCGTCATCTCTAACACTTCGGCAATACTCTTGTTCTTATATTTAACTTCTAGTGTCTCCCGATTGTATCGCTTGCCTTTGCAGATTTCACAAGGCACGTAGACATCTGGCAGGAAGTGCATTTCAATCTTGATAATCCCGTCTCCGCGGCAAGCCTCACAGCGTCCGCCCTTAATATTGAAGCTGAACCGCCCCTTCTTATAGCCGCGGATCTTCGCTTCATTCGTCTGTGCATACAGGTCGCGAATATCGTCAAATACTCCTGTGTAGGTTGCCGGGTTGGAACGCGGTGTACGTCCGATCGGCGACTGATCGATATCGACGACTTTGTCGATATGCTCCAAGCCTTTCATCTCGCGATATTCCCCTGGTCTAACCCTCGCCTTATTCAAATCGCGGGCTAATGTCTTGTACAGGATCTCATTCACCAAGGTTGATTTACCTGATCCAGATACTCCAGTAACCGCAGTAAAGACGCCAATCGGGAACTTGACATTGATATTCTTCAGATTGTTCTCCTTCGCACCCTTTACTTCGAGCCAGCGTCCATTCGGCTTGCGGCGTTCAGCCGGAACCGCAATGAACTTCTTGCCGCTCAAATATTGTCCGGTCAGCGATTTTGGATCCGCCATCACTTCCGTAGGCGTTCCTTGAGAGATGACCTGTCCGCCATGAATACCGGCTCCGGGTCCAATATCGATAATATAGTCAGCCGCCAGCATCGTGTCTTCATCATGCTCGACAACAATCAGCGTGTTTCCGATATCACGCATATGGGCCAGCGTCGAGATCAGCCGGTCATTATCCCGCTGATGCAGACCGATACTCGGTTCATCAAGGATATAGAGCACGCCCATCAGACTGGAACCAATCTGTGTGGCCAGCCTGATCCGCTGTGCTTCTCCACCAGATAGCGTACCTGCGGCGCGGCTCATCGTCAGATAATCCAGCCCCACATTCACCAGGAAGCCAAGACGGCTGTTAATCTCTTTCAGAATTAGGTGGGCAATGGTCTTCTCTTTCTCGCTTAATTGCAAGCCATCAAAGAACTTTCGTGCTTCCCCAATCGATAGCGAGGTTACATAGGCCATATTCTGATCATTAATCGTTACGGCCAGACTTTCCTTCTTCAAGCGATGTCCCTTACAGGTTCCACATGGCTTCGAGCCCATGAAGGCTTCAATAAATTCACGAATCCCCTCCGAGGCTGTATCACGATAACGACGCTCGAGATTCGGAATGATCCCTTCGAAGGTAACCATCGCATCCTTGCTCATGCCGAAATCATTCTCATAACGGAAGCGGACTTTAATGTCGCCAGTACCATAGAGCAGCTTGTCCATCTGATCCTTCGTCAGCTCCGTTACGGGCACATCCTGTGGAATTTTGAAATGCTCACATACCGAACGCAGAAACTGCGGGTAATAGTTCGAAGTTCCGCCCGCCCAAGCTTCAAAGGCACCGTCTTCAATGCTCTTGGAACGATCAGGCACTAGCAAATCCGGGTCGATAATCATCTTCACCCCGAGGCCGTCACACTCTGGACAAGCACCAAACGGGCTATTGAAAGAGAACATCCGTGGCGACAGCTCTTCCATGCTGAAGCCGCAGATCGGGCAGGCGAAGTTAGAGCTGAAGCGCAGCTCCTCCTGACCAATAATATCAACGAGGATTTGACCACCTGACATTTTGAGCGCCGTCTCGATCGAGTCGGCCAGTCGGCTCCGAACATCTTCTTTAACGACGACCCGGTCGACAATGACCTCGATAGAGTGCTTCTTGTTCTTCTCCAGTTCTATCGTCTCAGATAGATCACGCTGCTCTCCGTCAACGCGTACACGAACGAAGCCCTGCTTGGAGATTTCGCTGAACAGACTCTTATGCTCACCCTTCTTGCCTGACACGACCGGAGCAAGAATTTGCAGTTTCGTCCGCTCCGGATACTGCATAATCCGGTCAACCATTTGTTCAACCGTCTGCGACGTAATTTCGATGCCATGTTCCGGACAATGCGGATGCCCGACACGAGCATACAACAGACGCAAATAATCATAAATCTCCGTTACGGTCCCCACAGTAGAACGTGGGTTGCGGCTCGTTGTCTTCTGATCGATGGAAATCGCCGGTGACAGCCCCTCGATGGAATCTACATCCGGCTTCTCCATTTGCCCGAGAAATTGCCGAGCGTAGGCCGATAGCGATTCGACATATCTGCGCTGACCCTCGGCATAAATCGTATCGAATGCCAGTGAAGATTTGCCAGAGCCGCTAAGCCCGGTCAGTACGACAAAGCGATCGCGTGGGATCGTAATGTCGATATTTTTCAAATTGTGCGCGCGTGCGCCCTTGATTACGATATTCTCACTTGCCAATAGGTTTCATCTCCTTGAACCATCTATATAATAGAGGAAGTTCAAAAATTCCGCTTTTGATCACGAAGTCATTTCAAGAAGTATATTCGACATCGAATCTTGAATTCACCCGGGCCTTCCGATGCTCACGTACCAACTACGTACGCTGCGCTTCTCAGTCCTTAGCTTCATCCAACCTTCTCGGTGCTGAAAATCGGCCTTTTTGAACATTACTATATAACAGCTTGCTACTCCGCCTTAAGCTCCAAAATCGCATCGCGCAGCTCAGCAGCTCGTTCAAACTGCAAGTTCTTCGCTGCTTCCTTCATTTCGGCCTCAAGCCGCTTGATCATCGACTCGCGATCGCGTTTGGACATCTTACCTTTGGCATCCGCCAAGTAATCCGATTTGCTCTCCGCCACTTTCGTAGCTTCGATCACATCTCTGACCTTCTTTCGGATCGTCTGCGGCGTGATACCATGCTTCTCATTATAAGCGATCTGGATACTGCGACGACGCTCTGTCTCCTTAATAGCTCGATCCATGGATTCCGTAATATGATCTCCATACATCAACACACGCCCATCTGAGTTCCGCGCCGCCCGGCCAATCGTCTGGATCAACGAGCGCTCGGAGCGCAGGAAGCCCTCCTTATCCGCATCGAGAATAGCCACCAGCGATACCTCAGGAAGATCCAGTCCCTCCCGAAGCAGGTTAATCCCAATTAGCACATGGAAGGTACCAAGTCGCAGATCGCGAAGAATGCTCATCCGCTCCAATGTCTTAATATCTGAATGAAGATAGCGTACCTTGATCCCGACTTCCTTCAGATAGTCAGTAAGGTCCTCGGCCATCTTCTTGGTTAACGTCGTAACCAGAACCCGTTCATCCTTATCAATCCGATCATTGATCTCCCCGATCAGATCATCGATTTGGCCCTTGGTCGGACGCACCTCGATTACCGGATCAAGCAGACCCGTCGGCCGGATAATCTGCTGCGTCATTGTATCGCAATGCTCCAGCTCATATGGACCTGGAGTCGCTGATACAAAGATCATTTGCCCGGCCTTTTCCTCAAATTCCTCGAATCGGAGGGGACGGTTATCCAATGCAGAAGGAAGCCGGAAGCCGTGGTCAACCAGCACATTCTTACGCGCCTGGTCCCCGTTATACATCGCCCGGATTTGCGGTAGCGTAACGTGCGACTCATCGACAACAATCAGCATATCGTCAGGGAAGTAATCCATCAAAGTATATGGCGTTGCTCCCCTTTCGCGGAAGGTCAGCGGCCCCGAATAGTTCTCAATCCCTGAGCAGAAGCCGACCTCCTTCATCATCTCGATGTCATACCGGGTACGCTGTTCAAGCCGCTGAGCCTCCAGCAGCTTGCCCTGTGAGCGAAGCAGCTCTAGCCGCTCCTCCAGCTCACGTTCGATATTGACAAGCGCCGCCTTCATCGTCTCCTCTTGGGTTACGAAGTGAGACGCCGGGAAAATAGCAACATGGTCCCTCTCCCCGATCAGTTCACCGGTCAGTACGTCAATTTCCGTGATCCGGTCGATCTCATCGCCGAAGAACTCTACTCTAATCGCTTGCTCCCCTTTGGAAGCCGGAAAAATCTCCAGCACATCCCCGCGTACACGGAACGTCCCGCGCACGAAGTTGATATCATTCCGCTGGTATTGGATATCTACAAGCCTGCTCAGAATCTGATTACGCGGCTTCTCCATCCCAATCCGGAGCGACAGAACGAGATCGCGGTACTCCATCGGCGAACCGAGGCCATATATACACGATACGCTCGCTACAATAATGACATCACGCCGCTCGAACAATGAGCTTGTCGCCGAGTGCCTTAATTTATCAATTTCTTCATTAATGCTGGAGTCTTTTTCAATATAGGTATCTGAGGAAGGAATGTACGCCTCCGGCTGGTAATAGTCGTAATAACTGACGAAGTAATCTACAGAGTTGTGAGGGAAAAATTCTTTGAATTCGCTCGCGAGCTGTGCCGCCAGCGTCTTGTTGTGAGCGATCACCAGTGTCGGCCTGTTCAGCCTCGCAATCGTGTTCGCTATAGTAAAGGTTTTGCCGGTACCTGTTGCACCTAACAACGTCTGATACTTTTTGCCTATCTTTACGCCTTCAACCAATTCCTCAACGGCCGTCGGCTGGTCCCCCTGCAGCTTATACTCGGAGACAACTTCAAATTTATTATCATTGAAGACAATATCGCTCATTGTCCAACATCACCTTTATCGTTAAAATGAAATACTAGAGGTTATCATTAGACAGCTTGTGACATATTTCAACCTTCCATAACACAATTCATCCCTAAAAATGTAAAATAGGAATGGATGTTCCCATACATTATAACTTTTTTGTGAATCAGATGCAAACGATAAGTAAGAAGAGGAGTGGATAGCAGGAGATGGATATTTCAACAGTTATCGGTATCATTGTCGGACTTGCCGCGCTGATCGGCGGGTTCATTTGGGAAGGGGGAGAATTAGGAGGTCTCATGCAGCTTACAGCTGCTTGCATCGTATTCGGAGGAACGCTTGCTGCGGTGTTGGTCAGTTTTCCCTTATCCAGGCTGAAGACGGTTCCACGCGCTCTGGCTATCGCCTTTGCTGCTAGAGGTACTGATCTAGCTGGATTAATTGATGACATCACCAGCATGTCGCATACGGCGAGACGCGAAGGTGTACTAGCTCTGGAGAAGAAAGCAGCCGAATATCCCGATCCCTTCCTCCGCGAGGGAGTCCAGCTCGTCGTTGATGGCACCGACCGGGCAATGGTAGAGCAGATTATGGAGCTTGAGCTGCAGGCTACGCATCATAAATATGAAGGCTATGCCAAAATATTCGAATCTGCTGGCGGATTTGCCCCTACGATGGGGATTATCGGTACGGTCATGGGTCTCATTCATGTTCTTGGCAGCTTGACTGAACCAACGGCATTGGGGCCGTCCATCGCTCTGGCTTTTACAGCTACATTATATGGTGTGGCGAGCGCCAACCTGATCTTCCTGCCGATCGCTTCAAAGATCAAATCGCGGGGTGAGGATGAAATACAGCGAATGGAAATGATGCTCGAAGGAATCCTGTCCATTCAGAACGGAGATCACCCTGTGCTGGTTCGACGCAAGCTGGAATCGTTCAGCACAGATTCTATCGCACCCAAGCAAGAAATGCCCGAGTTCAAGGAGATTGAACTATGAGACAGAGTCAGCATGAACGGAGCCGCAGATGGAAGAAAAGTAGTCAGAGTAGCGACTCCAAGGATCGCTGGATGATTACATACGCTGACTTGATTACCTTGCTGCTTATTTTCTTCGTCATCATGTATGGAATGAGCCGTCTCGATGTTGAGAAATATGAACTCGTTACTCAATCCTTGCAGCACACGTTCAGCAGCGGGAACTCCATCATTTCCGGTGGCAATGGGATTCTAGATGGTTCGCAAAGCCCCGATATACATAAGGAGCCAGGCCCCGGTTCTGCCAAGGCAGACCAGAGCAAACAGAACAGTGAGGAACCATTAAGCGAGCGCGAACTCGCCTTCCGTAAACAGGAGGAAGAACTGCAGGATCTGATGAAACGGATTGAAGTTTATGTAAAGGACAATCATCTGCAGGATCAAATCCACGTCGCCGATCTGCCAAAAGGAATCTCGATCACCCTGAGCGACCGCTTCCTGTTCGATACTGGCAAAGCGGAATTGAAGCAAGGCTCTGCCAAAACCATGGCCAAGCTGGCCAGCCTGTTCAAACAACTAGACACCGTGATTAGCATCGAGGGGCATACTGATAATCAGCCTATTGTCCGTGCCTCCAAGTTCAAGGACAACTGGGAACTCTCCGGCGAAAGAGCCTTGTCGGTGCTGCGTTTCTTCCTGGATAAGGAGAAGCTTGATCCACAGCATTTTCAATACGCCGGCTACGCTGACACCCGTCCTGCCGGTGACAACACTACAGCCGAGGGCAGACAAAAGAACCGCCGCGTTGAAATTACAGTATTGAGACAGCTACAGCAATAAGAAGAAAGCTTGGTGATAAGCCAAGCTTTTTGTCTTGTAGATCAATTGTTGAATAATAAAATAGGGAAAATTATGCACTGCATCATTTTTATAGGTATGATATAAGTCTGGATATAATCTACATTGAATATGGTGGTGAGAACATGACAGAAAACCTAAGTACGGAAAAAAAGGAAAAGACGGCATTAGTTGTCGAAGGCGGCGGAATGAGGGGTATATTCTCTACAGGAATTCTCGATGCATTCATCAAACAGGATTTCTACCCATTTAACCTATGTATCGGCGTTTCCGCGGGTTCTTCGAATGTCGCTGCCTATTTAGGCAGAATGTATCAGCGCAATTATAAAGTATTCACAGACTATTCACTCCGTCCGGAGTTCATCAGTATGAAGAAATTTGTACGCGGTGGCCATCTGATGGATATCGACTGGCTATGGGACATAACCCTGCGGGATATGCCTGTAGATGTGGATACTCTGTTCTCAGGCTCCGCTGAGTTCATTATCGGAGCCACCGAAGTGAATACGGGCAACTCGGTGTATTTGCAGCCGACCCAGCATAATTTTGATCAGTTAATGAAAGCTTCGAGCGCTATCCCCGTCATATACCGCGGCTTCGTTGAGGTGGATGGGGTAAAATATGTCGATGGTGGGGTTACCGATTCGATCCCTGTCATCGAGGCTTATCGCCGTGGCGCCACCAAAATTATGGTGCTGCGTTCCAGACCCCATGCTTATATGATGAGTAGCAGTAAAAACAATATGTTAACCCGATGGCATCTGCGTAAATATCCGGACCTGCTGCAAGCACTCAACAACCGTGCACATACTTACCAGGAAGCGATCGACTTCATGCGCAATCCTCCGAGCGATGTACAGGTTATCGAAGTGAATCCACCGGATTCCTTCAAGACAGAGCGTATGACCAAGGAGCTGCCTATACTGGAGCAAGACTATCAACTCGGTTATGACATAGGCGTCCAGCTCGCGCAGGATTGGGACAAGCAATCCTCCTGATGCTGCACTTCAACACAAAAGGCTGCGGCCGCTAACGCGGTGCCGCAGCCCTTATTTTGTCTTTAGCCGGCCGATGGCGGCTGAGACGCCTTGTCCCCGCCCCGACCAGCCGGGCGGCGCTTGCCGCGCGCGTCAGCTTCGCTGCGCCGCGGCCTCAGCAGCTGCAGCAGCGACAGCGGCTGCAGCCTAACAGCAATCGGCGCCTTGTCGTCAGGCGCCAGGATCACGCCGAGCTGATGATGCTCGCCGGCGTAAATCGCGCGCTGGAGAAACTTGATCTCACCTTTGAGATTAAGAACCTCCAGCTTGCAGAAGGCCGGATTCATCCGCAGCGCCGCATGCATCTCTTCCTTCGTTGGAACCGGCACGCCATTGACCTTGCGGATGGTCTCCCCGACCAGGATGCCCATCTCCTGCGCCGGACTGTCCGGCAGTACTGCGAGCACCTTCAAGCCTCCTGTCGGATTAACGAACAGTGGGCTCGATTCCTGCTCCTCGAAGCGGCTGTACCACACAAGTCCTTCATGCAATAAGAAGGACACCAGCGCTGCTGGTAGAACGATCCAGCTCCACCAATGGGACAGTAGTGCCAGCGCAAGCACAGCCAAGCCATAGAACAGTAGTCGATTCGAAGTTAATCGAGCCTTGACCTGAGGCAGCATCCCGCTCGTCATCTCCGAAAATCCGATAATGATCGGCAGGGCAACGAGACCGAACCCGTCCTGCCAGGCATCTCCACCAAACAGTGGCGTCCAGGGCAATACCCCTCCCGTTGTATGAGCAGGAATGAGCAAGAGCAGTGGAACTGGCCATAAGCTCTGCATCTGATAACCCCCGACCAGCTTGCCGCGCTTGCCTTCGAAGAACAATGGCCCTGCAAAGGAAGCACCCTGCCAGCGGACAAGCAGCCCTTCCGCTAAGTGCAGCAATCCGACAAGGCATAGCAGTGCCGGTATATTCAGCTCCCTAACCGTATGAATCACTTCGGCTCCAAAGCCGCTGCCTACAAATGAAGGGAATCGATCCAGGATAAACTGGATAACTCCTAGCAGACCGACGGAGTATGCCAGACATAAATATCTAACACGAACGAGCAGTAATACAATCGTTACCGCCCATATACATAAAATCCCCTCTATCGTTAACGTCATGCCGATAAACGCTGCAACAAGCGATACGACAATCCCCGCCAGCAAGCCTCCAAGCACTGTACGCCAAGTCTGAGTGAGCCAATTGTTCATCCGTACATGGAACAATCTGCGCTCCAATATAACTTGCCTGCGATAGAGCAAGAGCACCATAATAATCGAGATATAATAAAATGGCTGCAGAAACAATTGTCCTACGGCCCCGGCCAAATTCCACAATCCTTCAAGCACAAGATCCAATCGATCATCAACCCCTAACCATCATCTCAAAAGCTTGTTCCACTTTTAACTATAACAGAAAAAAAGAAGGCTGAAACTCAGCCTTCTTACTCATTCGACGCCACTGAAGTGATTTCCTTCTGGGCCTCCTGAATCGCTTGATTCATTTGATTATCATTCTTCGGATCACGGATTTGATCAATCAGACTGCTCTCAAGCGCCTCTGCTGTCTTGGCGTCAAGCACACCATTCGCCTTCAAGCCTTTGGCTGCTTGGAATTTCTCCAGTGCTGCCTCCGTCTTCTTGTCAAAATATCCGTCCTTGCGGCCCGGATCGTAACCTATCCCGCTTAACATCGTCTGAGCGCTCTTAATGTCTTCGCCCAGCATGTCGAATTTATATGTTTTCTCCTTATTAATCGGAGCGACCGAGAAGTAATCCGGCTGTGATACCGGGATGTCTGGCTCGATCCCTTTCTTGTGGATCCACTCGCCATTTGGCGTCAGCCATTTAGCAACCGTAATCTTCACCAGACTGCCGTCGCCCATCTCTTTGGAGAAGCTAGACTGAACAGTTCCTTTGCCATACGTCGTTTCTCCAAGCGATTTTGCCCCTGCTGATTCTTTGAGGGCACCCGCCAGAATTTCCGAGGCACTGGCACTGCCCTTGTTCGTAATGATAATCACCGGATAATTTTTACTCTTGCCTTGGGCAGAATTCATCTTTCTACGATTTTTATTCTTATCCTCGATTTGAAGAATGGCCTTTCCTTTCGGAACAAATTGCTCTGCCATCTTCTCAACGACCTGAAGCACGCCGCCCGGATTATTCCGCACATCGATGACTAGCGCCTTCATTCCCTGTTTCTCCAATGAAGCCAGTTCTTGCGTAAAGCGATCCGCCGTATTCATGGAGAATTCCGTAACCTCAATCACGCCAATATTCCCTTGCTTCATGCTGGAATAGACTGTTTCCAACGCAATATCATCACGGACAATCGAGAATTCCAGTTCATTTGCAGTTCCTGGACGCTTGACCTTTACTTTAGCCTTGGTCCCTTTTGGACCGCGAATCTTAGCAACGGCTTCATTCAAGCCAAGCCCTTCAAAGGATTCACCGTTGACCGAGAGCAGAATATCCTTCGGCTTGATGCCCGCTTGCTCCGCGGGAGAGCCTTTAATGGGAGATACGACGACAACCTTGCCGTCCTCCATCGATACCTCAGCACCAATTCCGGTAAAAGAACCTTCGATTTGTTCGGAGAACTGCTGCGCAGTCTCCGGCGCCATATAAGAGGTAAACGGATCGCCAAGCGCGTTCAGCATACCACCGATCGCTCCGTCCACCAGTTTGTTCCGATCAACGCCCTCTACGTAATTTTTTTCAACAAGATCCATAGCCGTCTCGATCTTCTTGATTCCGCTCTTGTTGCCTCCAAAAGCATCAGCAAAAATCCCGCTACTTACTGCATTCGAACCCGCAAAGGTCCACTGACCTGTTAAGGTAAGAGTCAGAATACTGCTGAGCAGCATGGCGACCACAACCATTAGAGCCACTGTACGTCCTTTGAACATCTTCTCTTCTTCACCGCCTATGTATCTTGAATAGAGTAGGTATTACATCATTTCCTTCAGGGAAGCAGTCCGCCAAACCGCTGTCTATCTTTTAGTGAGTGTTCAAAAAGTCCGGTTTTCAGCACCGAGAAGGTTGGATGAAAACCTCTTTTATTATATGCTCGGCTTGTACAGATTATTTACACACCACATGCTTGCCGCTCAAGAAGGAAAAACGGATACGCAAAGGTATCCGTCTCTTTGATATAACCTATTTTATTACAAATAAGGTGTCGGGTCTACCGGATTACCGTTAATACGAACCTCGAAATGAACGTGTGGCCCAGTGGCAACACCGGTCTGACCGACCTCCGCTATCTTCTCACCTTTTTTCACCGTATCTCCGACCTGGACCTTAGTCCCGCCAGTACGGATATGACCGTAAAGCGTCCAGACATTGTTGCCATGATCGATGACAACCGTATTTCCGTAGCCGCTCCACCATTCTGCGACGATGACGACACCGCCCTCAGCTGCATGAATATCGGTTCCTTCCGAAACAGCGAGGTCTACCCCTGTATGTGACTTAACCTTCCCCGTTACCGGATGTACCCGTGTGCCGTACCCGGAGGAGAGACGCGCCCCGTTCACTGGAACCATCATTGAGCCGCCATTTCCTGTGAATCCACCTGATGCCGAATAGGACACCTTCTTAGTTGTCGTCTTAGCTTTAACGATTTGAGCCGCTTTGATCTTCTTCTTCTCATTTTCAAGAGCGGAGCGCTTGGTTGCTAGTTCAACAAGCAATTTATTTTGCTCCTCGGTAATTTCTTCCTGTTGATCGATCTGATCGCTATATTTCGCAATCAATTGCTGCTTTTCTCTTTCTTTCTCTTCGAGAATGCTTCTGCGGTCCTCCGCTTGAGCATACAATGTCTTCACTTTGGCGTAATCCTGTTCAAGCTGTTGCTGCTGATCCTGGAGAAGCTCTTTGTCATGCTTATGTTCGTCCAACAGGACTTTGTCCTGATTCATGATCGCCTGCAGGGAATCAGCCCGCTGTAGAAAATCCGAGAAGCTGGTGGAGGACAGCAATACATCCAAATAAGAGACAGCACCATCGGTATACATGATACGAACCCTCGTATCCAGCAAGCCGGAGCGTTCCTCAATCCGCTGCTTCGTCTCGTCCAGCTTGTTCGCGGTATCCCGCAGATTCGCCTTCGTGTCCTCAATATCCATTGCAATATTAACCAATTCATTACTAACTGTATCGATTTGCGCTAGTACCTGCTTCAAATACGCCTGGTTCTTGTTCACATAGTGCTGTGCTTCCTGCTTCTTGTCAGCAGCTTTCTCCTGCTGAATTTTTGCCTGCTTCGCCTGCTGTTGAAGCTTCTTCAGTTCAGCATCGATCTGGCTGATCGTCTTAGATTTGGCATAACCCTCTGTGGGGTTCAACATCGTAGCGGCTATAGTGATAACGGCAATCACGGATATCCATTTCTTCAACTTATTTTCCCCGTCCTTCTCACAAATTAGATTAGCCTCTTCCCAAGCTCTTTCTCTTCTACACCTTGCTACGTCTAAACTTTCAAAAATTTACGAATGGACATGAGACTTCCCCAGATGCCTATCAGCAACCCAAGTCCGATCAGTAAGCCGCTAATCTGAAACGCGACCTGGTTGATCGGAACGAGTCGGAAGGCAAGGGTCATATCATCGGCTACCGCTTGCTCCAGCTCCTGATACCCAAAGATTAATACGCCCACCGTAATAACAGAGCCTATCAAGCCAATCAGTGCTCCCTCAATAAAGAAAGGCCAGCGAATGAAGGCGTTGGTCGCCCCAACCAGCTTCATAATCCCGATCTCACGACGCCTGGCCAGAATCGTCACCCTGATCGTGTTGGAGATGAGGAACATGGCCATTAACGCCAGTCCGGCTACGAAGATAAACCCGATGTTGCGGATTCCCCGCGTAATCTTGAACAGTTTCTCTGTCGTCCCTTTGCCATAGTTCACTTTGTAGATCGGCTTATCAGGATTATTGTCGTTGAGCGCTGTTATTTTGCTGGCAACGAACGGTGCCGTCGTTGGTTCGATCAATTTGATCTTGAACGTATCAGGGATCGGGTTCGTCTCATCGGTATAGCCCTCAAGCAGATCCTTCCCTTCCGCGCCCAGCTTCTCCTTGAACTCCTTGAGTCCTTCGGACTTCGGAATCAGGGTCACTTCGCTGACTTCCGGCATCGCCTTGACCTCTGCCGCCAGCTTGTCCCGCATGGCATTATCCACATTTGATTCCAAGAACACACTAATCTGAACCTGACCATCCGCATCATCTGCGAAGGAATTTATGTTAACAACAAGCATTATAAATACGCCTAGAATAAATAGAGAAACGATAATTGAAGTAATGGATGCCACCGACATCCAACCATTGCGGAACACATTCCGCGCCCCTTCACGAAACTGTCTTAAGAGGGTACTAAAACTCATATCCGTATTCCCCTCTCATCTCATCACGAACGATGTTGCCATGCTCAATAGCGATGACGCGCTTGCGCATCGTATTCACAATATCCTTATTGTGGGTCGCCATAACAATCGTCGTACCGCGAAAATTAATCTCATCTAATAACTGCATAATTCCCCATGATGTCTCCGGATCAAGATTCCCGGTTGGTTCGTCAGCAATGATAACCGACGGGTTGTTCACAATCGCCCTGGCGATCGCCACCCGCTGCTGCTCTCCCCCCGATAATTGGGATGGATCACGAGTTGCCTTATTTTTCAGACCGACCAATTCCAGCACCTCAGGTACCCGCTTGCGAATCACTTTCTTCGGGGCTTCGACAACTTCCATTGCAAAAGCGACATTCTCATATACATTCAGCTTGGGCAGCAGCCTGAAATCTTGGAAAATAACGCCGATATTTCGTCTGACATAAGGAATTTTGCGCTGTTTGAGCCTTCCGATATTAAAACCGTTTACAGAGATCTGCCCTTTCGTAGGCACTTCTTCCCGATATATAAGCTTCATAAAAGTCGATTTCCCCGCACCAGAGGGACCGACCAAATATACAAATTCATTGCGGTCGATTTTGACCGAGATACCCTTCAAAGCATGGGTCCCGTTAGAATATGTCTTCCAAACATCCTGCATTTCTATCACTTCATCACGTCCTAAGCCTTGATTCATATCTAGTTAGTTTGTACGCATAGTCAACTACTACAATTTCGACATCTTCTAGCCAAATCCTTTATAAGTTGAGCCAAATTTCTTCAGTTCGATAATTATTGTAACAAATATGTTACCATTTGAGTACCCGAAAGTTTCCATTATTTCAGCATATATATCATTAACAAGGTTGTACTATAGGTTTTTCCAGTGATGAAAAGGAGCGAATAATGGATAGAAAACGATTCATATTCTTCGTGGCGCCGTTGTTAATACTCAGTTGCATAACACTGTTTCTGTTGTTCTCACTGCAGCATTATGCTTATAGGGATACGATTCCGCCCGGAGTAGAGGTCGCCGGGATTCCTATGGGAGGAATGTCAGCTCATGAGGCGATACAAGTACTGGATAGGAAGCTGGCGGAGCTGGAGTTGGAGAAAGTCACATATTCTTTTCGCGACATTTCCCGTTCTGAGGTTCTATCCTGGAAAAACAGCGGCGTCACCTTCGACATACCTGATTTCCGCGCCGAGTTGACCACCCTAACAAATGGGAGTCTCTGGGATCGAATCCAGATCCGCAGTCGATTTCCTAAGCAATGGAGGTTACAGGCCCGTTACGATTTACAGCCGTTAAAATTACAATTCGGTCCGGAATGGGAGAAAGCTCATTTGGGCGTACCGGTAAATGCGACAAGAACGATCGGAGCGGATGACAGCATCCGTTATACGGCTGGAAAATCCGTGTACCGAATCGATTGGACCGTCTTCATGACGCTGATTCAAGCTGCCCTTCCAACTACACTGCCTTTGGATAAAATGGCCGATGGAGCCGCTGCAGGGGATCTTCGCGAAGAGTCAACCGACACTACTGGACATGATACTACAGCACATCCACGACAGAACTCTCGAGTTCCGACTCATCCCGTCACGATCTCTGTTCCACTAAGTAAGCTCCAACCAAGCGTTACCCTAGATAGCCTCAAGTCGCAGGGCATCACACGCAAAATCGCTGAATTCTCCACCGATCTTACGACGAGCGGCGAGGGACGTTTGCACAATGTCGACGCTGCCGCCCGCAGTATCGACGGTATGCTGCTATCGCCTGGCGGTACTTTCGACTATGCTAAGGTGATCGAATCCGCCGAGCAGGAGTATGGCTTCCAGGAAGCACCGGTCATCTTCGGCGGCAAGCTCGTCCCCGGTGTAGGCGGAGGCATCTGCCAGGTGTCCAGCACTCTCTACAACGCTGCCCTCCGGGCTGGGCTAGAAATTGTAGAGCGACGCAATCACACCCTGCCTGTCAGCTATGTCCCGAAGGGACAGGATGCCACTTTCGCTCAAGGATACATCAACTTCCGCTTCAAGAACACGACAGGGAAGTACCTGTTGATTCGCGCCAAGGTCAGCAACGGTCAGCTTGTAATCAAACTGTTCGGTACGCTTGCTGAAAATGTGACGTACAGCATCCAATCGAGAACAACCCGAACAATCGCGCCCACCAACAAATATATCAAGAACCCTTCGCTTCCTGTGGGCAGCCAAGAGATCATGCTTGAGGGCAAGCCAGGCTATGTTGTGGAGACGTATCGTCTCAAGCAGGTCGACGGCGTTACCGTCAGCCGGACTCTGCTGTCACGTGACACCTACCCGGCCCAGCCAGCTGTCATTGCTGTCCACGATGGAACAGAGAGAAGCGGCGATCCCCCGTCACAAATCCTAGAGGATGGGGTAGAGGGGCCAAGATTCCCTTGATCACCTTTCCGATTCATTCCATACAATTCAAAAAACCCGCTTCTTTCCACTATAAGAAAGGAAGCGGGGCATTCTTTGCCACCTGGTTGCTGTGTTATATTCATAATCTGCCGCGAAAAATTTAAGGAGAGCAATGGATAAGACCAAGTGTCCACCAGTTTGTGGAGGTTCTAAATAGGCGTTAGCCCAATCCGAACAATTCATTCCTGCATACATTGCATTAGCCCATTTTAGATAAGGAGTGAACTCGAATGACGTTTATGCCTCCATTTGGACCACCATCTGGTCCTCCATTTAGTCCACCATTGGGTCCACCATTTGGACCTGCACCTGGACCGCCTGGAACAGTTGGACCACAGGGACCAACTCTACCTCCTCCAGCTTTTGAGCCGACGATAACTGCTTTTGCAGTGGATCCGCGAGCTATTTCCCGCTGCTTGTTTCGAAACACCTTTATTTGGCTTAATAATGGGAATCGCTTCTGGTTCTATCCAACTTTTGTCGGAAATGTATCGGTTGCAGGCTTTAGGTGGACCGGTAGGTTTTGGTTAATCTCCGGAATTAGTTTAAGAGAAATCAGTTCATTTTCTTGTTTTTAGCCATCATCATCGCTCCCCAGGCCGCATCGTGCTCAGGCAAGATACAGGATAACCCGGGGTAACTTTCGGCTATCCTTTCTCTCAAGGATGACTGAATAAAGCTATTATGCAGCAGCACACTTCCGGCCAGCGCCAGATTACCCGACTGCAAACCAAGGCGCTCGGCGACGGGAGTGAGCAATTCAAATAACGCCTTGGCACTGTGCCGAGCTATGTTCAAGGCCGCCATATCACCGACAGAGCAAGCCTCGGACAGAATCGGTGCCAGCGCTGCAATATCCTTCTTTGTCCGCTGAGGGTCATAGACAAAGCTGATGACCTCATTGAGCGAACCATTAGGCAGCTGCAGCGTCTCATAAATCCGTTCACTGACTACTGTCGGAGGAATCCTCCCGTCGCTGGCCTGAACGAGCGCCTCAAGCAGCTGCCTGCCGATACTATAGCCGCTCCCTTCATCGTCAATTAGATGGCCGAAACCGCCGGTGCGATGGGTGCAGCCTTGCTCATTCCGTCCGTAGCAAATCGAGCCTGTTCCCGCGATGAGGATGATACCGTGCGGCTGGCTGAGTGCGCCATAGAGCGCCGTTTCATGATCGCCAGCTAGTGTCAGGCCGCCACGATATCCGGCATTGCGAATCGCAGCAGTTAGCCGCTCTGTTACTCCCGCAGCACTGATCCCAGCAGCGCCGAGACAGATATGTGCACAATGCTCCAGACTGCCGCAGACCATTCCAATCCTCGTAACGATCTCCTCGATATTTCGCTCTACAACTCTCTCATCCTGTCCATTATAGTTGATCGGACCCGACGTGAAGGTCTCAACCATCTGACCGCTCTCATCGGCAATAGCAACCTTTGTCTTCGTGCCTCCACCATCTAGGCCTGCGGCAAATCTCATGATGAATCACGCCTTTCTCTTCTATAGAGGTAATTCAAAAAGTCCACTTTTGATAAGAAAACCAATCGACGCCAATTCATGAATGAGCGACCGCGATTCAAAGGTAGGTTTTCTTGCGATATAGAATTTCATCAGCCACGCTGATAACTTATAAATTCTATATCTAACACGAAGTGAACCAGGAAGTAACCAAGGCATCGAATCTTAAATTCACCCGGGCCTTCCGGTGCTCACGTACTTAAAACGTACGCTCCGCTTCTTAGTTCCTAGCTTCATCCAACTGAAGCGTTTTGTAAAAACGCACATCGGAAGCATAAGCTTCGGTGCTGAAAACCGGACCTTTTGAACATTCAACTGTCGAACTCTAACGAAACTGGATATCGTTATTTAGGCCAAAAATGGCAGCTAATTATTTTAACGAAACTGGGTATCGCTATTGAAGCAAATTAGTGGTTAAAAGTCTGGATTTGTCCCGAATAACGATATGGTGTTTCGTTAGATTTTATTTACCGTTGTTTTTGAAGAAATAACGATCTGTAGTTTCGTTAGACATTAATTTGCCTAAAATTCCACTCCACGCACGAACTCATGAATAAAGATGATACTTTTGTTTTTCCCTGGCAAAATCCCGGCTCTCCTCACGGAACTTCTCTAGCATTTCAGTGAGCCCGGTCTCTTCCCGGTAGAGCTTGTCACCGCATAGTAGATCGATGAATGGACGCGATCCCTCCTTAACCGGAGGCAAATAAGAGAACTCTTCATAGTTCCGCTTCATGGTGTACATCAACGTCACGCCTGTCTCAACCGACCGGTATGAAAGTGTATCGGTCACATAAATCTGTATACCTGCGCAGAGCTCGCCTTGGAACTTCGAAGTCGTCGGCTTGAAGTATACGGGTCGAAAACGCACGCCCGGCAAACCTCTACTATTCATTTCATCAGCCAGGCGCTCAGCATCGATAAATGGCGCTCCAATGATCTCGAACGGGAACGTCGTCCCGCGTCCCTCCGACAGATTCGTGCCCTCAAACAAGCAAGTACCGGCGTATACCAGAGCTGTCTCAAAGCGCGGAATCCCCAATGAGGGATGAACCCAAATCTGTCCGGTCTGCGGGAAGAGCATGTTCCGTTCCCATCCCGCGCAAGGGATCACATGGAGCATCGCATTCCAGCCCTTCTGCTCATTCGCCATTCTCGCTACTTCTCCCGCGGTCAGACCATACCGGACACACAGTGGATAATTTCCGACAAAGGATTCATAACCCGGCTTGAGTACATTTCCCTCCACCGTCAGTCCGTCAAGCGGGTTCACGCGGTCCAACACAACGAATTCCTTGCCTGCCTTGGCACAATCCTCCAGAGCATATAGCATCGTATAAATAAACGTATAATAACGCACGCCCACATCTTGAATATCGTAAACAACCATATCCACCTGATTGAGCATATCCGTAGACATCCGTTTGGAATCCTTGCGATATAAGCTGTATACCGGAACGCCGGTCAACGGATCGGTATACGTCTCTACCATGGCCCCTGCCGCCTGATCCCCACGTACGCCATGCTCCGGCGAGAATAGAGCGGCTAGATTGAAATTGTCATGCAAAATTTGAATCGTGGATACGAACTCTGAAGTGATACCAGTCGGCGTCGTGATTAAGCCAATCCGTTTACCCTGAAACAGATGGGAGTAGCTCAGTATGCGGTTAATTCCGTTCTTAACCATAGCCTCCGCTCCTTTCGGCATCGAATCTTGAATTCAGCCGGGCAGGCCTCACGTACCCACTACGTACGCTGCGCTCCTTAGTCCCCAGCTTCATTCAACCTCCTCGGTGCAGAAAATCGACCTTTTTGAACACGCACTCATAGTTCTGATTTGATGATGCGCAAAGACTCCTCCGGGATCGTAAATGTCTCTGCATAGGTCTTACGCGCCTCGATGCCACGAACCCGGGCTAGATGCTTGTAATACTCCAAATAAGGGAAAGACTTGCTCCCCGTCACGAACCAATGCTGGGATACCGCCTTCACCCATAGATCATAGGCATCCTGATCGAAATCGATATAAACATACGGTGTATAGCCGACGGCATCCTCCCAATTTTCCGCATAGTACAGTCGTGAGGCAAAATGGGCAGGCTCGTGCCGCTGCATGGAAGCGAGACCTGCGAAGAAACGGGCGTCGTTCACAATCAAATGTGTCGTTCTGTGATCCTTATGCATGCTGTTCTTGAAATGAGTGATGATAATGTCCGGTTTAACGCGACGAATCACATCGCAGACACGATAGCGCATGTCCTCACTGTCGCTCAGCTCCCCATCAGGGATGTCGAATACGATCGACTCCCCGCCCAGCATATCTGCGAAGACCTTCGCTTCCCGAACCTTTTGCTCCCGGTATTCTCCCATGTTCTGTCCAGCCGGGACACCGCGCTCCCCTGCCGTAAGTGCCAGGGTAACGATTCGATCCCCCTTTAATGAATGGCTGGCAAGCACGCCTCCCGCCGTAAGCTCCATATCCCCCACATGACCGCCGATCGCCAGAATCGTTAGTGTCTTCCTGCTCATTTTCAGAACTCCCTTCTCATAATTGCGAACCGTTTGACTGTCTGAAAACCTGCTTTTTCATAAATGCGTTTAGCCGGATTATTGCTTCCAGTAAATAGAGACATATAGTCGGCCCCGATCTGCTGAAAAGCCTCGCACATTTTAAAGAACAGAATGCTGCCAAGACCGTGTCCCTCATGCTGGGGATGCACGCCAATGCCGATGAAGAAAGCCCGTCCGCTCGGCTCGCGAATGATCGGTCCGGCGAATCCCGCCGCATTTCCTTGATAGGCCGCTATCATGACTGGAATTCCCTGCGCCGCATAGCGTGGAATCTGTTCACGCCATAACGGATTGTCCAGCCCATCCAGCATCTCCGTTAGTCCCCCATGCTTCGAGAGATCAAGCAGCTCGACCCGATATCCATCCCCTTCGGCCTTACTCTTCTTGGCCTGGATTTCCTCCGGAATTCTAAACTCGGCAAGCGGCATATACATCCCGCACTCCTGTGCCCGCTCCACATACCCGTAGTTCAGCAGAAAATCCTGTAGCGCACTTCCCTCCGGCACTCCAGGAGCATTGTTATGTTCATGACCATCGGTTCCCGGAATGCTCCAGGGCAGCATCATCGGATTAAAAAACAGGCAATCCGCCTGCTTCTTGCCAAGCTGTTGAAAACGGATCTCCAAGGCTTCGACCATAAATCTGTAAGATTCATCGTTCTGAACAGCTCCATCTAACACGATACAGGTAATATAGCCTGCCTCCTTACCCAAGGGCAGATCATCCCCCGTACAACCGCAGGCAAAGCCCTGAACATGCCCTTCCTCATCAAGCATGACAAAGGTGGCTTCCCGGTCAAAATAAGCGTTTGATAAAAATAGATCAACGAAACTAGCTTCGGTTAATCTTCTATATCCGTCCCGCACCGCTTCCCTATTCCATAACTCAACGGTCTCAGCTATGAATCGATCATCCCATGTTGTGATCATGTTCTGATCCCCTCCGCTTCCATTGGACTTAATACTCCTTATAAATTTACGTTCAAACTACCCCTAAAATGGATAACTGATCTTGCCCATTATGACCGGTCTGCTTGCTCCGGTTGCCGCAGGCAAATTGTTCGGCTGCCTAGCCAGGGTGTAATCCGCCAGCAGCGCGAAGGCTACCGCCTCCTTGGCATCACTGCTTAGTCCAAGCTGCTCCTGAGTAAGCACCTGAACCCCAAGCGGTTCCATATCCGCCTGCAAATAACGAAGCAATACCGGATTATAGCTGCCCCCGCCGCCAACAATCAGCATGTCGGCCGGATAGCGCTCATGGACGTACCTTCGATACGCCTCTCTAATCGAACGTGCTGTTAACATCGTTACCGTCGCAACCAGATCCTCATCTGAGAGGCTATACTCCTGCTGATAGGCTAGCAATCTAGCAATATAGGCTGAGCCGAACAACTCTCTTCCGGTAGATTTAGGCAAGCTCTGGCTGTAGTAAGGCTCCTGCATCAACAGGTCAAGCAGCCGTTCGTGCGGATGGCCTTGTGAGGCTATAGCTCCCCCTGAATCCATCTTGCTCTTCCCGCCGCTCATATGCGTGACCAGGCCATCGATGAGCATATTGCCCGGCCCGGTATCGAAGGCAAATACGTCCTCTGGCGGACAGCCCGCCGGAAGCACCGTCATATTGCCGATTCCCCCGATATTTTGCAGCAGCAGCGTCCTTTTCTCTTCCCCATACAGCAAATGCTCCGTAAATGGTACAAGCGGAGCCCCTTGGCCACCTACCGCCATATCAGCCGGGCGAAAATCAGATACACAAGTAATCCCCGTTCTGGCCGCGATCACCGAGCCCTCGCCAATTTGCACCGTATAACGAAGTGCGTATTCCCCAATAATCTCATCTGTCGGATGATGATACAGTGTCTGACCATGCGAGCCGATGTGGGATATATCCTCCGGCGCCAAACCGGATTTAGCAATGACAGATAGAGCCGCTTCCGCGAACAGTTCTCCAAGCCAAACATTAAGGCGACCTACCCGATCCAGCGTGGCCTTCTTGACGTCGAACAGAGTAAATATTTCGTCTCGAACCTGAGTGGAGAAGGGGGTATTTTCAAAACCTAGAAGCTTGACCTCCGGTCTCGTCCCCGCAGCACCTGTAATCCTCACCACCGCCGCGTCGATGCCATCGACCGAGGTACCTGACATAAGTCCAACCGCATAACGTGTTGCCGGGCTTATCGACTGGGCCTCACCCATCTGTCCCGCAGCAAGTTCCGTCATCCGCCCTGAAGCTTGTGTTCTGTCCATTAGCCCTTCACCGCTCCCACGGTTACACCCTCAAGGAAGTACTTCTGCAGGCTGAAGAACAGGATGAACATCGGCAACGCCGAGATCGTTGCTCCGGCCATCATCGGCGCGAAATACGTCGTATTGGCAAAACGGAAGTTCTTGAGCCCCACCTGGATCGTCTGCATATCCATCGTATTCGTGACCAGGAACGGCCAGAAGAAGGTATTCCAGCTATCCATGAAAGTAAGAATGGCCGTAACCGCCATGACTGTCTTCGACAGCGGCACGATCACCTTCAAGAAAATTTGAAACTGATTACAGCCCTCCACCTTGGCGCATTCGATAATCTCGTTAGGAATAGAGGACATAAATTGTTTGGTTAAAAATATGCTATAGACGGTGACCAGCCCAGGCATGATCAGCGCCCTGTAAGTATTCTCGATCTGAAATATATTCACGATTAGAATGTAAAGCGGTACCTGGGTCACTTGATATGGAATCATCATGGCGCAGAGCAGAATGGAGAACAGGACGGCCCGGCCTTTGAAACGAATCTTCGCGAAGGCATAGCCTGCCATCGTGGCGAAAATCACGTTAGATACCGTAACGCTTCCTGCCACAATCAATGAGTTCAGCAGCCAACGATAGGAATGTTCACTGTAATCAAAAAAGAATTTATAGGATTCAAGGGATACTTTGGCTGGCCATAGAGAATAGTCCATAGCCCCCGCCTCAACGGGATCCCCGAATGAAGAGATAATCATGAAATAAATTGGAAATAACGTTGCGAGAGCAAACAGTAAGAGAAGAATCATGATGGATGTATTCCTGGTGTATTTAACCGTTTGCTTGCCGGTATGTTTCTTGTACAGAGCCATGTGTCATTCTCCTCCCCTATTAGTACTCGATATTTTTACCGAAGAATTTGAATTGAATGAAGGAAATACTGGCAATAATCGCAGCCAGAATTAGAGATTGCGCAGCCGCCTTGCCGAACTCGAAGTATTTAAACGCATTGTTGAAAATAAGCAGACCCACCATGGTTGTCGCATTGTCCGGTCCGCCCCCTGTCATCAGGTAAGCATTCTGGAACACCTGGAAGGAACCAATAACGCCGGTAACGAGCAAGAATAAGGTTGTCGGTTTGAGAAAAGGAATAACGATATACCAGAGCTTCTTGAGGAAATTCGCTCCGTCCAGATCGGCGGCCTCATAGTAACTCTCGTCAATCCCGAGGAGAGCGGCCAAATAGATGATAATGCTGGTGCCATGACTCGACAGCCAGGCCATCAATACGAGCGAGAACATCGCTGTGGAGCTGGACCCCAGCCAATTCAGGTTAGAGATGCCAAAAAAGCCCAGTAGCTTGTTCAAAATACCGCTTGGCATCGGATCAAAGATCCACAGCCAGACGACAGACAAAGCTACCCCGGAAGCAACCGCCGGCAAATAATAGATTGCTTTGAAAGCAGTCTGCGTCCGTTTCTTCAAAGGAAGAATTAGAATCGCTACTCCAAAGGACAGGAACAAGGTGACGGGGACTGTGAGTACGGTATATACAATCGTATTTTTAATAGACTTCCAGAACAGGGAATCTGAAAATGTATTGATATAGTTCTCAAATCCTATGAACACGGAGCCCAGCGGGCGGTATTCCTGGAAGCTGATGATGAAAGCACTGACCACGGGATAAGCCGTAAACATCGCATAGACAACAAGTGCCACGGCAATAAAGGCATAACCCCAAGCATTGTCGCCTCTCCATTTTCGTTTTTTGGCCACTTTTGCTGTTGTCGGTACTTTTGCTAATTGGCTCATATCTCTTAGCTCCTTTTCCAACCGTTTTGCCAAAATGACCCGGGTAGCCATTTGAATAACGGCTACCCGAGCTAAAAGAGGTTGTTCAAAAAGTCCACTTTTGATCACGAAGTTAATCAGGAAGCTATCCGGCATCGAATCTTGAATTCAGCCGGGTCTAAGCAGATGCTTACGAAGTCATGTTTCCTACGGAAACATCTCAGGTGCTCACGTACCCAAAACGTACGCTCCGCTCCTCAGACCCTAGCTTTATCCAACCTTCTCGGTGCTGAAAACCGGTCTTTTTGAACACGCATTATAAAGAATTAATCCTTCACAATGCCATCTTCTCCGAAGGTCTTGATGGCTGCAGCCTTCACGGCTTCATACATATCTTCCGGAGTTATCTCGTTCGCAAGTAAAGCCTGTAGCTTAGGAACAATGACTTCATCTTCCATTTTGATCGCTTTGGCACCAAGATCAGATGGAATATCTGGACGCGGCGGATTAGCATGTGAGAGAAGCTTCTCTACAGCTGCTACGTTGTCCGGATTACGGTCAATTGGCATGCTCGCAGCGGCATCTCTGGCGCTCTTCGTAATATGAGCAGCGAACAGATCATTGTTCGTCATCGCAGCAACCTTGCCACTGGCAAGGAAATATGCAGCCTTAACTACGTTGGCTTTATGCTCATCGGTCGGCTCCTTCTTGCCGCGGAATGTGACATATCCGTCCACTACCGTGCTGGAAATCGGCTCTTCACCTAAGAATGTAGGAACTGGCAATACGATATATTCTACTGGGATACTGCCGCTGACAGCGCTTCCATCATTGGCTTTGATTTTCTCGTTATTTTGTCTAGCATTGTTCTCGAACGTAGCAAGACCTTTACCCGTAATCATGGTCTGTCCTGTCAGAAACATATTCCAGCGTTTCCCTGCATCTACCGAGCTGAGCTCCTTCGGCATAGAGCCGTCATCGATCATTAGACGAACGTCCTTCAGTACTTCCAGGAAGTTTTTGCTCGTTAAGGCGTATTTCAAATCCTTCGTAAATGGAGCAGGCATACCCGCATTTTTGATGAGAATGTTCAAGTAGTCCTTGCCTGTAACGCCCGCGGTAGCAAACACGAACCCATAACGCTTCGTTGTATCGCCTTCCTTGACGACACCCTTCTTGATCGCTTCACGGAACTCATCAAAGGTCCAGCCGTTCTGCTGTACGTTCTTCCAGTCTATGCCCGCCTGTTCAAGGTATTCCTTGTTTCCGCCCAAAGCATGCACTTCCATATAAGCTGGGAAGCCGTACAGTCCATCAGCTCTCTTCATATACTCCAGCGGAATCTTATCATAGTCATTGACCATATCTGGCGTCGCTAAATCCGTAATATCCATCAGCATATTCTGCTGCAGATACTTCGAGATTCCTTCCGAGCCGATAAAGGCGATATCCGGAGGGCTTCCCGCATTCACCTGCGTATCGAGCTTCTGTGTCATATCTTCCCAGCTGGCTGGCTCAATTTTAAGCGTCAAATTTGGATAGAGCTCATTGAAGTCTTTCTCCATCTGTTGGAACATATCTTGGAAATTGCCCGATACCGGCGGAAGCAGCGCCGTAATCGTATCTTTTGCCTCCGAGTTCGTGTTGTTATTAGATTTGCCGGAATTCTCCGTCTTGTTAGTATTGGCAGCTGTATTGTCTTTGCCGGAATTGCCTTTATTGGAAGAACCACAAGCCGTTAATGCAGTCAAGGACATGGTTAGTGCCAAGACTAATGCCAACACACGCATTTTTCTCATAACAAAAATCCTCCCCCTGGAATTTCATACTAAACTACGCGATTTGTAGTACGAATGGCTAACTTCAAACTTCCTTCGCATTCCTGCAGCACCTGCTTGCCCTTCTCGGCATCCAGGCCCGTCTTGATCATCAGGATAGCCAGCTTGCAATTCATTGAAGCCTTATGCAGGTATTCACCGGCCGTGTCATCATCGACTCCCGCCGCAATTTTGATGATGCGGATAGAGCGGTCATAAAGCTTCTTGTTGCTAGCCCTCAAGTCCACCATCAAATTGTCGTATGTCTTCCCCAGTTTGACCATCGTGCATGTCGTAAGCATATTGAGCACAAGCTTCTGAGCAGTACCGGCCTTCAATCGGGTCGAACCCATGATCACTTCAGGACCTACTACAGGCGCGATACAAACATCGCAGACTGCTTCCAATCTGGAGCCCTTATTATTAACTACTCCGATCGTCGCCGCCCCTAGTTCGGCTGCCCTCTTCAGACCGGCAATAACGAAGCTGGCCGAGCCGCTGGCCGAGATGCCAACGACAGTATCACGCGCGGTTACGCCAACCCGCTCGATTAAGGCAATCCCCTCCTCTGTACTATCTTCAAATCCTTCAACAGCCACCCTTAAAGCCATATCGCCTCCGGCAATATACCCTTGCACTAGCGTTGGGTCTACTCCGAAAGTAGGTGGACATTCTGAGGCATCCAATACTCCCAATCTCCCAGAAGTACCTGCGCCTATATAAAACATTCTTCCACCATTCTTAAGCGAATGGTATAGAATATCCACCGCCTTCATGATTTGAGGAATTTCCGCTGCCACGGCAGCTGGAACCTTGGCATCCTCCTGATTAAGCAGATGAAGCATTTCTTCGGTTGTACATTCATCAATCATCTGTGTGTGGGGGTTGACTCTCTCTGTGGTCAGTCCTGCAAAGTATTGTTCCATAGCTGATCCCTTCTCCTCACTGATGGTCTCAATCTCCATTTCCTAGAGGTAGTTCAAAAAGTCCGTCAGACCCTAGTTTCATCAGCTGAAAGCGTTTTAAAAAAACACAATCGAAAGCAGAAACTTAGGTGCAGGAAACTGACCCTTTGAACTCTTACTCTTAGCTTAAGCTTAAATGAGCCATTACCTATCCGTCAATAGTTTTTGGAATAAAATTTTATTGTGTAATATTATTTTGTATTTTTAATTCAATATTTCAACAAAAAAAGAGACCATTTCTTATTTTTCTCCATCCAGAAAATGCACCCCTGACAGGCAGCAGGTCTTTCACAGGCTTAAGTGCCTCTTTCGTATGTGATTGGTTAGTATTAAGAGACGTTCGCCTCCAGCCAAAGGTGTTTATACTGAGAAACTGGGTATCGCAACCAGGAATTTGACGAAGCAGAGTTTTGCAGCAGTGTATTTCATTGCGGCTCATGGTGCGGTTTGTGGGGCGGTTTGTGGGGCGGTTTGTGGGGCGCTTGGCGTTTTCGTGCTTTGTGAACACGGTTATCGTTAGCTCGACATTATCGCACTTTGTGGCTTATGTTCGAGCTTGGCCTGGTCTATCGGACATTATTGACCGTTAGAGCCGATCCTTGGATACTCCCCCTTCTTACGGACACTTTTGTCCGTAAGAAGGGGGAAATACCGCAAAAAGGCCTTCTTTTTCCTTCTAACGGTCATAAATGTCCATTAAGACAACAAAATGGCCTTTTTCTTGTTCTAACGGTCATTTTTGACCAACTGATAGGTACAATAGCGCTGTTGTCCATTGTGAATAAGCAACACTTCCATTTTTACGAGTTTGTCTAAAATACGTCTCGCCTGTCTGTCAGATCGGTTCAGGTGCAAGGCGAGCTCTTCGGATCGGAAAGGCCGGATAACCCCACGAGCAAAGCGCAGGGCCTCTGCTTCAATCCAGCTAAGTGAAGAACTCGCCTGCAAGGACACATACTTACCGACAAAAGATAGCGCCATCTGCTGGATGACCTCTGGTTCTTCCTCAATCGACAAATAGGCGACAGGCAGGAACAACCAATCGTCCAATACCAGGTAAGCTTGTTTCTTGCACAAATCCCTAAACCGCCATGCTTCAATATCTCTCGCGTGAGACCGATATCCATGGACTTCGATGCAGCCTTTGGCGCCGCCGGGCATATAGGCCAGATCCAGATAACGATAGCGGCCGCCATAATCCCGAACTTCCCACTCCGCATGCAGATGGTCAAAGTTTCCTATAGTCGGGTACCATATCTTCCTCAAAAATTCCTTCGTACCGTGTCCAATTTCCTTTTGAAGCATCTCGCTTCTTCTCGGATTTTTTTCTGCAGCGAGTTGATCATTAAGCCATTAGTTCATTTTTGTCTCAAAACCACTCATAGTACCTCTTCCTTTCATCTGAAAATAAATAATGCCGCTTCGATCACAAGAATCGCAAACGATTCCGAATCAAAGCGGCATGTGCTTCACGCCATTTTCAATTTTGTCTCACACGCTTCACGAGCTAAACTGGCTTAAGCCTGAATTGCTCCCAGCGACTGCCTATTTCCGACTGCGATGCTTGCTGGCCAATATGTTATGCGTCTTCGTCAAATATTTCTTCACATTTTTGTATTCAGCGCTAGCTACGCCGGCGAACAGAATATCGATAATCGTCAGCATCGCAATCCTCGAGCCCATCGCTCCGCTGCGCATCGTAATCTCGGGAGTCGTAATGCCGAGCAGAATATCGGCCTTGTCCGCAAGCTCGCTCTTGCTGTACCGGGTTATGGCGATGGTCGATACATTGTTCTTCTTGGCGATCTCTAGCGTATCCAGAATCTCCACCGTATCTCCCGAATTCGAGACAAAGATAGCGACATCTCCCTTGCCGAGCAAGGTTGCTGCAGTGAGCTGGCTATGCCCGTCCGTATAAGCATGGCTCATTTTGTTGATCCGTGAAAATTTCTGTTCCCCATCCATGCAGATCAAGCCGGAGGCACCGATCCCGAAGAAGACGATGCGGTTACTCGAGCGCAGCACCTTGACCGCCCGGGCTACCTCATTTCGGTCAATCACGCTCAGCGTATCCTCAATCGATTTGATATTATTATGCGAAATATTCGAAATAATCGTGAATAGGTCATCACCCGGCTGAATATCGGTATAGACATCCTTCTGCTCCTCATCGATCGATCCCAGAGCAGCGGAGATGCTGACGATGAAATTCCGGTATCCGCTATACCCCATCGTCTTACAGAAGCGAAGCACAGAGGCGTCGCTCGTCTTGCTGAGCTGGGCCAGACTCTTGATAGAGAGGTGCGGAATTTCCTCCGTATTAGCCAGGATATACTCGGCCACCATTCTCTCTACCGGAGTCAGATTGTCCTTCATCTCACGAATTTTGATCAGAATATTATCATTAATCGCCATGTAATACTCCCCACTTACCTTGATTAATTTATATAGGTGGTTCAATAAGTCTGACTTTTTGAACACGCACTTATATAATTCATTCCTTTGCACCAACAGGTGGCAATACTTGCACCTATCTTAAGCGCTTTTTGGCTAGAAAACAAGCAGATAGAGGTGAATAATTGGTAAATTCTTTAATTATGTTGAAATTTTATTTCAAAAACATAATACATTATAACATTTATTTGCGGAATATTATTGTCGGAATTAAGAACGGGTGCTATAATGACGGCGATGATAGCAGCTGGAGTTCTATTCCAAAAGCATAGGAGGAGTTCAAATGACTCAGAAGCTAAAGATCTCCATTATTGGTTCCGGAAGTACCTATACCCCTGAACTTATCGAAGGTATTATCAAACGTAAAAATGTACTGCCCGTCAGCGAGCTGGTGTTCATGGATATTGATGCCCGTAAACTGGACATTGTAGGTCAGCTGTGCAAGCGCATGATCGAGGCTGAGCAGCTCCCCTGCCGGATCACGATGACACAGGATTTGGATGAAGCACTTCGGGATGCTGACTTTGTACTAGGGCAAATTCGTGTTGGCAAACTTCCCGCCAGAGTTCTGGATGAGAAGATCCCGCTTAAATATCATTTGATCGGCCAAGAGACCTGTGGAATCGGCGGGTTCTTCAAGGCTATGCGCACGATCCCTGCAATGCTACATATTGCAGAACGGATGAAGGAGTTATGCCCTAATGCTTGGCTGATCAACTTCTCGAACCCGGCTGGAATTATTACAGAGGCACTGCTGAATCATAGCGAGATCAAAATGCTGGGCCTGTGCAATGTTCCTTTTAACATGTTCAAAAGCATTCGTGAGACACTCCATTTGGAGCACCCCGAGTTCACCTATATTGGATTGAATCATCTGAGCTGGATTACTTCGATCAGACAGAACGGTATGGATTATCTTGAAGCAGCGCTTGATATGGGGCTAAACAGCGAAGCGATGAAGAATATTCCGTCCAGTGGCTTCAGCAAAGAGCTAATCCAGACGGTTGGCGCGATTCCTTCCTCCTATCTTGAATACTACTATTTCAAGAACAAGAAACTCAAGACCGTTCAAGAGAGCGAACTGTCTCGAGGCGAGAAATGTATGCAGATCGAGGAGGAATTGCTGCAAATCTACGCCGATTCCAAGCTGCACACTAAGCCAGAGCTACTGTCCTCCCGGGGCGGAGCCAATTATTCTGAAGTGGCTATCAGTCTAGTGGATGCCATTTACAATGATAAACAAGAGGTTCATGTCGTCAACCTGCTGAATCAAGGCGCGCTCGATTTCATGGAGGATAACGATGCTGTTGAGGTATGTGCGGTTATCGGCAAAGACGGTGCCAAGCCAATTAAAATCGAAAACTTCACCAATCGTCATATTATCGATTACATGCGTATGGTTAAAGCCTATGAACGCGAGACTGTCGCTGCTGCGGTCAGCGGAAGCGAAGATGCCGCTATGCGCGCGCTGCTGATGAATCCGCTCGTCGGCGATTACGACGCTGCCTACCATTGCTTCCAGGAGCTTAAGCAGGCTCATCAAGCCTATCTGCCGCAATTCTTCAAGGAAGACAGCAGCAGATGAACCAGGTCAACAAATACATTATAGGCGTCGACGGAGGCAACAGTAAAACGGATTATTATCTGTTCGATCTTCAAGGCAATTATATTGATCATCTTCGTACTGGTACTTGCAGCCATGAGCGCTTCCCCGATGCCTATGCCAGCACCTTCCGAATCATACGTCAGCATCTAGAGGAATTGCTTACTCCTCACGATCTGGAAGCTAATCTGCTTGCAGCTGCTGCTTTTGGCCTTGCCGGGGCGGACATTCCTGCCCAGAAGGAACAGCTCGGCGATGTGATCAAGCGGCTTGGCTTCAGCAATTATGCCGTGGACAATGATTCCTTCCTCGGTATTAAGGCTGGCAGTGAGAAGGGCTACGGCATCTGCTCCATCAATGGTTCGGGCATGTCTACCGGCGGCATAAGCAAATCTGGAGAGCGCCTGCAGGTCGGCGGCGTCGGCAGCGAGCTGTCCGGAGACGAAGCTGGCGGCTTCTATCTAGCCCGTAAAGTGCTGCGTACTGTGT
Source organism: Paenibacillus motobuensis (assembly GCF_039521865.1). Taxonomy (NCBI): domain Bacteria; kingdom Bacillati; phylum Bacillota; class Bacilli; order Caryophanales; family Paenibacillaceae; genus Paenibacillus; species Paenibacillus motobuensis. The sequence goes on along the minus strand of NZ_BAAACX010000005.1, from coordinate 62,415 downwards.
ACGACTCCTTCTACCGGATGGGTGAAGATACGGCTATGACCAAGCCAGTCATGGATCTCCTTCGGGTCAGCGATAAATCGAAATTTATCGAAGCCATGGTCGAAGGTACTGTGAAGCGGAATCTCCCGAATACGGAGCTAATGCAAATTTTGTTCACAGCTGCAGATCAGGGCGATGCCTCGGCTATCAACGTCATTGATCAGACGGCTGAACAATTGGCTCGCTCCAGCGCAGGCTGCTTGAACAATCTCAATTTCTCAGGGGAGACTGAGGTCGATATTGTACTCGCCGGTTCCGTCTGGATCAAAGCCGAGAGCCCACTTCTATTCGAGAAATACCAACAATATATGTCTCGTTGGGCTCCCTGCAATTGCCGCTACATCTTTCTACAGGTCCCTCCTGCAGCCGGAGCTATCCTATGGGCACTGGAGCTGTTCCATGGCCAGCCCGTACATTCAGCACTCCGCCATAAGGTAATCAGCAGCATTGAACAAGTGCAGGCAGGACAGGGCGTTCCGATAGAGCCATAATATATATGAATATGAACTATATATATAAGAGCCATCCTTAAGCAAGTAATAAACTCCTTAAGGATGGCTCCTTTCTATTTTATAAGTTATATATTTAATACTGGATTTATAGTAAAATTAATCCAACGTATTATTTAGATCTGTCTAACATTCCCGGAAGGCTGGTGCACCTACGTGTCTACTATTCGTATATCCAGAATCGTCAAAGAGACTAAGGTAGAAGGACCTGGACTGCGTTATGCGCTCTGGGTTCAAGGATGCCCGATTCGATGCGAGGGCTGCTTTAACCCCCATACCTGGGATATGAATGGCGGAGAAATTCGTAATATCGATGATATAGTTTGTGAAATTGAGGCGGTGCTTGGAACATCCCCCGAACTGGAAGGAATCACGCTCCTCGGCGGTGAGCCCTTTAGTCAGGCCTATGAACTGAGTGTTCTTGCTCGCAAGGTCAAGGGAATGGGTCTGTCCGTCGTAACCTTCTCCGGTTATGACTATGAGACGATTCGCCAATCGGGACATAACGGCTGGAGACGCTTGCTGCAGGAAACCGACCTACTGATTGACGGTCCCTTTATTCAAAGCTTGCATGACTTAAGCCGCCCCTGGATCGGTTCACGAAATCAGCAGTACCGCTTCCTCACGAACCGCTATAAAGAACTGGAAGCAAGTCTAACTTCTATAGATAATAAGCTGGAAATACGGCTGCATCCAGATGGTACGATTACCGCAAATGGAATGGCTCGAATCTCTGATTTGGAGCTTCTGCGGGAATTAGGTTATCAATCTAAGGAGGTTAAGGAATGAGTGTTGAAATTGTGCTTATCCCCGTTGCGATTGCATTGACGAAGGAAATTGCCGAAGGGATCTCTCGCAAACTAGAGAATAAAGATAATAGCATCCTGATTCTAGAGACCAGAATGAAAGATGAACTTCTCTTGAAGCAAGCCTTGGAAGACTGGGATTGCTCCTTTCGCTCTATCGATCATATTGAGGAAATTCCCTTTCCATCACAAGAATATGATGAAGTTATTTTTCTGCTCAACTCTACAGGCCGTTACTCCCTCGTACTTCCTCAAACTGCTGATCAGACCGCCTATGAAGAATGGCTCTCCAACGTTGAACATACCTACACTAATCTGCTGCAACAACAAGTTTATCAAACTTTGATCGAAAGAGCCCCTAGAAACGGATTAATCTTGGAACAAGAAGAAAGGCTGGCGGATCGATCGATCCAACTGACTTACATATTGAATAAATAAAGGAGATTAGCATGATCAAGACATATACCGATCGCGGAAGAGCCTGGGAAACCGTCAACAGCTGGTGGGTGCTTTTAACCTTCGCTCCTTTCGGTCTGGGCAGCTTTCTTTCTTTTTTGTATATCGGATTTAGGGTAAAGCATTGGCCTTGGCTCATTTACGGACTCATTTATTTGGGAGCTACGATTGCCGCCTTTTCACTTTCTGGAGGAATTAGCACAGCTATCGCTGTTTCTTCATGGATTATAAGTATAATACATGCTTTTAAGACTCGTTCCTCTTTCCTAATTCAACTCGATGTGTACAAGGCAAATGAAAAAGTGAGAGAACAACATAAAATGGACCGATTGAGACAGGAAGCTCAAGCAAAGTTTCAAATACCAGACAGTACAACACAATTCAAGCCACCTGTCCCCAAAGTGAAATCAGAGTCGGATGTGCGAAACTTCGCGGTGGATGACACCCAAAAAGAAAATCGGCAAGCAGAATCCGCCACTTCCGATGCATCTGATGCTCCTCCAACGAATACAACTCAAACCGGCAATGGGCGCCGAGTCGATTTCTAATAAGAAGGAGTGAATAGAATGACTACGACGAACGCAACCGAAAAAACGAAAAAACATCTGGCCAATTTGTTCCGGGCGAGATTCCCGTATCTTTACATCCAAACCTGGGAGGAAGATCGGGTCTTGTCCTTAATTCGTGATGTTGCACAGGATGCGGAGCTTATTAAAACAACGCGGGAAGTTATCCTATGGCGGGTGACGACCGGATTGATCGACGGGAAGGGTCAGTCTATGGGGGATACAAAGCTGCCTCTGAAGGCACTCGAATATATTGAGAAATATGATAAACCAAGTATTTTCGTCCTGCAGGATTTCCATGTGTTTTTTGGCAGCGAGTGGCGAGTCCCGGATTATCAAGTCATACGAAAGCTAAGGGATATGTTAACGAGCATCAAACAGAGCGAGCACCCCATCAACGTCATTTTTACCTCTCCGTTTTTAATACTTCCGGATGATTTACAAAAGGATGTGACGATCGTTGATTTTGAATTACCCTCATTTGAAGAGATCAAGAACTTGCTTGAAGAAATGATTCAAGTCAACGAGCAAAGCAGCCGGATTCAGATCAATCTGGATAACGAAGGGAAAGAGCGTTTGGCCAAGGCTGCCCTCGGCTTAACGCTTTCGGAAGCGGAAAATGCATTTGCACGAGCTATGGTTGAGGACGGTAGGCTTGATATTCACGATGTGGAAGTTGTTTTACAAGAAAAAGAGCAGATCATTAAAAAAACTGAAATTTTAGAATTTGTGCGCAGCGATTTGAAAATGGCTGATGTTGGTGGTCTGGAGAATTTGAAGCGCTGGTTGTCCAAACGCAACAAATCCTGGCTGGACTCGGCTCGAAAATATGGGCTGCCGGCTCCAAAAGGCGTACTGATCACCGGAGTTCCAGGTTGCGGCAAAAGCTTGATCAGCAAATCCATCAGTTCCATGTGGCAACTGCCTCTGCTTCGACTTGATATGGGGAAAATATTTAGAGGTATCGTTGGAAGCAGTGAAGAAAATATGCGAAAAGCGATCCGGACCGCGGAGGCCATCTCCCCTTCTATCCTCTGGATCGATGAGATCGAGAAAGGCTTCAGCGGTTACTCCGGAGGTTCAGATAGCGGCACTTCGGCCAGAGTTTTCGGACAATTCTTGACCTGGATGCAGGAGAAAACAAGCCCTGTGTTTGTCATTGCCACAGCTAACAACATCTCCGCCCTGCCTGGCGAACTGATGCGCAAAGGCCGGTTTGATGAAATATTTTTTGTGGACCTGCCTACCCTGCGTGAAAGAAAGGAAATTATGAGAGTTCATATATCGAAGCGATTAACGGATCCGGAAGTTTCTGGTGAGTTCGAGCTGACGGATGAAAGCTTGGACCTTTTGTCCTCCAAATGCGAAGGCTTTGTTGGTGCGGAAATCGAACAAATGGTCATAGATGCCTTGTTCGAGGCCTATGCTGAAAATTCAGCAGTTCGACTGGACCATTTTGAACGTGCCATTGTCAATACCGTACCATTATCAGTGACACTGGCGGAACAGATTCGCGGGATAAGAGATTGGGCAAATATCCGCGCAGTAACAGCTACTCCTAGGGAAGATCGGAAAGAGTATACAGATGAGGGTCTCGCTGTGCCGCCTGGCGCAATTCTTTCGAATATGGGCGAGTATGATGATGTTCGTCTCAAGCGCGGCGGAAGAACGGTGGATTTTTAAAGGGGGAGCATTATGGCGGAGAAGATCCAAATCCGTATCTATCCGGACGGCCGCGTAGAGGCGGAAACATTCAACATTCAGGGAGAGGAATGCACGGATGTTATTTCGCTGCTTGAGCAATTGCTGAATGCAGAAGTTCTAGAGACGACGCTTAAACCGGAATATTATGAAATAAATGAGACCATCATTCGTGAAAAATTGAAGTTGGAGGAATGAGTCATGTATTCGTCGAGTGAGATCCGTTCTGCGGCCAGAAAGACTTCTCAGGGAGAGGCAGATTTGAAGAAGACAGAGAGACAGCTAAGCTCTGATATTCAGGAAGCGTCTTCCTGGTGGAAAGGGACAGCCGGCTCAGCGTTTAAGGATGACTTCACGAGGCAGACCAAGAGCGAAATCACCCGGTTGTATGCAGAAATCCGGGATATCGAATCTGGGCTTGAACGATTGGCCCGCGAGGTTCAAATCGCAGATGAACGACGTCGGGCCGAAGAGGCTAGGAAGGCATTGGAGCTGCAAAAACAGCAGAAAGGTAAGAGATAAACAAACAAGGAGAGCGAAAATAATGCTAAATGAGAAACAATATCTACTGTTATGTGAATTGGCTGATACCGGATTACTGAATGCGCAGCGCTCCGGAAGTGTGATGGCAATTACCCGGAGCTTGCTGCCCGCTCTAACCCTTCGTAAGCAGGCTGATTTGGCCAAGGCTATTCTAGAGTGTTCAAACTTTGCCGATCTAGAGTTAGTGGAACAATCTAGTGATCGGTGCCATTTGGATCGAGCTCTATTTCTCAACAAAGAGCAGCAGCAATGCGTAATAGTCATATTTCAGTCGAAAGAATCGGAAGAGCCAGATACATATTCGTTCCTATTAGATACTATGGTTCATACCCTTCAGGAGGAATTGCCGCTTGGAGTTAACACGGTATTGACCGGACTTGGTCAGAACGGCTGGCATGCCGCTTTGATGGCAGAAATACTCGATGAGGAAGCTGTTGTTTTTGGTGCGCCAACTATAGAGGAGCTCCCGGGAAAAGCAGTCAACTATGTCGGAGAAAATGACCCGGTGGGAGATCATACTGAGAAAGTTGTATTTGTAAAGGAAGCAGATGATCTGGAAGATGAGGAGATCGTCCCTCTTTTTAGAAAGCATGCTTTTGACGAAAGCGGGAGAGCAATCGTATCAGAACAAAGCGAGTTCTCCCGATTCGTTAGTTGGTTCTATAACACATCCGGAACCATAGAGCCGGTGATCTGGAATTTCTTCTTTCCTGGAACAGAAGAAGATGAAGCAACTGTCCTTGCGGACCTTGGCGTTTATTCCGTATTCTTGAAGGTTGGCGAGCTTAACAATGAGAGGGTTCTTAGATCCATCGGGGACATCATGCGATATGTTGCAGGAAAACTGGAGTCCAATCGCAATCAACTCGCAGCTGAATTGGATAAACTGCCCGATGACGATTATGATAATCAGGTTTCAGAAACTGCGAATAACTTTGCAAAGCAGGCCGAAGATTTCATCATGCGCACGTTCGAAAGTGTCCAGACTATGTTTATGGGCGTCGCTCTATTCACCTTGGGACAGGAGTCGTTTGATACGAATCCTCTCATTGATAATTTTCATAGGCAGCTCCATGAATTATTGGACCAGGAATTAGAACGTGTAACAGACTGCCTAGATCAAGCAATCGCCCGTCGATTGGATCGCTTTTTTCAGCTCCCTTCATTCCATTTTGAGTGGTGAATCTAATGAATCAATGGGTGGGACGAATATTGCTGGTTGTTTTAGTAGGAACGATTATTATCTTAGGAGTTAGTGGATGTATGAATAAGAATAAGGAACAACAAACAGAGGAAAATAAACCAACCCCGGAAGTCATTAAAGAATGGGTTCTCACCCATTTGCAGGAGAAGTACGGTGAAGAATTCGTGCCAGTGTCTTTTAGCGGCAGTAGTTTCGCATATCCCTATAATCAAATGTATTTGTATCCCAAGAACGGAGCCAAATCGGATCGTTTTGAAGCTCGTATCGTGATTAATAAGGATGGGACTTACAATATTAGCGACGGATATTTTGGGATTTTGATCGCTCCTGAATATGCAAAGGTCGTTTCCGGATTCATAGGAGAAATATATAAAGATTTTAAGTTTTCCGTCGATTTTGGCGAAGGTGTACTTCCGGACCGTTTAAACAAGAATACGAAATTGGAAGAAACTTATAGTGAAAACGAATATTTCAAAGCACAAATCACGGTTTTTGTAAAAGAAGATTCGGCCAATGGCATCGATACCATGGATAGTTTAAAAAAAATTGCCGGAAAAATGATAGAAAAGAAACTGGTTGGGAACGTAATGATTTATATAGTTAAGAATGGAATGTTTGATTCTATTACGATGGAAACTTTGAATGAAGTAAATTCAATAAATAAGGGAGAGTATTTTTTATACGACTACAAGATTATTATGATAGGCAAGGATCTTAAGGTTTTCCACATGGAATAGGAGGTGGAGATAATATGGCTGAACTAAGTGAAAGTCAACTAATTCTATTAGACAATTTAATTTATTTGGATGATGTTGCAAATCGAAATGGTAAGAAAGCCAGTACCATTGTATATGATCTTTTAAATGACGGGCTAGACAAAAGCCGTACCAAAAAACGTCGATTCGGACAAGAATGCCACTGTTGTCTTCCGGGGCTAAGACTTCGAGCTGCATGACAACAGAACGGGCGGAAGTTTTTTAATAGTGAGATTCAAAAAGGCTTTGAAGATAGAAAACTCCAAATTAAAATTGTTGGGAGGAAGCTGATGAATCAATGGGTGGGACGAATATTACTCGTTGTTTTAGTAGGAACGATTATTATCTTAGGAGTGAGCGGATGTATGAGTAAGAATAAGGAACAACAAACAGAGGAAAATAAACCAACCCCGGAAGTCATTAAAGAATGGGTTCTCACCCATTTGCAGGAGAAGTACGGTGAAGAATTCGTGCCCGTGTCTTTTAGCGGCAGCAGTTTCGCATATCCCTATAATCAAATGTATTTGTACCCCAAGAACGGAGCCAAATCGGACCGTTTTGAAGCTCGTATCGTGATTAATAAGGATGGGACTTACGATATAAGCGATGGATATTTTGGGGTTTTAATCGCTCCGGAATATGCGAAGGTCGTTTCCGGCTTTATAGGAGAAATATATAAAGATTTCAAGTTTTCCGTCGATTTTGGCGAAGGCGTATTTCCAGACCGATTGAACAGAAATGTGAAGTTGGAAGAAATCTACAATGAAAATGAATTCTTCAACTCCGATATTACGGTTTTTGTAAAAGATGAATCGACCAAGGGAATCGACACCATTGATAGTTTAAGTAAGGTCGCTACGAAAATGATAGAAAAGAAATTGGTCGGGGACGTCTCCATTTATATTGTCAAGGATGAAAAGTTTGATTCTATAACGATGGAAGCCTTAAACGCGGTAAATGAGGACGAATACTTTATTGGAGATTATAACATCGTAATGATTGGTAAGGATTTGAAAATTTTGAAAATAAGGTAGTGAGGAGGTAGGGATTTGTCTGAACTAAAGGATAACCAGTTAATTCTTTTGGATAATTTGATATATCTCGATGATGTAGCAAATCGAAATAATAAAAAGGTTGAAGATATTGTAGATCATCTTTTGAAAGGCGGGCTAGACAAAAGCCGTACCGAAAAGGATGGTATCGTCAGCTACCCGGGTCAAATGACCAGAGAAGAATGGGTTACTGTACTGGAAGCCATTAAAAAAGATCCCCAGTTAATGAATTTAACATTGAAACATGGCCAAGTCGGAAACGTATACGACAAAAAAGGAAACATCATCGTTGATCAGAGGGGAAAACCTTTGGAAGTCGGCGCTCGTATGGCTACCTTCGTCGATTCGGACAAGAATGCCACTGTTGTCTTCCGGGGGACTGCCGGAGACTTTGAATGGTATGACAACGGTACAGGCGGATATTTATCCGACACCGATATGCAGAAGCAAGCTTTGAAGTATATTGAAAGCTTGCCCTATAACAACATTACGGTTACCGGTCACTCCAAAGGCGGCAACAAGGCTCAGTACGTAGGGATTCTTTCCGATAAGGTGGATCGGGTCCTTTCACTGGATGGGCAGGGTTTCTCGAAAGAATTCGTTGATAAGTACCAAGACTTGATAGACAAGAATGGGCATAAAATCATTTCTATCTCCGCGGAAGGTGATTACGTAAACTGCCTGCTGATACCTGTAGCGGGAAAATTCATTTATATTGACACCGAGTATCAAAAGGACTTTCTCAGGAACCATAGCCCAGGCATCGTGTTGGATGGAAACGGACAGTTGCGAGACGATGCCGAACAAGGGGCTATTCCAAAGCTCATTAACGACTTAACGATCTATTTAAACGCTCATATGCAAGAGCCGGATCGAAGCTATGCGATGGACGGACTATTGGCTTTGCTGCAAAACGGAGACGAAGGGTTTCAAAAAGTGAGCCAGGACCAGACCAATCAGAGCATCAAAATTGCGCTTCCTTATGTAGGGGATTATCTGTTGGAGAAAGCCGCTCAAGGCGGAAAGGATTTTGGAAAACTGCTGGCGGCCACTCTTGGAATGGCTGTGTTACCTGGGGAATATATGGATGACTTTATGCGTTATTTGAAAATCAATGCAGACAATTTTGGCTACCTACGTCAATTAAAGGCAGAAATCGGCGCCATCTTGGGTCCTATAATCCGCGAGAAGCTACAAGCCTTTGTATCGGATTTAGCAGCTAAAATTGAAAATAAAGCCAAGGAAATTGCAGCTAGCATTTCTGAGTTTGCCGGTAAGATCAAAGACGGCTGGGATGCGATGGTCCAAATGATTAATAACTTTATGTCTGACCTCAAAAATGCGGGTATGGCTGCCCTGGAGAAAATCAATCAATTTAAAGATAGGATGTTTCAAGGCATCAAAGATTTCGGAAATTGGGTTGCCGAAGGTACGAAAAAAGCGGCCGGCGCCGTCAAAAATGCCTGGAATAGTTCTGTCGATACGGTTAAAGGCTGGTTTGGAGTCGTTAAAGAAAAAACTACGAATGCAATCCATGGTCTGAAAGACGGGATAAAACGTACCGTCGATTTAACCAGATCCACATGGAATAAAGTTGTTGATGCATCGGTAACAAAAGCTAAGGAAATTGGCAATTGGCTGGTCACCAAGCTGGATCAGGCCCGGGATAAGATGAAGGAACTTGGATCCAAGATTAGCGCTACCTTTAATGCCTTTGTGGATAAGGTAAAAGAAGGTTGGGATAGACTCAAAAGTAGTATGAAGGCTTTGGCCGAAAAAGCCAAAAGTACTGCAGTCGAGGTTTATGAGAGCATTGCCCGGTTTGCTCAGACATTGAGCCAGACCGTAAAGAGCTTTTGTGATAAGCTAGTCTCCACCTATAAACGGGTTATGGAAGGTATAAAGAAATCCTGGAATACGCTCGTTGATAAGGTTACTAATCTATACAGCAATCTTAAAAATACAATCAGTCTGAAGGTTAATGAGTATAAAGAGAAAATAACAACGATGGTCACCTTGGCAAAGGGTAAAGTGGCCGACCTGGGCAAACAGGTTTACAAGGGCGTCAAGCAGTTTACAGGCAAAGTTGTAAAGGGATTGAGTAAAATTTCTGGCGGTCTTCTCATGGTCAGCGTAGATCGGCTCAACGATTTGCAGACGAAATTCAAACGAATGGATGACCAAATCGTGTCTACAACAGGGCGAATCATGACCGATGCGGAACGAATTGTCTCTGACATCTCGCGGACCTATAGCGAATCTAACGTGCAAAGCCAAATTCGTCAGCTTCAGAGGGCAATTGACGATGTCAGAAATCGTAGCAGACGGCTCGCTATAGAAATGCAGCGCAAAACACATTCCATAACCATAGCACGCGATCAGTATTTGAAAGTCGAACAACTGGTGAGAAGTGAGATCCGGGGATTGAATTGATTTGCAGTTCTGCATCTGCTTATTCCTTTGTTGTAGATTACAACAATACAGGAATGCAGATGTTTTTTCTTTCAGCGTAATTTAACTATTGATTGCAAAAGTTTTCATGTGCTAAGGTTATTTCAATATTTTAAATACATACATTTCATCCCGAATTTGGTATTACACATTCGGTGAATATCGGAAGGTGGCTTGCAGCAAGTATGAAATCCAATAAGGTTCTCTCTGATTCCAAGGCTCATCCGGGTCCCATTCACTCAACTGATAAGACTCAAGACTTAACTGCGACGAAGGCTGCAACTACTCTGCTCTTCATCGCAATTATGTTGACCGCTGCTACTCTTCGATCACCATTAACAGGCGTCGGATCGCTCATTACGCAAATCCAGGCCTCAACAGGACTGACGCATACGACAGCTGGCATGCTTACGACACTGCCGCTAATCGCCTTCGGTCTGTTCGCCCTGGTTGCACCGAAGCTCTCGAGCCGCTTCGGCATGGAGCTTACCCTGCTCGCTAGCACTGGGCTGCTAATCATCGGGATTCTGCTTCGCTCTATTCCGGGCATTTCCCCCTTATTCCTAGGCACAGCGTTAGCTGGTATCGCTATCGCCATATGCAATGTCCTGGTTCCTGGCTTGATCAAGCGTGATTTCCCACGGCAAATCGGAATGATGACCGGATTGTATTCATCATTCATGAATCTATGGGCCGCCATCGCCTCAGGCATCAGCATTCCGCTCTCGCTTACCTTTCTCGGCTGGCGCGGATCGCTGGCGATCTGGGTTGTGATCGCTCTGGCTGCGACATTAACCTGGCTGCCGCTATTGCGCCGTGCCAACCATGCCAAGGAGAAAGAAGCTGGTCGGGTACAGAACGGCGGCGCGCGGAGGCCAGTTCAAGTATGGCGTTCTCCCATTGCTTGGCTCGTTACCATCTATATGGGCTTCCAGTCCATCATGTTCTATGTCGGGGTATCCTGGCTGCCGGAAATTTTACACGAACAGGGTATGGATATGGCTAAGGCGGGCTGGATGCTCTCGCTCATGCAAATCCTAAGTATGATCGGTTCCTTCGTCATGCCGCTTCTCGCTACGCGATCGCAGGATCAGCGCTGGATCACCGCGGCTTCCTCCGCCTTCTTCCTGTTTGGCTTCGGCGGTGTATGGGTTGGCCCGCATAACCTGGCTCCGTTATACATCATGTTAATCGGGCTAGGATGCGGTACGACCTTCAGTCTGGTCATTACCTTCTTCTCGCTGCGTTCGCATACATCTGAACAAGCGGCGGCCATGTCAGGGATGGCTCAGTCGATCGGATATTTGCTAGCTGGTGTCGGCCCAACCCTGTTCGGCTTCATCCATGATGTCAGCGGCGGCTGGGATGTTCCGCTGGCTACGATCACTTTGATGTCCATCCTGACGATTATCTTCGGATATGCCGCCGGGCGTAAAGGCTATATCAGCCCAAAATAATAAACCAATAACAAAAAAGCTTCTTTTGTCCATGCAGCCACATCAGCTGAACTACTGACAAAAGAAGCCTTTTCTATCCTATTTCTATACAGACTATAATCCGACGTACCGGCTGTCTTCAATGATGGAATCCTTTAATCCGGTTGCCAACCTCGACTTCTCCGTTGAAACTTGTCTTGGCTGCGCGAAGAGATCCCTGCCGATCTTTATGTTGCCCGTCATCGCCAAACTGCCGCCCTGCAAATCTTCCGTCGTTCTGATCTCCCCCGTCGATTTAAGGCTTTCGGCGCGTCATTTCGCCTCCTGCACTATATCTATCCATCATAGCTACACCTGCTCCGCGCTGCGGACTGATGCTCTCGGATCAATCTCGCAGTGCTGCCTGTATTCTATTTGTTCAATCTCGCAGCCAGGTCCGATCTTTACGATATTTCCACGAACGATGGTGGCCCTCGTCTCCTCAAGCTCAACAATGTCACCTTCAATAGAATCTGCGGTCAGCCTCGCTGCTAGGGAAGACGACAGCAAACTTAGCAGTCTTCGCGGAGAGGCCAGCTTCCGCTTGACAACAATGCGCTCGCCGCCAATTTCACGCGCCTGACTGTTCCCCTCCAGGAGAATCTCTAATTCCCCGGCATTAATCATTCCGCCAGCGCGAATCTGACCATGAACCTTCAAGCTCTCGAACTCTGCATTCTCCCTCGTCTTCATTCCGCCGTCTACCTTGGCATGCTCACCAGCGATTTCCCCGCTTACCGTCAGCATTCCGTTGATGTCCATCTCAACGAATCTCACATGTCCATCCACCTTCAGCATACCGTCAACGCGTAGTTCACCACCGCGAATCGATTCGGAAGCGGAACCGGTTCCATTCATGCGTAATTTCCCTGCTTCAATAGACTTCTTCACTTTCAGCGTACCGTTAGATGTTAGTGAATCGCAGACAACATCGCCATTTATAGTTGCAAGCCCATCAGCTACGATCTTCCCATAGACTCCTCCAGCCACCTGGCCTATTCCATTAATTTTTAAATCCTTGAATCCATTCCCCATAAACTTAACCCTCACTCCCGTTAACAAGTAGTTTTAATTCTTCCGTGCACTGTGCTAGCGATAGATGGGCAACCCTCTTCACCCCGGGATCCATGTAGATCTCCTGATCATTGGGGATAAGAAGGAAGGCCGACACTCCCATTTTACGAATCAAGACAATTCCACATTCCATTCCCGCCATCCGCGGCAAATGCTCATTCAGGGCCTGAATCAATAACCGCCCTTCATCCAGCGCAATATCCCCGCTCTGAAGCCATCTATCCAACACATAAATGCTAAGCAGCTTATCGAACTCGAATATAATATGCTGCGCTGCAGGGTTAACCGTTTCAATATATAAATTTAGAGCAGATGATGTAACAATGTTCCGTTCCATAATCTCCCCCGCTGTCAATTGGATGTCTGCCAGATTTGGCGAGAATACATCGGCCAGTGCGTCCAGAGATAGATCATCCTTCATGTTCAGGATCTTGTCGATCCGCCGTATGATCTTGTCGCGCGGGAAGAAGGTCTCCTGTCCAGTGAAGGAAGATTTACGGAGGAACCACTGCTCGGGAATCAAGTTTTTACGCTTCCATCGATATAGCTGTCCATAGGATATTCCGGTCAAATCCAGCAGCTCTTTTTTGGATATTAAATCCTCACTCATACGTATACCCCTTTCTCACGAAAATAATGTAACATAACATTGTTACGTTGTAAAGTTACTAAACATCCCCTATTGCTCTCTCTCCGTTAAAATTGCAGTAAAAAAAGTCTCCAACGCATTTGTTAATACGTTAGAGACTTCTTCGATCATCTCATTCTATTCTTTATCGAACTTGAAATACTCCACCTTACTGTTCATTACCGTTGCTATCTTAGCTAGTCCCTCTGCCGCAGAAGCAATCTCCTGCATCGAGGCCAGCTGCTGCTCCGTTGCCGCTGTAACACTCTGGAAAGCATCCTGGCTCTTGGCCGACGTATCGGCAATTCGAGCAACCGAAGCGGTCACCTGATCCGCGCTGGCCGACATCTGTTCGGTAATCGCTGATACATCTTGAATCTGCTCTATAATCAGCTTGGTTGAATGCTCGATTTGACGGAATGCGATCTGGGCATCATCCGTAACCGTCATGCCGAGTTCTACATTCGTAACGACATCTTGACTCATTTTCGTATAGGCTTGATCCGTTAATTCAGTCATCATCGTCAGACTATTGCGGATTTTCTCAACGGTCACCTTAGACTGCTCCGCTAGCTTGCGAACCTCTCCAGCTACAACAGCGAAGCCTCTTCCTTCCTCGCCCGCTCTCGCCGCTTCAATAGAGGCGTTCAAAGCCAGTAGATTTGTCTTTACGGCAATGTCGGACACCGCAGCACTCATATCAGTAACCTGCGAGCTAATCTCCGTCATTTTACGAATCAGCTCAGCCGATTCAGCGGTGGAACGATGTATTTCATTCATCTGCGCAGCAACGATCGATACTTTTTCGCTACCGCTTTGAATGTCCTGCTCTGTCTGCGAGGATGAGCTCGCAATTTGATTGGATGCCTCAGCGATTCTATAAATACCTTGAGACATCTCCTCCATCGCTCTGGCCCCTTCCGCTGAAGAGACTGCCTGTGCTTCCGCACCCACAGACGCCTCTTGAACGAGGTCGACGACATGCTCCACCGCCTTGGAGTTATGCTCCGTGCTGGCTGTCAGCTCTTCACTAGATGCCGCGAGCTGGCTAGAGAAATCGGCGACACTACCAATAATCTCCCTTATCGTGCCCACCATGTTGTTATAGTTGGCGGATAGTTGGCCCACTTCATCCTTACTGCTTACAGCGACCTCTTCGTTTAAATAGCCGTTGCTGACCCGTTTTGAAGACAGGTTCAGCCGTTCAATCGGCCGAGTAACTGCACGAACGACGAAATATAACAGCCCAAGCCCGATGACGAGGGACAATCCTGATACAATCAGCGAATTCCAGAATATCGGCATTGCGGCTTTTTTTATCTCATCCTCTTCCATCACTCCGACGATTTTGAATCCTGTCCATGAATTGGTCAGGAAATAGGCCCGCTGTGGTCTCCCACTAACTGGACTAGTATAGTCAAGCATTCCTGATCCAGCCGCCTGAATCTCATTCACATAGTCACCTTCGACCTCTTCACCAATCTCTATTGTCGGAGATGCTACAATCCTATTTGTCCGGTCTATGATATAAAGAAATCCATCTTTCCCCAACTCTACTTTCCCAACCATCTCATTGATCTTTGCCAGATCCAGAGAGACCGTCAATGCGCCTTGTCCATTGGCCAGGGAGTGACTAATGTATAAGTTATAATGCCCCGTCGTCGCCGAACGAAACGGATCGATAATAACGGTCTGCCCGGGATTCTCCATCGTAGCCTTATACCAATCTCTCTCTCGTGGATCATAGTCCTGTTTGCCAGGGTCCGGAGCTTTCATCCAAGCGCCATTATTATTGCCGACAACAATGTTTTCAAGATCCGGGTGTTTATCAATAAAGAGCTCAAGCAGACGTCTTAGTTCAGGTGATCTGTTGTCAATCTGCTTCGAATCTATCTCCATCACCAGTTGTTCCAAATTATAGACCTGCGCCTCAATAACACGATCTATGGTATCGCTGAATTGAGTTGCACTGATCTTCATATTCTTATCCGTCTCTACCTGCAGCTGTCGCTTGGCACTCTCAAAGCTGCTATAGGCAATCAGAACGTTAGGTATGATAAACATAACAGCGAACAATAAGAATAGTCGATTACGTAAAGTGCGTATTTCTACCAAAGAGTATAAACGTTTGATAATTCCCTTCAAGAAAGTTCCCCCTATAATTTAATGATAAGCTCAAAAGTGATATCCCCCCTCCTATCTCCTGAAAATATGTTATTCCGATGCTGTATTTTAACTAGAAGTTTTCACATGATTTTGCAGGGTATATTGCAAGATATCCCTATCTTCGACATATTTCGAACATTTTTTAATATATCTCGAAAATTTTCATGAAAATTTAATAATCTTTTTCAAGGTACTGCAAAACAGCCTTATTATTTACAGAAATACTATGTATTGAAACCCCCTAAACTCATCATCTAATCCCATACAACAACAAAAAACCATCGTACCCCTATAAGGATACGATGGTTCAAGAAGTTCAGCTTATGTTCATTATTTGCTCTTCTCTGTATATTCAACAACCCAATCGGCCGTTGCCGCGAGTTTTGCCTCCGCACGCCCGATTGCTGCCGCTACCTGACTGGAGGCTGTCCCACCGTATACATTACGGGCATTGACTACAGCCTCAGGTTGCAGTACATCGTAGATGCTCTCATCGAACAAGGAAGAGAATTGCTTGAATTCCTCCAGCGTCAGATCGAGCAGGAACTTGTTATTTTGAATACAATACAGCACGGTCTTCCCGATCACCTCATGGGCTTGGCGAAAAGGCATGCCTTTGTTGGCCAGGAAATCCGCAATATCGGTCGCGTTGGAGAAATCCTTGTTAACTGCATCGCGCATCTGCCCACTGTTCACCTTCATCGTAGCCATCATGGGAGCGAACAGCTTGAGCGCCCCTTGCAGCGTCTCGACCGTATCGAACATGCCTTCCTTGTCCTCCTGCATGTCCTTGTTATAAGCCAGCGGCAGTGATTTGAGGACGGTTAGGAGTCCCATCAAGTTCCCATAGACCCGCCCAGTCTTTCCGCGTACCAGTTCAGGCACATCCGGATTCTTCTTCTGCGGCATAATGCTGCTGCCGGTGCAGAAGGCGTCATCCAGCTCAACAAACCGGAACTCTGTGCTGCTCCACAGAACCAGTTCCTCACTCAAACGCGACAAATGCATCATCAGGATCGAAGCATCAGCCAGGAATTCAATGATGAAGTCGCGATCGCTGACCGCGTCCAGGCTGTTCTCATAGACGCTGTCAAAGTGGAGCTGCTCGGCGACATAGTGACGATCGATCGGGAAAGTCGTCCCAGCCAATGCTCCCGCACCAAGAGGAAGCACATTAATGCGCCGGTAGCTATCCTGCAGACGCTCAATATCCCGTTGGAACATCGAGACATACGCCATTAAATGATGTGCGAACAGTATCGGTTGAGCACGCTGCAGATGCGTGTACCCTGGCAGAATCGTCTCCCGGTTCGCCCGGGCCTGCTCCAGCAGAGCTTCCTGCAGATCATGCAGCAAGCCTACGAATTCTACCACCCGCTTGCGCAGATATAGATGCATATCCGTTGCGACCTGATCATTCCGACTGCGTCCGGTATGCAGCTTACCGCCTACAGAACCGATCTCATCGATCAACTGCTTCTCGATATTCATATGAATGTCTTCATTTTCAATAGAATACTCCACTTCCCCGCGCCGAATCTGGCCGAGTACCGTATGAAGTCCCTCTTTGATCTTCTCGACATCCTCTTCCGGAAGAATTCCGCATTTGCCCAGCATGCTGACATGTGCCAGACTTCCCTGCACATCTTCCTCTGCCAGCAGCTTATCAAAGCCGATCGATGCCGTGTACTGTTCAACCAGCCTGTTCGTCTGCTTCGTGAAACGTCCGCCCCACAGTTTGCTCACCTGACTCCACTCCTTATCCTGTAATCTATGTCGCCATATAAATAAATGATGAGAAAATAGCCATTATCCTGCAATAGGTGCTGATTTACAACTATTCACGCCTGTTATGAGCTCCCTAAAGCATATAACTGCGTTTATACACTTATTTGGGTCGAAACCTCCTTAAATCGACGCTAAATTGAAAAATAGTTGTAAATTAACAACTATTTTTGCTATTGTAGCAATTTCCGTCCAAATAAGTGAGCTATTGCAACTATTATTAAGTTATTTATTATTTTGCTCTACTCCGGAGTTTACCTTCAGACGAAGGGCATTCAGATGTATAAAGCCTGTAGCATCCCCTTGATCATAAGCCTGGGTAGGATCGGCTTCCATCGTAGCAATATTCGGATTGTAGAGACTTACTGGGCTCTTCACGCCAGCGGCAATAATATTGCCTTTATACAGTTTCACACGCACTGTACCTGCTACATTCTTCTGACTCTCCGTTACCAACGCTTGCAGCGCGAGACGCTCCGGTGCGAACCAGAAGCCGTTGTATACGAGCGTGCTATAGCGGGTGATCAGGCTGTCACGCAGATTCATTACTTCGCGGTCCATCGTCAACGACTCCATCTTACGATGTGCTGTGAACAGAATCGTTCCGCCTGGTGTCTCATATACGCCACGGCTCTTCATACCTACGAAGCGGTTCTCTACCATATCCACACGGCCGATGCCATGCTTGCCGCCAAGCTCGTTCAGCTTCTCCATAACGCCTAATGGGCTAAGCTGCTTACCGTTTATAGCTACGCAATTGCCTTGCTCGAAATCCAGTTCAACATATTCTGCTTGATCCGGAGCATCCTCCGGCGAGACGCTGAGCAGGTACATATCCTTATTTTCAGGTGCAGCCGCATCGAACCATGGGTCCTCCAGCACGCCGCTCTCATAGCTGATATGCAGCAAGTTACGGTCCATCGAATATGGCTTCGCCGCCGATGCAGTAACCGGGATTCCATTTGCTTCAGCATATTCGATCATCTCTGCCCGGCCCGGGAAACGATCACGGAACTCATTCAGACGCCATGGTGCAATTACAGCGATCTCCGGTGCAATTGCAGCCGCCGCCAGTTCAAATCTTACTTGGTCGTTCCCTTTGCCTGTCGCTCCATGTGCAATTGCTGTTGCTCCCTCTTTACGTGCGATCTCTACCATCCGTTTCGCAATCAGTGGACGAGCGATACTCGTACCGAGCAAGTACTGCCCTTCATACAACGCTCCGGACTGGAACATCGGATAAATAAAGTCCTTGGCGAACTCTTCCTGAAGGTCATCGATATACACCTTGGAAGCACCGGTGGCAAGCGCCTTGGCCTCAAGCCCGTCCAGTTCCTCCTTCTGACCGATATCCGCCGTAAAAGCGATGATCTCCGCATCGTAAGTTTCTTTTAACCATTTCAATATAACGGAAGTATCCAGCCCTCCGGAATACGCCAACACGATTTTTTGCTTCGCCATAGTTCCTCTTCCTCTCTAGTACTATATAAGTTGAAATTTTCCGAACATTTCACCCGTTGCAGACATCCAGTCTATTAATAGTTCAACTTATATAGTATTTTTATTTATCCCATTAACGCTGCCATCAGCGCCTTCTGTGCATGTAGACGGTTCTCTGCCTGATCAAAAATAATCGAATGCTTGCCGTCAATGACGCCCTCGCTGACTTCTTCCCCGCGGTGGGCAGGCAGACAGTGCATAAATACATAATCATCCTTGGCATAAGACGCCAACTGTTCATTCACCTGATAATCTTTAAAAGCAAGTTCGCGCTGCTTCTGTTCTTCCTCGAAGCCCATGCTCGCCCACACATCTGAATAGATCACATCCGCATCCTGAACAGCAGCCTTCGGATCACGAACCACTTCAATGATCGCCCCCGTCGCCTTGGCGAACTCCTGTGCTTGCTGAACCACCGCCGCATCGGGCTCATAGCCCTCCGGACTCGATACACTGACATGCACGCCCAGCTTTGCTCCGCCGACCATAAGGGAATGGGCCATATTGTTGCCATCGCCGACATAAGCGAGCTTGATGCCCTGCAGTTTTCCCTTATGCTCATAGATCGTCTGATAGTCCGCCAACACCTGGCAAGGATGGGCCAGATCGCTTAGTCCGTTGATCACCGGGATTGAAGCGTACTTGGCCAAGTCAACGACCTTGTCATGTCCGAAGGTCCGAATCATGATGCCGTCCAAATAACGGGACATGACACCGGCTGTATCCCCGATTGTCTCCCCACGGCCGAGCTGGATATCATTCTTGCTGAGGAACAGCGCATGTCCCCCCAGTTGATACGTACCGACTTCAAAGGATACACGCGTCCGAGTCGAAGATTTCTCAAAAATCAAACCGACTGTTTTCCCTTTCAGTGGCTCGTATACTTCTCCGTTCTTCTGCTTGCGCTTCAGCTCAATAGCCAAATCGATCAAATATTGAATCTCCTCGGTGGAGTAATCATCCATTTCCAAAAAATCACGACCGTGCAAATTAAAAGTTTTATCCGTCAATGGCTGAGTCAGGCTCATAATTTTGCTTCCTCCTTGCTCGTATGTGTTGTAATGATAGCAGCCAGTGTGTCCACTGCCTGATCGATCTCCTCATGGCTCACGTGCAGATTCGGCAGCAGCCGAATGACGTTAGGGCCCGCGGTTACGAATAACAGCTTATTCTTCTGGCCAGCGGCAACAAGCTCAGCAACAGGCTCTGCACACTCAATTCCGATCAGCAGACCCATGCCGCGAATATCCTTCACAAATGGCTGCCCGTCAAGCACCGCCTTCAAGCGCTCAACTAGATAGGCTCCAGCCTCCGCTGCCTTCTGAGGGGTATTCTCTTCCTTCATTGTCTCTAGCGTTGCAATCACCGACGCTGCTGCTACTGGATTGCCGCCGAAGGTCGATGCATGGCTCCCTGGGGAGAACGCCTCACGCAAATATTCCTTGGCAAGCATCGCCCCTGCCGGCAGTCCACTGGCGATTCCTTTGGCCGCTGTAAAAATATCCGGCTCGATGCCATATTGCTGATGAGCGAACCAGGAACCCGTACGTCCCATTCCTGTCTGAACCTCATCGATAATAAGCAGCAGTCCCTGCTCCTGACAGAGCTTGGATAGCTCCTGTACGAATTCAGGCTCTACTGGATAGACACCGCCTTCGGCCTGGATCATCTCGATCATAATCGCCGCCGTATGCGGGCCAATCGCCGCCTGCAGCGCATCCATATCATACAGAGGTACAGTCTTGAAACCTGCCGGAAGCGGGAGGAAGCCATCCTTCACCTTCTGCTGTCCGGTCGCCGTCAAGGTTGCCAGCGTACGTCCGTGGAAGGATTGCTCGAACGTGATCACTTCATAACGGTCCACGCCCTTGATCTTCTGCTGATAACGACGAGCCAGCTTGATCGCTGCCTCATTCGCTTCAGCTCCACTGTTACAGAAGAACACGGCATCCGCGCAACTGACCTCGGTCAGCATTCGCGCCGCCTGCTCCTGCTGCGGAATCTGGAACAGGTTCGAGACATGCCACAGCTCGTCGAGCTGCTCCTTCACCTTCTGCTTCACCTTCTCCGGGGCATGCCCGAGGTTGGTTACCGCCAGTCCACTCATGAAATCGAGATAACGATTGCCTTGATCATCCCATAGCCAACTGCCGTGGCCTTTGACCAAATTAATGGGATAACGCGAATAAGTCGGAAAAAGTGCGCTTTGTGCCATGTTTATTCAACTCCTATCATTTAATGGTGATTAGCCCATGCGTACGATCCGTGTGCCGATCTTCTCACCGGATAATACCCGGCCTAAAATTCCCGGCTCACTGCCGTCCACAATAACAACCTCGTCTACTTTCCCCTGGATGCAAGCAATCGCAGCCCGTACCTTCGGGATCATACCTCCGTAGATTTCTCCAGTCAGAATCATATCCTCGATCTGCTGTACGGTAACCGTCTCAAGCACACGCTTCTCTCCACCTGTGTTCTTAAGGATTCCTGGAACATCCGTAACAACGATCATCTGGTGTACGCCCAGTACAGAGGCGACAGCCCCCGCTGCCGTATCCGCATTAATGTTGTAACGGCTGCCATCCGTTCCTACACCAACAGGTGCAATCACTGGCATGTATCCGAGCTTCAGCACACCTTCGATCAGTTCTGCATTCACATCGGTCACATCACCGACCAAACCAACCTCTGCGGCCGCCTGCACCGGCTTAGCAGTAATCAATCCGCCATCGACTCCCGACATCCCGAGCGCTTTGCCGCCCGATTGAGCGATACGCCGTACTACCTTCTTGTTAATGCTTCCGGCAAGCACCATCTCCACCACGTCCAATACTTCCTCGGAAGTATAACGGAGACCATTCACAAAGTGAGTCTCGATCCCCAGCTTGTTCAAATTGTCGGAGATCGCTGGTCCGCCTCCATGCACAATAACAGGCTGTACGCCTTCGGCCTGCAGCTTCGCCAGATCACTGTAGAAAGAATCCGGTAATTCCTCAAGCGTGCTGCCGCCGCACTTCATCACAAACGTACCTTTCTCCCATTTCTGATTGACCAAGAGCTCGTTCCCCTCCAAAGCTGTCTCCATGTAGGATGAACCTCCTTCTGATAGATTGATAGAAAATATAATATAAAGTACGTGTTCAAAAAGTGGACTTTTTGAACTACCTCATTAAGTGCGGTATGCCGCGTTGATTCGTACGTAGTCGTAAGTCAGGTCACATCCCCAAGCAGTTGCATGGCCTGGGCCGTTATGAAGCTCGACATGAATGACAACCGTGTCGCCCTTCAAATATTCCAGCGCCTCTTCCTCGTCGAATGCCACTGGCTGTGAACCGGACAACACGAGGATATCCCCGAGCTGGATATCGACGGTGTCCGGATTCACTGGTTCACCGGCACGTCCCACCGCCGCAATAATCCGTCCCCAGTTGGCATCGGCGCCAAATACCGCCGACTTTACAAGGCTGGAGCCGATCACCGTCTTGGCAATAGCTTGAGCTGACAGATCAGTGACCGCTCCGCTCACCGTTACCTCGACGAGACGAGTTGCCCCTTCACCGTCGCGGGCAATCGCCTGAGCCAGCGTCTGGCACACATAGCGGAAGGCAGCTGCGAAGTTATCCCAATCAGGATGCTCCGGCGCCAGCTCCGTATTGCCGGCCAGACCACTGGCCATGGCAATCAGCATGTCGTTCGTGCTCGTATCTCCATCCACGGTAATCATATTAAACGTTACATCCGTCGTCTCACCCAACAGGCTTTGCAGTGCCTTCGGTGAAATCGCCGCATCCGTTGTCACAAAAGCAAGCATCGTCGCCATATTCGGGTGGATCATCCCCGAACCCTTGGCCGCTCCGCCAATTGTCACTTCATGGCCGTCCACAGTAATCGTTACACAGGACTCCTTCTTCACCAGATCCGTCGTCAGTATTGCTTGCGCAAATTGGTCAGCGCCTTCATCGCCCACCGACAGCGCTGCTGGCAGGCCCGCAATCCCGCGGGCCACGCGGTCCATCGGCAGCAATTCGCCGATGACGCCGGTGGAAGCGACGGCCACCTCGCCGGCGGCGAGCCCGAAGGCGTCCGCGGCTGCCGCGCGCATCGCATAAGCATCGGCCTCGCCCTGGCGGCCGGTGCAGGCATTGGCGTTGCCGCTGTTCACGACCACAGCTCGCAGCTGACCGTTATTGGACGCGATCGATTCCCGCGTCACCTTCAGCGGTGCAGCCTGGAACACATTGGTCGTGTAGACCGCCGCCGCCGTCGCCGGCACTTCACAATATATCGCGCCAAGATCATTGCGCGATGTCTTCTTCAGGCCGCAATGCAGTCCGCCGGCCTGAAACCCCTTCGGCGAAGTAATCGAGCCTGCCGGAACAATCTGAAATAAACTAACCACTCCCATGACGATCCTCTCCATTTCCTGAATCCTGTTTATCTGATAAACTGTTAAGCTGCTGAATTACTGTACTGCCAAATGTTGTCGGTAACCCCCCGTATTTCCCCCGAATAACGATATGGTGTTTCGTTAAAATATGCTTGCCGCTGTTTTTGGGAAAATAGCGATCTGTAGTTCCCTTAGAGCATCGCCCTCTGAACTTTTATGGATATACAGGACTAAGCTTAAGTCCGGTCGTCTCGTCCCAACCCATCATCAGGTTCAAATTCTGTATCGCCTGACCGGCAGCACCTTTGACAACATTATCCGTCACAGCAATAATCGTGACCCTTCCAGTCCGCTCATCCACAGAAAATCCGATATCGCAATAATTCGAGCCGAATACTTCCTTCGTTGCCGGCCACTTGCCCGCTTCACGGATCCGTACGAATGGTCTTCCAGCGTAAAATTCGCGATACAACGATACAAGTCCTTCTTCTGTATAATCCCCCTGCAATTTTGCATACATTGTGCTCATAATTCCTCTTGTCATCGGCACCAGATGCGTTGTAAAGGTCACCGTTACCGGATTACCAGCAGCGAGGGACAGCTCCTGTTCTATTTCAGGAATATGCTGATGCTTATTTACTTTATATACTTTCATATTTTCATTCATTTCTGCATAATGTGTTGTCAGGCTCGTTCCCCGTCCTGCACCAGATACGCCCGACTTGGCATCGATAATAATGCTTGCCGGATCAATCCAGCCTGCGTTAAGAGCAGGAATTAGTCCAAGGAGTGTCGTAGTAGAATAGCAGCCGGGATTAGAGATGAAGCTAGAACCGATCACGAGGTCTCCATTAATCTCGCATAATCCGTAGATGGCTTTATCAAGCCATTTCTGTTCCGCTGCTTCATGCTTATACCACGCTTCATATTCCGATCTGTCCTTAATCCGAAAATCACCCGACAGGTCGATGACGCGAAGCCCTACTTCAAGAAGCTGTGGTACCAGCTTGCTGCTGACTCCTGAAGGAGTTGCTGTAAACACTACGTCCGCTTTCTCTGCAATTTCCTGAGGGTCAACACCGTCCAAATTCTGTACCATCAGCTCTGACAAATGCGGGAATCCATCAGCAATCGGTTCGCCTGCGCTGGAGGATGAAATCACCGATACAATCTCTACATGCGGATGTCCCATTAAAAAACGAATCAGCTCCACGCCTCCATAGCCCGTGGAACCAATGATGGCCACCTTCACTTTTACAGTTTCCACCCTTTATCCCCTCTTCCCATCGCTTAGTATCTATAAGATCAAATGTATAAATCCGTAATTAATATGTATTATTATACGGTCGTACTTATATAAATACAACCATTAATTATTTTAATCTGACGGATAAAAAAATAAGCACCCTCTTGGATTGAATACCGTTAGAGGATGCTTGCTTCTTCAATATGTAGTTTGTCCTGCTTCTATTATTGTGCTACCCATTTATCCCTCAACCCGTTTGAAGCCTTCTCCTAGCACCTCATGGGCATTCGTAATGATCACAAAGGCACTTGGGTCAAGCGACTGCACCAGCGTCTTAAGACTTGTTACCTCGCTCTGGCCAACGACGACCATGAGCACAGTACGCTCTTCCCCTGTATATCCGCCACGGGCATCCAGCTTGGTCAAGCCCCGGTCCAAATGCTTCAGCACCGCCTCGGATATTTCATCCGTCTTGTCGGCGATGATGTAGGCCACCTTCGTATAATTGAAGCCCAGCTCGATCATGTCAATGATCTTGCCGGTAATATATAGACCGATGAGTGCGTATAACGCCTTCTCTGGGGACAGAACAAACATCGCCAATAATATAACCATGCCGTCCATCATCACGACACATACCGATAAGTTCAGCCGGGTGAGCTTCTGGATAATCTGTGCCAGCGTCGACAGTCCCCCGGTTGATCCACGTCCCCGGAAGACAATCCCAAGACCAACCCCAACACCAATGCCACCGTAGAGAGATGCTAACAGCAGATCTGTCGTTGGAACAGACCAGTCCTTCGTCATGAAGACGAAGAGCGGCAATACAATCGTACCCAGCAAGGAGCGGATAGCATAGTTGCGTCCCAGTACCAGATAGCCTGCAATAAATAAGGGAATATTAAGTGCCCACTGTGTATATGCTGGCTCAATGCCGAACACCGACTGAATAATAACTGAGATGCCGGAAACTCCGCCTGATGCGATATTGCTTGGCAATAGAAATAGATTGAAGGCCAGAGCCGTAATAAAAGAGCCTACAATAATCATGACCGTATCGACGGTATGGCGAATCGGCCCATCTACCGGAAAATATTCGTTAAGCCTTCGTTTGCGGGTTGTTGACGACACCCCAGTTCCTCCTTAGCTATGATCTCAAAAAAAATCCTACACACCGGGAGAGCCGGCGGACGAGATGTACCCGTAGCTTTCTCTCCCCAGCTCTACCATGACATGTGTAGGATTCGATCTTCACAATCGTTATTGGGCTTCAGTTCGGATCTGACTCCGTAAATAACCGTCGATAAATGCGTCCAGATCGCCGTCCATTACAGCGCCCACATTTCCGGTCTCTACCGAGGTGCGATGATCCTTGACCATGCTGTAAGGGTGGAATACGTACGAACGAATTTGGCTGCCCCAGGCGATATCCGATTGCTCGCCGCGGATCTCATCCAGCTCTTTTTGCTGTTCCTCCAACTTACGCTCATAGAGCTTGGAGCGGAGCATGGTCATAGCGCGCTCACGGTTCTTGATCTGCGAGCGTTCGTTCTGACACGTTACGACGATCCCGGTCGGCAAGTGAGTAATCCGCACCGCAGAGTCAGTCGTGTTAATATGCTGACCGCCCGCGCCACTCGCCCGGTACGTATCGATCTTGAGATCCTCGGTGCGAATCTCAATATCTACATCATCGGTTATTTCCGGTACCACGTCGCAAGAGACGAAGGAGGTATGTCTACGGCCAGAGGAATCAAATGGAGATATGCGAACCAACCGGTGCACACCCTTCTCTGCTTTTAGATATCCATAGGCATTATAGCCCTTGATCAACAGCGTGACACTCTTGATTCCAGCTTCATCCCCCGGTAAGTAGTCAAGCGTCTCAACCTTGAAGCCGCGCTTCTCCGCCCACCGCGTATACATCCGCAGCAGCATGGAGCCCCAGTCCTGAGATTCTGTCCCCCCAGCACCCGGATGCAGCTCAAGAATCGCATTCATCTTATCATATGGCTCACTCAGCAGCAGTTGAAGCTCGAAATCTTCCATCTTCTTCAATAGTGCACTTACAGAGGTACTGATCTCTGACAATAATGCCTCGTCATTCTCCTCTTCAGCCAACTCGGCCATCATCTCGATGTCGTCATACTCCTGCTGCAATGTATTATATTGATCGACAGAGGACTTTACTGCGTTCATCTCCGCGATTAACGCCTGGGCCTTGTCATTGTCATCCCAGAAGTCCGGTGCCGCCATCTTCTCCTCGTAATTCGCGATCATCTCCTGCTTCAGGTCTAAGTCAAAGAGACCCCCTAAGATTAGTTAGTCGCGTAGCTATCTCTCTCATATCATGCTTTACACTTGGATCGATCATGCTGTTCAATCACCTTCCTGTATAAGAGGTTGTTCAAAAAGTCCGCTTTTGATAAGAAAACCGTACTTTTTGAACACGCACTATAAGTATTTACGCTCATTTTATACATTTCTAGGGCGAATCACAATAGGACACCCCATTAAAAAAGAAAAAACGGGGAGCTTCCATTCACGGAAGCTCCCCGCTGTCAATTATGCGTTCTGTCCGTGGCAGTGTTTGTATTTCTTACCGCTGCCGCAAGGGCACAGATCGTTGCGTCCTACTTGGTCGCTGCGCTTCACCGGACGTTTCTCTGCCGGTTCGCCGCTAGTGGAGATTTTGTCCTCATCCACAACTGCTTGGCGCTCCTGGTTCGTCTCGATTTGCGCCTTCATAATATAAGTCGCAACCTCTTCCTGGATCGATGCAATCATCCCATTGAACATCTCGTAGCCTTCGAATTGGTACTCACGCAGTGGATCCGTACCGCCGTATGCACGCAGGTGGATACCTTGACGCAATTGGTCCATCGCATCGATATGGTCCATCCATTTGCTATCTACAGCACGCAGAGCGATAACTTTCTCGAACTCACGCACCAGTTCAGGACCAATCGCTTGCTCACGAGCATCATATTTCGCCATGACCTTCTCGAAGATGAACTCAACCATTTCGTCGGCCTCTTTGCCCCATAGATCATCTCGGGTTACCGCGCCTTCATCAAGCATCTTCGAATTCATGTAATCGGCAATCTCTTGCAGTTCCCAGTTCTCCGGAATGTCATCCGCGGTATGAACCGTAACAACACGCTCGATGACCGGTTTAATCATATCCACTACAATTTGCTTAACATTCTCTGATTCAAGCAACTCTCGGCGTTGCTTATAAATAATCTCACGTTGCTGATTCATCACGTCGTCATATTGCAATACGACTTTACGCACGTCGAAGTTGTTGCCTTCAACCCGCTTCTGGGCGGATTCAACCGCACGCGTAATCATCTTGCTCTCGATCGGCTGATCCTCTTCGAAGCCAAGACGCTCCATCATGTTCATGACGTTATCGGCCCCGAACCGCTTCATCAATTCATCGCCAAGCGATAAATAGAACTGCGTCGAGCCCGGATCGCCTTGACGTCCGGCACGACCACGAAGCTGGTTATCGATCCGGCGTGATTCATGACGCTCTGTACCAATAATATGCAAACCGCCAACGTCGGATACACCTTCACCAAGCAAAATGTCAGTACCACGACCCGCCATGTTCGTGGCAATCGTAACGGAGCCTGGCTCACCCGCACGGGAGATGATCTCAGCTTCTTCAGCATGGTACTTCGCGTTCAACACTTTATGAGGAACACCCTTGCGCTTCAGCATCTCGGAGAGAAGCTCGGAGTTCTCAATCGACACCGTACCTACCAGAATTGGCTGGTTCTTCTTATGACGCTCTACGATTTGATCTACAACCGCTTTGAACTTGCCTTCTTCGCTCTTGTAGACAACGTCTGGCATATCGACGCGCTGATTCGGACGGTTCGTCGGTACTTGGAGCACCTCAAGTCCGTAAATCTTCTTGAATTCCTCTTCCTCAGTCTTCGCTGTACCAGTCATACCAGCCAGCTTGCGATACATCCGGAAATAGTTCTGGAAAGTAATTGTAGCGAGCGTCATGCTCTCATTCTGAACCTCGATGCCTTCCTTCGCTTCAATCGCCTGGTGCAATCCATCGCTATAACGACGGCCTTGCATAATCCGACCTGTGAATTCATCGACGATCAGCACTTCATCTTCAGTCACGACATAATCCACGTCACGGCGCATAATGACATTCGCCTTCAGCGCTTGAGTAACATGGTGGTTCAGCAAGATGTTACTATGATCATATAAATTCTCGATACCGAAAGCTTTTTCTGCCTTTGCAACCCCTTTTTCAGTAAGGGCTACGGCTTTTACTTTGATATCAACGGTGTAATCCTCTTCACGCTCCAGCTTCTTCACAAATCGATCAGCAAAATAGTAAAGCTCCGTCGACTTCTCAGCTTGTCCAGAAATGATCAGCGGAGTACGTGCTTCGTCAATCAGAATCGAGTCGACTTCGTCGATGATGCAATAGTAAAGCGGACGTTGTACCATTTGCTCTTTGTAAAGGACCATATTGTCGCGCAAATAGTCAAAGCCGAACTCATTATTCGTACCATAAGTAATATCGCAAGCATAAGCAGCCTGTTTATCCTCATGCTCCATACCGTTCAGGTTAATGCCAACAGTCATACCGAGGAAGTTATAGACCTGCCCCATTTGCTCGCTATCCCGTTGCGCCAAATAATCGTTGACCGTAACGACGTGCACGCCTTTGCCTAGCAGTGCATTCAAATAAACCGGTAGGGTTCCGACCAGCGTCTTCCCTTCACCGGTTTTCATCTCCGCAATTCTTCCTTCATGCAAAGCCATACCGCCGATCAACTGCACGTCATAGTGACGCAGACCAAGCGTTCTCTTGGAAGCTTCTCTTACTGTAGCAAAAGCTTCTGGAAGCACTTCTTCCAGAGTCTCACCCTTCTCGATCCGTTCACGAAACTCTGCCGTCTTCCCTTTCAATTGTTCGTCCGATAAAGCTACGAAATCAGGTTCCAATTTATTGATAATATCTACCGTCTTCATAAGACGTTTAACGTCACGTTCATTCGTGTCGCCAAATATCTTCTTCACTAATCCCAGCATGATTTACCCCTTTCACGCATATACAGATGATTTGCCTAAATTGTAACAGTTTGTAATCAATGCCGCAACACACGACATCACCGTAGAACATCAGCAATTTGCTCCTATATGAATAAAGAGCCCTATCCGCTAAGCGGATAAAGGCTCGTTCCTTTTACTTCAATTGAAAGAATTACCATTTGCATTCCAACAATCGTCATGAATGGATACGAATTGCTAAAGCTATTCTTGCTCGATTAATCCATACTTGCCATCGTTCCGTCTGTATACCACATTGGTCTCATTCGTCTCAATGTTAGCAAATACGAAGAAATTGTGGCCTACCATATTCATTTGCAAAATAGCTTCTTCCACATCCATCGGTTTCAGATTGAACTTCTTCGTCCGGACGACTTCTAGCTCGTCTTCTTCTGCCTCACGAGCAGATCCGTTCACTGGACCTTCGACAAATAAATTCTTCAGACCGCTCTCCTGACGGAATTTACGGTTGATCTTCGTCTTATGCTTACGGATTTGGCGTTCCAGCTTGTCCACGACCCCATCGATCGATGCATACATATCATCGCTGCGATGTTCGGCACGGAGCACTACGCCGGTAAGAGGAATTGTGACTTCGACTACATGCAAGCCTCGTACAACACTCAGCGTTACACTACCACCCGTAGTTGGCGGTACATCAAAATACTTGTCAAGTCGGCTGAGCTTCTTATCTACGTATTCTCGCAATGCTTCAGTCACTTCAATTTGTTGTCCTCGAATACTATAATTCATAGGGCACTCCTCCTTTGACTTTGCACCTTTATTATACCACACATATTAACCCAATGTAAAAAATGTAAAAGGCAAGTTAATGGCGAATTCATGGACGGCTGGACAATAAAAAAACCCTGGTTGCCCAGGGTCTGATTGCTAGCGAATCTCTAATTGTTAACCATCATACATTATATATGTAGGTCGGCTTGAATGATGCCGGATGATTATAATTTGATTACGTTAGCCGCTTGTGGTCCGCGTGCTCCGTCAACGATTTCGAATTCTACGGATTGACCTTCTTCCAAAGTCTTGAAGCCTTCGGATTGAATAGCGGAGAAGTGTACGAATACGTCTGTTCCTTCTTCAGTTTCGATGAAACCGTATCCTTTTTCTGCGTTAAACCATTTTACTTTACCTTGCATGCACTAACATTCCCTTCATTATCAAGTAAGAGTCGGTCCTTTCGAACAAGCCCTCACTTTTGACTATACCACCCAAACTTAACCAGTGTCAATTACCAAAGAAAAGGTTTTACTGTAAAAATAATGTATGACTTAATTCAAATTAGAGTAAACAGAGTCTACTATTATTTTTTAAGATAGTACGAATATACTTTATTTATTGCAGCGATTACATCTAGAACATCTTGATCCGACATCTTAGGAAATAGTGGCAACGTAATTGCTGAAGCATAGTATCGTTCAGCATTAGGGCAAATTCCTGTATCATAACCTAAATGTTGATAATAAGGTTGCTGATAAATTGGAATGTAATGTACATGTACTCCTATGCCTTCAGAACGGAGAGCCTCGAACCAGTCACGACGATCTCCATTAAAATACTCCGGCAGCCAGCGTGTCACATATAAATGCCAGCTTGATGATGCTTCATTATGTTGCTTAGGAATAACTATGCCTGGCAGCTCGGACAGCTTCTGATCGTAAATTGCAGCAATATCTCTCCTGCGTGCTACGAATTGATCCAACTTGTTCATCTGACTAACGCCTAGCGCAGCTTGTAAGTCGGTCATTCGATAGTTATAGCCAAGAGCCTGCATTTCATAATACCAAGGTCCGTCATTTTTAAGTAACTGTTTTGAATCCCTCGTCATCCCGTGGCTGCGGAACAACAAAAGCTTATGATAATATTCTTCGTTACTGGTAGTTATTATGCCGCCTTCTCCTGTTGTCACCTGCTTAACAGGATGGAAGCTGAACATCGTCATATCGGCCCAAGCACCAACCTTCCTACCTGCAAACTCAGATCCTAAAGATTGAGCACCATCTTCGATAAGCACCAGGCTATGATCACGCGCGAGCATTGAGATTCTATCCATCTCTGCTGGCTGCCCCGTAAGGTCAACGGCAATAATAGCCTTGGTACGCTCAGTTATCTTCGCCTCTATTTCCACAGGCGAGATATTATAGGTATCCATGTCAATATCAGCAAATACCGGCGTTCCCCCCTGGTAAAGAACACAGTTGCTGCTGGCCAGAAAAGTAATCGGTGTGGTTATTACTTCATCCCCTTCACCGATTCCTGCAGCAAAACATGCTCCATGGAGTGCAGCCGTTCCGTTAGTAAAGGCCACTGCGTACTTAGCTCCTACATAAAGGGCTACTTTAGCTTCAAAAGCCTCAATCGCCGGTCCCTGCGTAATAAAATCACTCTTCAGTACTTCTACAACAGCTTCAATGTCTTGTTCATCAAGCCATTGTTGCCCATAAGGCAGCATGGTGGATCGAATAGGCTCGGAAGGTGTTGGATAAGCATGATCCGACATCTTGTTCATCTCCTTATTATGTTTGACGCCTGCTGTTAGGCGAGACCCCCAGAACGGATCCACTCCGTTGTACGGAGGATCCCCTCCTCCAGCGTAATCTCTGGCTCCCAGTCCAGAAGACGGTTCGCTTTGCGGGAATCGCACAGCAACCTCTGAATTTCACTCTGCGGGTGAATGTGCTCAACATGCTTAATCCTGGAAGGGTCCCCTACTATTTTCAGGGCCAAGTCATTAACAGATATATCTCGTCCAAGACCCGCATTCACGATCTCGCCATCCACTGCATCCGAAAAACCAGCAGCCACTACAAAGCGTGCACAGTCCTCAACGTATAAAAGGTCTCGAGTTTGCGTGCCTTCTCCATAAATATTGAGATCTTTGCCAGACAGATGATTATTGATAAATATAGCTACAACGCCGCCTTCGCCACCTGTCTTTTGAAATGGTCCATAGGTATTAAACGGCCTTATCACAACAGTAGGCAGCCCATAAGCATAATAATAGGAAAGCACCATATTCTCGGCAGCTACTTTGGCCCCGGCATATGGAGATGCGGGCTTCGTAGGATGGAGTTCGCTGATGCCATTCTCATCATTGCAACGGTCATAGACCATGCAAGTACTCATGAATACAACCTTGGTCTTATGCTCGCGGCATTGCTCTAAAATATAAAAGGTCCCGATCGTATCATTATTAAAAGTAGTCCGTGGATCATCAATCGAATCCTGGACATTAATAGAAGCACCAAGATGATAACAGATACTGAACTTATGTTTGGTAAACAATTCTTCTAAAAGAGCTTCATCCAGGATCGTTCCTTTAATGAACTGTTTAAAACCAGGATGGCTGCGAAATTCGTCAAGATTTTCTTCCCGCCCGTTAGACAAGTCATCGAGAATCCAAACATAATGGCCTTCATCAAGCAGCCTCTTAGCCACCCAACGGCCTATAAAACCGGCTCCGCCGGTAAGTAGGATATTCATAAACAAACCCCTTCCCTTTCGAAATGAAACTGTCACCCCATTTTATGGCCTTAGATCAATTCCCATGTAATAGGCGTACCTTTGGAAGCATCTCTACCTATTTTTCTGCCTAGCAATTGATCCAAATATTTCGTAGGCAACCCCATTCCTGGGCGGATCGCCTTCACATTCTCACGTGTGAAAACATCACCTTGCTTCATATCTTGAGAGATATATAATGAGCGGCGGTGCTTCATAGATTGAATTTCACCTTCCGTCGAAGCTCCATAGACTACATGACCAAGGGATTGCCAAGCACGTTCCGACTCAACTACTAATGCCGTCATCTCTTCAGGCTCCAAAGAGAACGCTGAATCCACCCCACCGTCAGCTCTTCTCAGTGTAAAATGCTTCTCAATCACGGTAGCTCCTAGAGCTACACTTGCCACGGACACACCGACTCCCATAGTATGGTCAGAAATACCCACCTGACAATTAAATAACTGTTCCATATGAGGAATCGTCAAGATATTCGTATTTTCAGGAGATGCCGGATAAGTGCTTGTACACTTCAGAAGAACGATATCCTTCGCTCCAGCCTCTTTCGCAGCTCGTACCGTCTCGTCTAATTCAGCAATAGAAGCCATTCCTGTAGAGATAATAATAGGTTTGCCTGTAGCAGCAACTTTGCGGATTAATTGGATATCTGTATTTTCAAAAGAAGCAATTTTGTAAGCCGGCACATCAAGTGACTCCAAGAAATCAACTGCCGTCTCATCAAATGGAGTACTGAACGCCAGAATCCCCAATTCTTTACACTTCTTGAAAATGGGCTCATGCCATTCCCAAGGGGTGTATGCCTCTTGATACAGGCGATATAATGAGCTGCCCTTCCATAGGCTATTCGGGTCTTCAATGAAGAAATCCCCATCATGGATATCCAGTGTCATCGTATCCGCTGTATAAGTCTGCAGCTTAAGTGCATCCACTCCAGCCTTCGCAGCAGCATCTACAATTGCCAGCGCCCGCTCCAGCGAATGGTTATGATTCCCCGACATCTCAGCGATTACAAAAGGTTTATGATCTTTGCCAACCCAGCGGTTGCCGATTTGGAATTGCATGAAAAATCTCCTTCTTCCATAGTTCATCTAAGGTTCTTATTGTTATATCCGCTTCGAACTCATTTGATTTTTGAATGGCAGCAAATCCACCCCTAAGTATTCTAATGGTTTTAAACCCTAAAGGCTTGATACCGACAAAATCCTTATTAGGATTATCTCCTATATAGACAACATCCGACGGCTTAACATTCTCTTTGGCACAAATCTGCATAAAGCAATAAGGCGATGGCTTTTCATTTTTAATTCCAAACCTCCGAGAAATGAAGCATTTCCGTATAGCAGGATGATCGTATAAACCGAGTGCTATTAATTTACGATATTGGACCCACTTGTTCCCATCAGTAACAATATATAATGGAGACCCCATCTCTCGTAGTAACTCCAAACACCTAGTGGCATCCTCATAGAGATGAATTTGTGGTTCATGGCAACGGTATACCCGAAGACACTCTCTAACAGTTACCTTTGAGTACTTTCCATAGTGATGCAACAATCTATCAAAGACTTGGCCACGTCCCTCGGACTCAAGCACACTGATCATTATCTTAATACTCTCGTCAGTTGGGAGATCAAATTGCTCTCTAAGATACATAGCTACAGCACGAAATCCACTGTGTACATAAGTTATTTCGTCGTACAGCGTATCATCAAGATCAAACACAACTACTTTCATTGAATAAGATCCTCTGCATAACGTACTAAGCGCTTCTCCCTGGCTGCCCGAACAAAGGGATATTCCTCCAGATCATTGCCCGCTGCCTCAAGAAAAAACCAATAGAAACTATCCAAACCAGCTTCGACACTTAATCTCGAAGCACCGCCGAATCGGGAATTGCATTCGATAAAGTGGTATCCACCCGCTTGATCAATTATAACTTGGAAGATTGCATGCCCGTATAAACCTAATTTTTCAGCAAACTCAGCACACTGACGTTCTAGAACCTCATCGCGAAATGTCGTCGTTATTTGAGATTCCCCGTTAACCACGAGTTCTCGCTTACGGGCTATAGCCGCTTTGCACTTACCATTCATTTGTACATAAACATCGATACTTACTTCTTCTCCTGAAATATACGGCTGAAATATGGGTTGTTCCAATGTCTGCGCATGGCTTAACGCCTCTTGTTCATTCAATTTTAATCCAATTGACTCCGAGCCAGCTCCATACCGTTCTTTTACAGTAAAGGAGGAAGCTTTTAAGTCATCTATTTGCTCTTCAGTAGGAATGACCGGAAATCCAAGTTCTAGACCCCGTTGATAAAATAATAATTTATCCAGGCAAGTCTCAACCGCTTCTGAATCCGACACCATCACGTGAATACCTTTATCTTGTAGTTCTTGCTTATAACCTGAAAAGAATTTAAGTTCACCATCCCTTGTAGGAATTATATATTTAATATTCCGTTCAATACATGTATCTAATAAACGTTCATAGCTTAGTTGGTCAAGTCGCGGCATCTGCCAAAAAGAGTCGGTAAAATAACGTCCAATTGCATTAGGGTTACTGTCTCCACTTATAATCTGGAACGACTGACCGAACTTTTGTATCCCTTTAGTTACACATTTTATTAATGGGACTTTTTTTGAAGCACTTGTTACAAGAGCTGCCCTTGTATCCACAGGTTGCAACATAGTCTCCCTCAAATCTCTATAGTGAGCAATTAATTCTGGTATAGTATCCTCTATCTGCCTTGCTGGTTTCCAACCAGTTAATGCTTCAAACTGGGTCATATCCGCTTGAGAAGCTTCATAAGGAATATCACTGCTGCCTTCTATTATTTTCATACTAGGAAAATGTGTCTTTAGTACATCCAATACTTCTTCTACTCTTCGAGCATTCTCATTCCCAAGATTCACTACACCAGTTGCCTCACTAGCCGCTAGTCTAAATAAACCCTCGGCTACATCACCTGCGTATATATAGTCGAACATTCCTTTTTTACGATACACTTGGATCGTCTCATCGTTGAGTAAAGCCTGAATCCACCTGGAAATAATATCTCTTGAATTTTTGCCGTATACTCTATATATTCGAGCTGAGGCAGTAGTATAATGGCAGGCTGAATGCTGTTGCAAGAAACGCAGTTCAATTTCATGCATCAGCTTGGCAGCCCCACATAAATTTCGAGGATAGATAGGAGCATTTTCTACTAAGCTTGTTGCCGAAGCCGCAGCTTCACCAAATTGATATAATTCCGGATTATAAATCAGATAACTCGAAGCGAATACCACTCTTTCCAGAGAAGGACAATCTTTAAGACAATCCATAAGATGATGACTTAAGTTCATATTGTGGCGCTCATTTTCGCCCCAGAAATCATAACTCTCTTCTGAACGTTCGAAGGTAGCAGCCAAGTGAAAGAAATACTGTGGAGAAAACTCTATTAATTCATCTCTCGTAATCTCATTCAAATCGCCTTGGCGATAACGAATAGACTTTGGCCAATGTTTGGGTCTTGGCTTCAAGTCACCTACAAAAATCGTAGCCCCAACGTCAATAAGTTTATTTATTAACTCATTGCCTATAACCCCTGCTCCCCCACTAACAAAGACTCGTTTACCCTTCAACATGTTCAAAATTCCCCTTTATACATCCATGTAATAAAGAATCAATAAATCGGCCATCAATCAGCACATGTTCTTTCATTCGACCTTCATAAAGAAAACCGTTATTTTCTAATATTTTTATATGTAACGGCCGTATATCGAATGTTTCTGTATACAGCCGATTAAGTTCTAAATCATTAAACGCCACTCTTCTCATCAATCTCAAAAAGGTGGAGAAATCTTCTTTATATTGCTCAATATTGGCTTCCTTACTTCGATCCGTTTTTACTAGATATGAAATTTCAGCCCTTTTATTCATCCAATCGATGTTGGTTAGTCCACCGTATCCAATCAGTTCTTCATTCCAAAAGAAACTAAACAAAATAATACGGGTAGTTGGATTACTGAAGGAAGGCAAAATTACATTAGAAAAATATCTTAACTGATCTTCATCTGTAAGCAAATGGTTCTGTCGTAATACATCCATTTGTTCATTACGCCATTGCTTAATAACAAGCATATCCTCTTCACGAATAGAGGTAACTTTATATGGTCCTTGGGTATAGTATTGCTGTTTCAAATGTATATAGCTCATTAGTTTTCTAGCCCCTATACTGAACTAATTCGATATAAACGAAAGAGCCGCTGTATATCGTTATTCTCCTAATCTTTTCTGATGAACACTCGAATTGATTTTGATTAATTCCGGTTTTTTCTCTAGAAGCTTACATATATCTTCCCAATAAAAAACACTTCCGTGGTACAATTCATCATATATTCTCGAGATTAATTGCCAATCTTCATCCGTATCCAATGTTAATCTGTATTTCGATTGATCCAATTTATTCGCATAAGCATAAACCTTAAATTGCTCCTGATGCTGATAAATATAAGGTGTAACATGCTCGAACTCATATTCTTTCGTCGCTTGTTCAAAGGTTTGTTCTAGTGAATTAAAGCTAAACACTTCTGTGTCTAGCCCCCGAGGAAATGTACCACTCAATCCACTACTAACATAATCATAGTCATGGTTCAGGAAACACTGTATAACTTTGTCGGATATGATAGGATCTAACAACGGACAATCCGAAGTAATGCGTACAACTGCATCAGCATTTGCTTGTTTGGCTGCCTCGTAATAACGGCTTAAAACATGATCCTTGCTGCCTCGATAAACAGTAACTCCATATCTCAAAGCCTCTTCACAAATCTTAACATCTTCTTCTTCAACAGTTGTCACGACTATGATTTGATCAATAGATAGTATAGCCTTACATCTAGTGATGACATGACCTAACACTGTTTGATCCCCAAGCATCTTCATTACCTTGCCAGGTAAACGCGTCGACCCCATGCGAGCTTGGATGATTGCTGTGATGTTATGATACTCTCTTTGTTTCATCTTGTTCTCCTGTTGGTTTTTAAATTAATTATTGAATCCCCATTTTAAATAAGAGCGAGCATAATCAAGCATATATTCTTCAAATGTATAGCTCAGTCCATCCGTTGAAATATGAAAAGGATACTTGTGAGACTGATCTATAAAACTCAGCCCCAGTTGCTTAATTACACTAGGATATATAGGAACAACAAGGTCATTAAGAGAATCTATGACCAATGAATTAATGTTAGTGTTATAGGAATCCAATAATCTCAATATTCTTATTGCAACTTCTCTTATAACCCAGTAAGTGGGATGATTTACAGTATAAAATAAATACTTATCCTTATAATTGTCTTTAAGATAATCTGAAATAGTAACATCCAAGCCTGATTCTCTTCGAGCCAATTCTTCTAAGGAACTCTCTGTATTTTTTTCTAGTTCCTCACTTGAATAATAATCATTGTTCCCTAGCATTCTAACTAAATTCTGTAGTTCACCTTCACTAAATTTAGAATCATAAATTGCCTCTATAATATTTCGATCACCATATGGAAATCGACCGTATGGAGATCTCTTAGAAATATGCTGTGGAAAATACCCTTGAAAGTAACTGTTAGGTATACTCAAGGTTTCACATTTTGGAGAGAGACACTTTAAAATATAATCAGTAGACATCTGCTCGCCTAAGTATGAAGGACTTACCTTTTGATATATAAATAAATCGATCTCTGACAATAACTTATCACTCCAATAATCTGGTGAAAAGTCATTAATAAAAGCCTTCTCATATACTACATAGGTTTGATTGAATAACTCAGAACTTCGTAGATATTGCGTAAGAAAAGGGAGTTGACAATTCCCATATAGCAAGACTTTTTTTCTATCATCTTTATAGAAATGCTCATCATTATTCACATAATCTCTCACATGCATAAAATGAACGTTTTTTTTAAATCCAAAACCCTCTAATTGCCGACTAATCGCAGGGTAATATGTGCTACAAATCAGAATAAGCAGGTCGTCTGGTTCTGAACATAATTCTTGTGGAGATTTAATAGGATATCCATTAAACTCCCCTCCCCACTTACTACTATCGTTATCAACACAGTACTTAATTTTGGCATGTCTTAGGCTGCCAAATTTACTGTTAGCATAGCTGCCTGTACCAAATATGACGATTTCTTTTTCCATAGACCCACCATCTTTATAATTACCGTATATTTCAATTAGTAGCTTTGCTTTTTTCTAATTCAAAGACCATTTCATTTATAGGAGAAGATCCAACCGGATAATAGGTTACGCCGGCATCTTTAATTTGCTTAACATTAAATACATTTCTTCCGTCAATGAGGATCGGTTCTTCCATTTGTTTTGCAAAAACTTTTAAATCAATTTGTTTGAAAATATCCCATTCTGTCAACAAGCAGACTGCATCAGAACTAGCAACAGCATCCCATTCATTCTCAGCCCAGAAAATGTTGGCATGGTCTACATAAGACCGGAAGTTCCCCATTGCTACAGGATCGTATAAACGAAGCATGCAACCGGATTTTAATAAATAATTTGTAATTTCAAATGCCGGAGATTCTCTAACATCATCCGTACCCGGCTTAAAAGCAAGTCCCCAAATGGCGATCGTCTTACCTTTTAATTCCCCGAGAGCATACTTTAATTTTCTAATCACGCCCATACGTTGCATCTGATTTACTTCAACAACTGACTTTAACAATTTAAAATCATAATCAGCATTACCTGCTAATTGTATAAGGGCCTTAGTATCTTTTGGAAAACAAGAGCCTCCATAGCCAATGCCAGCATTTAAAAAATCCTTCCCAATTCGCTTATCCAGTCCCATTCCTCTTGAGACCTCTCTAATATCTGCTCCTAATCTCTCACATATATTAGCTATTTCATTAATAAACGAAATTTTTGTTGCTAAAAATGCATTGGAAGCGTATTTAATCATCTCTGCACTACGTAATTCTGTAATTACAAACGGTGCATTTAATGGCTTATGGAGTTCAACTATTCTATCAATAGCATTCTGGCTTTCTCCCCCAATAATGATTCGATCAGGATTGAAAGTATCATTTACTGCTGAACCCTCTCTAAGGAATTCTGGAACAGAAACAATATCGAACTCAACCTCAGTAACTTCTTTCATTACTTGCTTTATTCTATTATTAGTTCCTACTGGTACCGTGCTTTTTATAGCTATTACTGTATAGTTCTCTATTAGGGCAGCTATTTCTCGCGCTGCAAATTCAATGTAACGCAGATCAGCTTCCCCATTTGGTAATGGTGGCGTACCTACCGCGATAATGACGATTTCTGAGTCCTTAATCCCTCGCTTCAAATCAGTTGTAAAATAAAGTCTTTCTTGCTGCACGTTTCGATCAACTAATTGCTGAAGCCCGGGTTCATATATAGGGATACCCCCATTCTCCAGGACTTTAATTTTATGAGCATCCTTATCGACACATACAACTTCATTGCCAAGCTCCGCATAACATACACCTGAAACAAGTCCTACATAGCCAGTACCAATAACAGTAATTTTCATGTCCTTCCGCCCTCTCATAAGTAACAACATAATGTACAAGGCTAATTCTTATTCATCTGACTAGTGCTAAACAAGTTTATAATGCTTACTATGTACAACTTGTTCGCGCAGTGGTCTTTCAGTAAGCTTTAATTTATTTATTTCCCCTCGTTCTAAATGTTCTAAATTCTTCACAGCATCTTGATACTCAGGTTGTATACTTAGCGCTTCGATAAGTAATCCCTTAGCCTGCTCGTAATTTGAATCTATCATAAAACCTATAACACTAAGGTTATTTAATACGGCTGCATTTGATGTATGTTCATACAATAGGCAAAAAACTCTCAAACTCTCTAGAAGCTCTCCGAGTTTGAAATAACTAATGGCTAAAGCAAAATAACCTTCTAAAGAAAATGGTTTCCCTTCCAGTAACTCTACCACTTTTCCCGGTTCTTCTCTCCAAGCATAAGCGGCAGCTACAGCAACACTGGCTTCAAATTCTCCATGTCTTTGAGCTAATTCAACATATAACTTTTGAAGATCAAGTCGACTAAGAATTGTTTTTACAGATTGATTGGATATATATCCATTACTAGAGATGTTATTCTCGTGAACTCGATAGCTCGTTAAAGATTGGTTTACTACTTTAAATTTATAACCCTTTAAACAAAGTCTCAAAAACAATTCAAAGTCCTCTGCATTGGGCAATGAAGTATCGAAGACTAGATCCTTTTGCCTTCTCAGCATAGATAAACCAATCCACAAATGATTCCGTTTTAATAAATGAAGAACAACATTGGCATTCGATAATTCACAAGGATAACCTTTATTTCTAGATAGTGATCTTCCATTACGGTCAATCATTCTGCAATCATTAAAAATCATGTCAACATCATTCTCAATGAATTCTCTATATAAGACTTCCATTCGATTTATATGTTGAATATCATCAGCATCTGCCAACATAAGTATATTAGAGCGACTATTTTGGATTGCTGTATTCCTAGCAGCAGCTGCCCCGAGGTTGACTTTATGCCTAATAAAAGTAATTTTATCAGGGTATTTCTCCGAAAATGATCGTATTATATCTGGAGTCGCATCATTACTACAATCATCCACTATAACAAATTCAAAATCCTGAAATGTTTGATTCAATACACTTTCAATAGCTGCCGTAATATACTCCTCACAGTTATATGCAGGCATAATAACAGATACCTTTGGCATTACCTCATCACCTGATTATTTCATGATAATAAAGTCACGATTCTTTACTAACCCTTTTTTCTGCAATTGTTCAGAAATTTCATATGAATAAATGGATGCAATTACTATGAAATCACCTTCAGTTATATCGTTTGGTCCTTTTATTTCCAAACCTTGAAGAGATTCTCCCCATTTTTGAGTATCATTATCCAGAAATAATACTGGCTCTATGTCATTCTTCTTCAATATATTTAATATATTCGTACCTAACGATCCTGCGCCAAAAATCAAACATCTTCTACTCCCTATAATGCTTTCAAAAGTATCCTGAATCCTTTGTGGATCATATGAAGGAACAAACAAATGGTTCATTCTATCTATTTGTTTCTTATTTCTCTCAAAAACTCGCTTTTGCAAATCACTTAGTGTAATCGATCGATCCAGATTTTCTTTTAAATATAGTTTATCTTCATTAAGAAACATTCCCTGCCACTCTTCAATATGCTTATTTACTGTTGGATGCTTCTCAAGCAAATATTTGAACGCTTCAATATGTTTTTGACGTTTACTGAAGAATTGTTGTTCATCTTTAACAAGGTCATGATAAATTACCGGTATTGGTGAATACATGTGTTTTCTTTTATCTGAGTCTTTTTCTAGCAGTCTCAATGCTAATTCTAATCCTCCGTGCCCGTAACGAATCTGGTCATCCCATCCGCCAACTTCAAAGAAATGACTTGCTAGGTAGGATGCATTCCCTTCCAAACTAACAAAAGCCGGGAATGATTTCTGTCCCCAATAATAAACATTTTGACGTTCATTAAGTGGATTATCCGTTTTACACAAATAGACCCCCCTAACAGAAACAACATCATAGTTATCAAATATCGCAAGATGGGAACTGACGAAATCAATATCTGGTATTCCATCATCCTCAAGGAACAATAAAATAGGGGCAGTAGCAAATACGGAACCTATATTTCGGGCTAAATATGCGCCTGTATTCTGATTCAAACGTATGTAAATATCAACGTAAGGTTTCAATTCTAAAAATTCATTGTCTTTACCGCCGTTATCAACAAAGATCAATTCGAAATTCTGTTCAGATCGTTGTTGCTGTAAAATTCGGAAGCTCTCAAGCGTGTCCCTATGTAGTCTCCATGAGATAACAATAATCGATATTCGAGGTTGAGCAGTACTCTCTTTAATATACTCAACGTGTTCAAAATACTTATCATATAAGGGCATTTTATAATCCCATTGTTTTTGATGTAATATATCTAAAAACATATCCCTCCGCCCTCCTTTAAATAACAATTAAGAAATCTTCGTTTTTCCTATACCCCATCTTCTCCAATTGTTCTGATATTTCAAAAAACCATGAAGAAGCTATTAAAATAAAATGCTCCTTTGTTAAACTAG
This sequence comes from Paenibacillus motobuensis, assembly GCF_039521865.1. Lineage (NCBI taxonomy): Bacteria > Bacillati > Bacillota > Bacilli > Caryophanales > Paenibacillaceae > Paenibacillus > Paenibacillus motobuensis. The sequence goes on along the minus strand of NZ_BAAACX010000005.1, from coordinate 19,279 downwards.
ATGGTTTTATAATAGGGATACCCGATTTTATATCTCCGCATTTGGATAAATCATTATCAATAAAATATTTAACATCAATTCCTTGTCTCAACAAGTTTTCATATACTCTTCCCCCATATTCTCCTGCTCCAAAAATGGAAATCCTTCGTTTTTCTTGAAATTTATTAATTATCTCTTTTATTTTTTGGGTTTCATGCAAAAAAGCTTTTCCGTTCATATATGATAATAAATTCGCTTCATTTCTTCTTTTAACCCTTTCCTTAAGATCGTCATATTCTTTCTGTAAGTTGGAATCACTCTTCCACAAATCAGTCTCTTTTAGCGTGGAAACATTTCCTTCAAGTTCAAGCCATAGCTCATCATATTTGTTCCATACCGAATATTTTCGAGATAGATAATCAAAGGATCGTTTTTGTTGAATCAATTTTTCTTTTAGACGCTCATGATTGGATGCATAATCATGATAGATAATGCTGATTGGGGAATATATCTGTTTCGAAATATCAGGAGAATACTCCCATATTTTGATGGATAGAGCTTTTCCTTCTCCCCCATATTTAATATCATCATCCCAACCACCAACTTCAAAAAACACTTTAGCATTATAAGAAGTATTTCCTTCTAGATTTGCGTAAAAAGGGAAAAAATGTTCTCCCCGAAAGTAATGTGTTTGTTTCTCGTTTAGTAGGTTATTGGTAAGTGGTAAGCAAACCCCTCTTACCGAATGGGCATTAAATTTTAAATGTGAACATAAATGTGAAGCAATTAGCTCTTCGTCTGGAATACCATCATCCTCCAAAAACAATATGACTGGAGAGCTTGAAAATGCTGCACCTATATTCCTTGAGATACTAACTCCTGTATTTTGATTTAATCTAATGTAATTATCTACAAATGAGTAAAAATCAGAAAATTCATTTATTTTACTTCCATTATCAACAAAAATAACTTCTATATTATAATTTTCTTTTTGTTGAAAAAGTTTCTTCAAAGTGATTATAGTATTTGGGTGTAATCTCCAAGAAATTATTATTACCGAAATTTGTGGATTAAAGACAGTGTTGATTATTTTGACATACTCAAAGAAACTTTTATAAGATTCAAATTTATATGTCCAACTCTTCTGCATAAGTACTTCTTTTAACTTCAGTTCCATTTGGATTCTCTCCTACTATGGATTAGCGTTTGCCTATTCCCGATATAAAATGTTCAAATTCTTCAAAACCATATGACTCAAGTTGAACTTTTATTTCATCGTAGTACATACTAGCAATTATTATGAAAATATTATCTTTTTCTTCTGATAATAGTGCAGAAGGAGGAAAAATTGTTATATCGTATATTTGTTTATTCCACATAGATGGATTATTATCCACAAAATATGTCAAATTATATTTTTTTACTTTATCAAATATCTTTACACAGGCGTTACCTGTGCCAAATATAACAATTTTTCTAGAATTCATTTTTATTTGCTCGGGAGGAACATAGTCATACCATTCACTCTTTTTTTGATATTTTACGTAATCATTTGCATTGGGATGATCACACAAATAGTGCCACGGTTTATTGTTTCCACCTGCAAAATGAACAATTGCTGGATTATTTACTGCTTCAGTAAATTCTTTTTCACTATAGTAAATAGAAGGGAAGTCTTTTAATATATACTTAGGTCTTTGATTCCATCTTTGCGGTATTGTTAAAATCGGATATGCACTTAGAACAACGTTAAAAGCATCTTGATCATGAAGACTAATATTATAGGAGTTTCCCTCCAAATATTTATAAGCCTTCTCGGATATATTATTTTCCCTCCATAGATCTAAATTTATTAACATCACACCAGAATTGAAATAACTAACATTTTTATCCAATTTTAGTTCTTCGTGCCTTGTAAATTCAGGTTCAAGAACTGCGGCTAAATTATGATCTGATACATCAACTTTCCATAATTCTTCAATATCATCAAGAATAATAAGATCACAATCCAAAAAAATCACCTTATTGCATTTAATTGGAACCAATTCAGGTATCGATAATTTGTAATAAGCCGCATGGCTCATATTATTTTTAAGTGCAAATGAAGAATATTTTTGTTTATTTACATTTAAAAATTCAATAGAATTATTATATTTCTTAACGGTTCTTGCCAATTTTTCTTTATTGAAATCTGAAATCCCACCATCTATGATATAAAAAAGTAAGTTTTTAGCTTTGGTATTTTCTAATAAAGATGTGAACATAACTCCTAAATGTTGAGCATATTTATCATCACAAACACTTATAATATTCATAGTACCTCCCATAAATATAACTTGTGATCTATGAATCTCCATTTAATGATTGCTTAGAGAGTTTAAGTGAGATTCCATAAGAATAGACTTCATTTCGATTGTTTTTGAAATCAAAATATTTTTTATATTTATCAGGAAGAAAAACTCCGCAATTGTTAGAGTCTACCCCATAGATATTCTTATGAAGTCTCTCAGGAAGAGCATCATAAATAGCATCCACTGTTGTAGATATTGCTTCATCATATTTCGATTTAAAATCATGCCAGACAACTATCGTATGCTCTGGATCGATTTTTCCGAAAATACGTTTTGTATCAGATTTTATACCTGAATAAGAATGATCAGCATCAATAAATACCAAATCTATGCAATCACTAATTCTACTATAATCAAAGCTTTTTGAATTTTCGCAAAAGTGTATAATATTCCCCCTATTTTTTGAAAAATATCTACTAAAATTATTTTTTCCCCAAAAATCAAGGAAACTTCCGGATAACTCCTCATCTGGTAATGATATACTGTAGCATTTTTTAGCAACTGCAGCAATTAAAGCTATACTTTCTCCAGACCATGTACCCACCTCTAAATAAGTTGAAAAATTGAATTTGATTACTAAACCTTTTAAGAAAAGATAATCCAAAATATTAGATCCACCTCTAAGTAATGTTACTTGTTCTAACTCTAATGGCGAAATGGTTTCTAAAAAAGCCCCTAAATTTAAAATTGGCATTTTTAATTTGTACTTTTCACTATTCTGAAGAGCTATATTAGTCAATTTGTAGTCAAAAAAACTGTAATGCCTTATTCCCATCTCACGCAGTTGGTGTGCAATTTCATTTTTGAAGCTGCTTGTGATAATAATCATTGGTCTTTCTTTTAATTCATTAATTTGATTAGGTGATATTACTTTTACACCATTGAATTGGCTACCCCATTTTTGGGGATCATTATCAACAAATGAAACCACATTAAACTGATCCTTTAATGCAGTATAAGCTACTTGCCCCAAACTTGAGGCTCCAAATAATATTATTGAATCTTTCATAATTAACTCCCTTTACTAAAAGATTATTATTACTCTATCTATTCTTTAAAATAAGATCAGTATGATACGTTTCATTACCATTTAATTTAGAGAAAAGGTATTCTTTATCTATTTTGTTCACAAACCCATTCTCGAAAATATAAACACTAAAATTTTCATATAAATAATCTAAGTAACCTATAATACTTGTTTTGTTTTCATTTAAAAACTTGTTATCAATTTCAATATAACCCTGAAAGGATGATACACGATTCAAAATATTTTTCATTCCAAGTAGAACCTCATACTCGAAACCTTCTACATCAACTTTAAATAGAATTTTTTTCCCTTCTAGATCTACCTGATTAAATAAATCATCAATTGCTACTGAAGGTATTTCAACTATTTCGCAATCATCCAAATTGGATTTTTTCATTTGACTCGAAGTTCCAGACGATTTTTTATCAATATAGAAACACTTACTAGTCTCTGTTTTTTCTGAAGCAATTGAGTTAATTATTTTAATTTGATGTTGGTTTGGATGAACAAGCCGCGAAGCCTCAATATACGGTATTAATTTTGGATTCGCCTCTATACCATATATTTGTGTTTTCTTTTGGTAAGTAGCCGAGAAGATGGCTTCTCCATAATTTACTCCAACATCAATTACAATATCGGGTAAATAATCCTTCACTGAATCATTCCAATAATTCTCCAATCTTTGTTGAGCAGATTGAGTTTTAGTTAATAATGAAAAAACCCTATAATCTGAGAGATTTACGATTACTTTATTATCTCCAAGTTTAATTAAAATTGGATATTCACTTTTCCATTCACGTTGTCTCCCAAAAAAATCTTCATTTTCTATGAAGCCTTCTGAGATTAACAGTTCACTAATTTCATTAAAATAAGAACTAGCAATGAATACTACGAAAGTTCCCTTTTCTTCATTTTTTAAATAACGCGGTGACACAACATTCTTTCCACAAAATTTTGTATCCCATTTCCGCTCGTCATTGTCTACAAAACTATCCACTTCTAGTTGGTATTTCGCTAATGAATTGAAAGCAGTCTCTCCTGCCTTTGAAGCTCCAAATATAATAATTTTTCTGTCATTTAAAAGCTTCATTGTATATCCCCCATTATTGTGTATATATCATAGGATAGAATTATAACTAAACCATTTTTTCATTTTACTTTTTGTTATTACTTGATTCTCGTCTGGATATGGCTTCTCAGAACAAGAGATAAAAGATAATGTATTCGGGGGATTAGCATTACCAAATTGAGGTAGTATTATAAACATGTCATCAGTTTCGCGCGCTACTCTTACTTCATCATCCGTTAATAATTCTTCAAACCGTTTCTCCCCAGGACGTAAACCGATTTCTTCAATGGATATATACTCAGTGATATCATAAGTTGATTTAATCTCCTCAATGACAACTTCCGCCAAATCTCCCATTCTTACTAAAGGCATCTTAAGAACAAACACTTCTCCACCAGCAGCTAATTTATTTGCTTTTAGTATCAACTCAATTGCCTGACCCGGCGTCATCATATAACGCAACATATTCGGATCTGTAAGTGTAATTTTACGTTGCTCCAAAATCTGTTTTTTAAATAAGGGAATTACAGATCCCCTAGATCCCATTACATTACCAAACCTAACAGAAGAAAAAATGGTAGACTTTGAACCTTTATGAAACTCCGCTGCTGATATTAGCCGTTCAGCAGTTAGTTTGGTCGCTCCATAAGTATTTGTCGGAGAAATTGCTTTATCGGTACTTGTAAACAAAACTTTCATTACCCTATTTTCAAGAGCTGCTTGAATCACATGTTGTGTCCCCATCACATTTGTTTGAACCGCTTCAAAAGGATTGTACTCACAAGCTGGGACGTGTTTCATAGCCGCACAATGGAATACATAATCGATCCCCTCCATCGCACGAATTAATCTCTGCTGATCTCGAACATCACCTATTAAAAACCGCAATTTAGATGAGTACCCACTGAGATCTTGAGCCATTTCAAACTGTTTGTACTCATCCCTGCTAAAGATGCGTATTACTTCAGGCTCTTCCTGTAGTAATCGTCTGGTTAAATTCTGGCCGATTGTTCCAGTGCCCCCAGTGATCAATATCTTCTTTCCTTTGTACATGCTACTCATTAGATGCACCTCCATTAACCCTCGGACTCGAACTGCTCTAGCCGTTCCATTGATTGAATTAATATGCTCCTTAATTCTGGGGTAAAATCTAACATTTCTTCTACCAGAACGCCCAAATGCTGAACAATGAGTTTTGCTTTATCAATCGTGTCCTTTGTCTCAACAATTGCCGGTACAAATTTCAAATAATCATTTATATAATGTGACAACCCAAAAGAATATAAAACTGTAAAAGCATCTTGTCTTGTAATCCATTGCCACAATTCATTTACTTCAACTAATTTTTGATTGATTTGTTTGGGATTTCGGATTTTACAATTATTTTCTAAACTTTGAATACCTCTTGTAATAATTCCTAATTTTTTATCTAAATCTTCTACTTGCTTAATTAGATATCTTATTTTGTTGAAAGTTATCGTATATTCATTTTCTTGATAAGAAAGCAATTGATTATTTACCAAATCTCTTATATCAAAATCACTTATTGAAAGTTGCTCTAGCTGTGGAAGTAATTCCTCTATAACAATCCACTCTGTCCCTTCAATCACGGCTCCACCTTTAGAAGTATTAATTACTTTAACTCCTTCTAGAGCCAATGTTTTAATATTCATTTCGATATTTTTACGTGTAATTACCATTATTTCTGTTGTTAAGTTCCGCCCACCGTCTACATTAGCTACCCACTCATCAGCTTTGTCTAGGACACGTTGAATAATAGCCTCGGTGTGGTGATTCACACCAGAACTATAAAACTGATTATTGGGATAAGAAAGATCTTGCCCCATCAGGATAATTTCGTCTGCTCCCAGAAAAGCAGCTACTTGAAGCGCAGTGCCAGTCACTGAAGCAGTTGGGTGGAAACAAGGCACATCTTGAGCATTAGGTAATACATATTCACTTACCGGATCATCTTCGAACCTTGCATAGACCATCTGATCTTTATAAATATCTAGAATCTTATAATGAATCTGAGTAACAAAGAGTATGGGGGAGCAATTTGTATCAATTTTCTCAAACGCACGGTAGTTGGCAATACCACCATCCATTGCAATTACTAGATCCGGGTTTATTCCGAAATGCTGTAATGCTTGTATGCTTGAACCTGCGGCAATAATGAAACATTTGCCTTTCAATTTGTTCAAATGATGGATGTCCTGCTCCAACGATGGGCCGGAACCAACGATTATCGCCTTCATACCTTTCCACTGATCCTTAAGAAACGCAAGGGAAGGGTACTTAATTGTGTACGGTAAGTTAAACAATATATTCTGTATCCATTGTGTATTGAATTTCTCATGAGTTTGTTGATTAGAAGACTCGTTAGCTACTGCGCCTTGAATTTGATTCTTTAATCGAATCAATGACTCGCTATACATTCGTTGATAGACTGGAGCAATAATAACTGATAACGTACCTAACATTCTGGTGGATATATAATGTGCCAGCTCAGCCATTACAAATTCGTGATCTCCAACGGCAACCATCTTTACTCGATCATCGCTGAAAATCGGACGAATATCACGTAACCTAACCATTTGATTAAATATTTGAATATCTGGTTCACAATAGATGATTTGCTTCACTTCCGTTTGCTGTAAGACTGATTCCATAAAGTATCCCAAACCAGCTCCAAACAACAACACGCTCTCATTTTTGTGGATATCTTCCTTAACGGTTGAGATCCACTTTTCAGCTTCGGATTGAGCATTATATTTGCTATGTAAAGACAGAAGTTTACCTTTGTGGTTAATCAGTATATTAGGCTCACCCGTTTTTGTTTCTACCATTTCATAGGTGTTATCTTCCGATAAATTATCAATGACCTTAATCAATTCAGGATACTTCTCTTTTAGAAATATAAGATTATCCTCAAATACACTCATGACAATTCACTCTTCTGCTTTCTATTTTGAAATTTCTGAAGTAAAGGTATCAATTCATATTGAATCAAATCGCCAACACTAACGAAATCCTCTTGTTGCACATTATCGTAGATTTGAGTAATGATCGCCTCAAGAGGTTCCATAACTTGGGAAAGGTATGGAGGTGCGATTCCATCTTCATTAAACAATGTCTGGTTAAACTCAAAAGCCTTCACGATCCACCCTAAACCCTCAATGAACTGAGCAAATAGATTCTGTTGTTGCTGCATCATTTCTCCGTACAACTGATCAGTAACATCCTGTGCTGCAGGAATAAATCGCTCCAAATAATCATCTATAGATTGTTCAGTATCTTGGATACTTTCTAATCTCGACAATGTCTGAATATTCACTTCTTGTATTTGACTTACATTCAAAAGTAAATACTGCTCATAATTGTCATATAAAATATTGCCATCGATCTCCACAAAATGGATCAATCGCTGCTGATTGAAAATGTCACTTGTTGCTTGTTTCCACCAGCGATCTAGCTCTTCTATAGTAGCAATGATTATTTGCTCCTGTTGTTGATCAACCTTCACCTTCATCACTGTTCACGTCCTTAATTAATATAATTAATATATCGGAATATTCCAGTGTTAATTGTATAGGTAAAATAAAGCAAAAAGGCTCCCTAAAGGGAGCCTTCAATAGCAACAGAATAATTATTATCCGAGCAATTTAAGAACGGATTGTGGAGCAGAGTTAGCTTGAGCCAACATAGCTGTACCTGCTTGAACCAAGATTTGGTTCTTAGTGAAAGCAGTCATTTCAGTAGCCATATCAGCGTCACGAATACGGGATTCGGAAGCGGACAGGTTCTCTACCATTACGCCCAAGTTGTTAACTGTGTGCTCCAAACGGTTTTGAACAGCACCGAATGTAGCGCGTTGTGTAGAAACTTGGCTGATTGCAGATTTAACCGCAGAAATTGCGGCATTTGCATTTGTTGCATCATCTCCAGTAACATCAAGTTTGGACAAACCGCCAGTAATCGATTTGCCAAGATCTGAAGGTGTTAAAGAAGCTAACTGGACAGAAATTGTAGTACTCGCATCCGATCCAATTTGGAATGTTACCTTATCACTGCTATTCAGCAAATTAATACCATTGAAATTTACTGTAGCAGCAATGTTACTGATCTCTCCAACCAGTTCATCAACTTCTAATTGGATCTTAGCGCGGTCAGTAGCATCATAAGTACCGTTCGCAGCTTGGTTAGCCAATGTGTTCAAACGTTGCAGCATGGAGTGAACTTCTGTGAGTGCACCTTCAGCTGTTTGAATCAAGGAAATACCATCTTGAGCGTTGCGTTGTGCTTGAGTCAAGCCGTTAATTTGGAAACGCATCTTTTCAGAGATTGCCAAACCAGCAGCGTCGTCAGCAGCGCGGTTGATACGGAAACCGGAAGACAATTTCTCCATTGTCTTACCCATTTGTGTGTTGTTGAAGTTCAGGTTGCGGTTAGCGTTCAACGCGCCAACGTTCGTGTTAATAAACATTCCCATTCTAATCATCCTCCATGATTGGTTTGTACTAGGCTACATCCTTGTGGCCTAATTATTATATCGGCAGAGAATGGTACAACTTTATACCTAAAATCCAAAAAAAATTATTTTTTTTCGTCGAAGTATAAAGAGTTATGTCCTCTGCGATCGAAACCATAATAAGCATTCATTAGCAGCTTCTGATCTTTAACATTCTTCAAATTGCCGCCGGCTTCATTGATTGAATCTTTCAATTCCTTTTCAGTCATGGATAGAATCAATGCTATCTGCTCCATTTTTTCCACTAGATTAGTATCAGAGTGATCGGGTACCCCATCTTCCTGATTAGCCTTCTCTATTTGAGCAATGAGAATATCCCATTCTGAAGATAGACGAGCATACTCTTCTTCATTTTGTTCTGACTCAGAATTCGTCAGCAAGGCATATTGTTCTCTAGCACAATCCAACAATTTACTATAAAGCTCATGATGTTTTGTTGTGTATGAAGAATTACCCAAGGCTAACTTCCTTTCCGATCTGCTCCCAAGCAGACTGTAATTCTTTCAATATAACAATGGCTTCAGCAATAAGGCTCTTGTCTTTATGCATATTGGCCTGTACAAGCCGGTCAATGATATACAGATAAATGTTTTTAAGATTCTGCGCTAACTCACCGCCATCTCGCTCGTTCAGAGAAGTCATTAATTCATAAACAATATCCTGCGTTTTCTGAATATACTTATTCGTATCTGCTACATTACCTTCCTCGATCGATTGTTCTGCCCGAGAAGCAAATTGTACAGCACCGTTGTATAACATCAATGTCAGACGATGGGGAGAAGCCGTCTCGTACTTGTTCTTCTGATAGCTTTGATAAGCAGACATATTCTGTAGAGCCATGAATCCTTCATCTCCCATTAAGAGTTAGATTTACTGCTTGCAATCATAGAATTGAGCTGCGTTGTCATCCAACTCTGTTGACTTTGTAATTTTGACAATGCCACTTCCATTGCCGTGAACTTCTTGTTTAAGGCATCTTCTTTTAATATTAATCTCTCATTCATACTTTCCATTTGATCTGTTATAAAGTCAATTTGACTTTGATAACCGTCCATTTTCATCTGAATGAGGCCGTTAACACTTGTCCAATCCTTCAGACGGTCCTTGGCAACGACGCCTAACCCATTATCTCCACGGAATAATTCTTCGACCGCTACTGGGTCCTCAGCGATCTTCTCTTTAAATAACTCCTTGTCAAAAGAGATTTTTCCTGTCATCAGCGCTGCTGAAGTTACACCTTTATCGATTTCCAAACCAATTTGGCTTAGCAACTTAAAACCATCGCTATTACCATTCGCTCCTACACTGCTTACAATCCCATATAACTCATTCTGTAGATCTCTAAGTAGCGAATCACCCTGCAAATTGGTTTTGAAATTTTTGTATTCGCCGTTGGCGTCTTTTTCATTAGTTATCTTCTTCGTATTCTCTTTTATAATATCAATAACTTCATTATAAGCTTTAACGAATGCGTCTATTTTGGAAGTTATCTTATCAACATCTTGCTTAACTTCTACACTTACTGTAGATTTCTCTGCAAGTAACTGAAAAGTCATACCAGGAACAGCAGCCTTGATCGTATTACTAGAGCTGGTTATCTTTACTCCATTAACAATTAATTCAGCATTCTGGGCGGGTTGACCAGCATTGTTATCAACCGAAAAAAGAGTAGAGTTTGACAAGTCTGTCGTTATTTCATGATCCTCGCCTGACTCTTTTGCAGTTAAAACCAAGCTTTTTTCCCCTGGCTTTGTTTGAATGACTGAGGCCTGTACGCCCGAATCAGACTTGTTAATAGCACTAGCAATCTCAACAAGCGCCTCGCTAGTAGTTTTCCCATCCAATTCTAGATCAGAAAATTTAATCTCTTTTCCATTTACTTTAATTACATTATCTTTGTATGTCTCAAAGTCAAAAGAAGCATCTTTGCCATCGCTTCCAAGAACAGATATCGAATTCATTGCAATTACATGAGGCTTAGCCAATTGCGATACTTCAATGGTGTAGTTCCCGCTAATCGCATTATCGCCTACGGTTACCGCCACCTTAGAAGGATCAGAGCTTGTACCGCCGTTCACCTTGAACGAATCCAAATCGGACAAATTCGTAGCTGCATCTCTCAAAGTTTTCAGCTTCAAATTGATATTGTTAAAGACTGATTTATTGTTATCAATATTTGTTTTCTTGACTTGAAGGTTGTTATACGGGATTTTCTCGATGCCCATCAGTTTAGTGATTAGCGTAGCCGTATCCAAACCCGAAGCCAAACCAGGTAAACTTACTCCCATCATTCTCACTGCCTTTCATTAAATTTTCTTATCCATGAACATTCCTATCATTTCTTTCATCTTTAGAGAAAGATCAATCAGAAACTCGGGCGGCAAGCTTGAGACGACTTCTTTCGTCTCCATATCGATAATTTCAACGTATAGTTGAGCTGCTTCATCATTGTATTTGAATTGCAACTGCTTGCCGGATGTAGCAATCGAATGATTCAGCTTTTTGACTTGTTCCTCGAGATCCTGTTTCTCCACATCCGTGAGTGCATTGTAATCCAATTTCTGAGTTTGCATTCCTGTTGTCAGGGAATTCGAGCCCATACTTTCTTTTAATTTGGACTCACTTAAGCTCTTTACCATTGAATCATTTCCACGAATTTGGCTAATACTCATTTCAACCCCACCTAAACTTAAAATATTTTACAATTTAAAGTTTTTAAGCAAGCTAAGAATCTGCTCTGGTTGAATGACACTCGATTGCTCCTTCGCTGCTATATTCTCTGCGGCTATTCCCGCATAAAGCTCCTGTCTTAAAATCTGAATGTCCTTTGGCGCCACAAACCCTAACTTAATTTGGTCTCCCTCAATTCCCAGAATCTGAACCTGGATTTGGTCTCCAATCATTACGGATTCGCCAATCTTCCGTTTTAGAACAAGCATGCGCTACTCTCCTTTCCGTTGAAGGAGATGACGTATCGGAAGATCTTGATCATGTATGATGAACTGACAAGCTTGTCTTGAGGACGGAGCCAGCAAAATTGGCGCCTTAAGATTCAAATAGAGCTGATCTTCTTGTATGTTAACGATCAATAATACCAATATTTCCTCTGGATTCTGTACTTGCAGTAGTTCAACAACTTCGTCGTTAATTTCAAAATGATAATCCTTTACTGTCTCATAAGCTGGTATGGTGATAAAGCTGACATCCTCATTAAGAGCATGCAGGAGATGAAATGGTGTGTCCTCAAGCGGAATCAATGCATACTCATGAATCGAAGAAACGCCGATAACTCCTAGTTCTAAATGATAAATCTGGTTGTCTGTAACCTCCAGGGCACCGTAAGACTTGCTCTCGATCAATCTAGTTCCAATATCATTCCCTTGATGACTCATTTCGGAAGGGCTCCTCTCGCTTCAATGTGAATCTCCGGAGGGTAAATGCGAAAATCTATATAAACTCCCTGCCTCGGAAGAGCCTCGACGGTGACTTCCTTCTGACCTTTTCGCATGTATCTCTCATGTGCAATATGCCCGAACACATTCTTCTCTCCAGAAGAAATATTAGCGATTCTATCGCCCTCCTGTGCCTTGGCAGCAATATTCTGTAATGTGATCATTTTCGACTCGCTAGTGATTTCCTTCATTAACGAACCGGGCCTCTTTAGCCCCAAATCATCGAACACGCTTGTCCAATCTGTTTCTAGCTCTGGTGATGTAAGGCGGACAGAAAGCTCCGCTGGCCTATACATTCCCCAATCGCTAGATAATATCGGTCCAATCTCCGGCATTTCTGTCCCTCCTCATAAATACGATGTAAATTAAGATTATCTTATGAAATCAATGAGTGAGGTTTGCATAATTCGTGCTCCTGTCGATAGAGCTGCTTGCAGAACATTCTCCTTCATTTTCAAATTCATGATTGCCTCTGGGAAATCTACGTCCGCTACATTGGATCTTTGTTCACTCAGGCTCACCTGATCGTTGGTAATCCGGTTCTGCATTAATTCAAAACGGTTCATTCGCGCCCCGATCTCCGACCAACTGATATTCAATCTATCAGCAGCCGCATCAATCTTCTCAACGCTCGCTGAGATGCCCGACACGTTATTGGTCTCCAGCGCATGAATCAGATCATCCAGCGCCTTGAACGTGTTATCAGTACCGGCTTGGCCGAATATGACTTCACCAGTAATACTTACTGGCACCTTCACGGCAGGACTGACATTCAGGTAAAACAAACCAGAATCTGTCTGTTCATTCGCCGCTCCATCTACCGTATAAGGGACCTGGTCTGTCTTCTGTCCGTTAAATAAGTACTTTCCGTTATACGTACTATTGCCGATAGTAACCATCTGCTCTTTAAGCTGCCGGATCTCGGATGCAACCGTCTTTCTCTGCTCTGCATCATAGGTTCCGTTACTAGCTTGAAGCGCAAGAGTTCGTACCCGTTTCAGTACATCCGAGCTTTGCTGCAGCAACGAGTCCATAGTAGAGAGAATCTCGTATCCCGTATTGGCATTGGACAGGAAGACATCACTTCTGGCCAAGTCCGTGTCGTAGCGCATTTGGTAGGTTACGCCGACGGGATTGTCGCTAGGCTTGTTGATTCTTTGTCCTGTCGCTAATTGCTGTTGACCTTGCGTCATCGAGGTATTAATATTCCTTAGGTTTTTCAGCAGTTGCAGATTTTGCATTGATCCTGTTACGCGCATCTTAGTATATCCCTCCTAATTACCGGCCTACTACGCCCATTTGGTTAATAACTCGGTCAAGCATTTCGTCTACGGCCGTCATATTGCGAGCAGCCGCGTTATAAGCTTGCTGGAAGCGAATCATATCCGCGAACTCCTCGTCGAGCGATACCCCGCTTACCGATTGTCTCTGAATTTGCAGATTATCAGCCAGGCTCTGCTGATTCTCGAAGTTTCGCTCTGTGTTACTAGCCCGAATACCCAAGTCTCCGACAAGGGCGCGGAAATAGTCATCCGTTGAGCCTTTGGATAATGAAGTCAATTCAGCAGGGAATGTGAACAAAGCGTCTCGTAAACTGGTTAGGGCATTAGCAATATCACTGTTACCACGAATCGCTACATTTACACCGTTCTTACTTTCAAATTTAGACGAAGCCGCTATTTTATTCGTATCCTTAAGAATCTCTGGATTCACCTTGATATCATCAATCGTAAAGCTGCCGCTATTGGATACGAAGAATGGAATACCTGAAGTAGTTGGTTCTGTCAGTGTATACCCGAGCTCATGCAGACCATTGAAGCCCTTAACCATAATCTCCATAGGTGAAGCAATTTGTGAGCCGGCCGGAATATTCTGCCCAGCCGTCACAACTGTACCATCCGACAAAGTAACATCATTCAGTGCAGTCATATTATTGGAAGTCACATAACCATTGCTTAAAGTGACTTTAACATCACCCGTTGCCAGTGTGCTGACCATGGCATTCAGCTGATCCCGGATCAACTGAGTCTCTTGCAGCGAGGCATTGTATCCGTTCAATTGTCCGGCTGTTGCAGTAGCCGCATTAGCTGCCGTAAGATACGCAGCCGGTTCGTCCCCTCCATCCAGCAACTGCACCCCTGCAGCTGTGATGCTAACGACGCCTACTTCGTTCTCGGTATACTGAACATCAACAATCGTAGATAGCTTATCGATCAACAAATCCCGCTGGTCCCGATAATCATTCGCATGATCGCCGAAGCTCTCATTGTCACGAATAAGCACATTCAGACGAGCGATGTTATCGATAATGTTGTTCGCCTCTTGTACTTTCTTATCAATACTTGAATTGATATCATTCGTCAGATTCGTCAGTGACTCACCGACATGCTGCAGCGTATCCACCAGGTTACTAGCCGCTCCAGCGACAGCAACACGGGCACTCAGCAAGGAAGGGTCACTGTTCAACGTCTCCCAAGAATTCCAGAAATCGTCCATGACTTTACTGAGTCCGCTGCCCGAAGGCTCGTTCAGAATATTCTGGATAGACACCATAGTCGAATTCAATACTTCCCAAGAACCCAGATATTGATTCTCACGACGGAACTGGGTATCCAAGAAACTGTCACGAATCCGTGTAATACTCCCGTACTCTACGCCAGTACCGATTTGTCCAGGCTGCTGGCTCTTGGTCATTCCCATCGCCCAGATCGGTCTGGCTTCTGTCTGGTTGACCCTCTGACGGCTATAGCCATCTGTACTCGCATTCGAAATGTTATGTCCTAGCGTCTGCATTGAAGTTGTATTTACGAACAATGCGCGCTTGCTTGTCTCTATTCCGTGAAAAGTGGAGGTCATGATCATTCTCCTTTAATTAAAGCTTGATTTGTTATGTTCTGATATCGAAATTGCTACGAGATGAAGTTTTCTTCTCCTGACTTTGCGGGGGTGCATAGGTACTCTCCTCATCGAACCCGCCAGACATCAAATTCAGAGAAAATTCGATAAATTGGAGTGATTGTCCAATCAACTCTTGGTTCAATTCATTGGCTCGTTTGAGCTTCTCAAGTTGTCCGCCGATCCGCTGCTGGCTGGAAGCAAGTTTCTGCTTCTCTTCAGGATCAAACACTAAGCGGAGAATATCCGTAATTGTAAGCTCCAGCCTTGATTTGATCCCCTTGGACTGCAAAAACTGCTGTGCAGAGGATTGAATCTGTTCTTCTCTGGACTGAATTCCTTTGACTAATTTTGATTCTCTCGACAAGACCTGGACCAAATCATCGTAATTATTCGCAATAATGGCCGCTTTCTTCTGCTGCATGATATCGAGCAAAACATCGTACTGCTCACTTAGATCATCCAACGAACCAATCAACACTTCAATCTCTGACATAGCTGCCCCCTAGTTCTCGGTGTAAGACTTAAAGTATGGAAGTAGCTTCTCAGCAAGCTTGCCGGCGTCGACGTGGTAAGTTCCTGTGGAGACCTGCTCCTTCAGTTCCTCGATCCGCTTCATACGTTCCGGCGACTGAGCGCTCTCCTGGGCTTTCAATAACTCCATACCTTCTGTGGAGATGGATAATTCGTCTTTACGCCGCGATTTATGATCTAATCCTTTACGCCCGGCTTCGTACTGACGTTGATAGTTATTTATGGCGCCTACCCGTCCGGTATCATTGATTTTCATGGGCTTCACCTTTCTTTCCAAATAAAAAAACCGATAATCTTTAATAAGTTTATCGGCGTAAGTTCGTACTTATTTTATAGCGAACCATTGGTTTATAAAGAATATTATGCCATAATATCAGGGTTTTCAGCGTTCTGGCGCCCGAAATTTGTCGACGACCCCATATGCGCCTCCATTACGACGATCCTCCTGATTAGCGGCCTTGGCCTCTTCTTCTCTGGTCGCCGCGCTTATGTCACGGGCCAGACGGTTCCGGCAGCTATCACACATATTGCCTTCATAGATCAAGACTCCGCACACTTCACACGGATACATCATATTCGGGTTATTCGCAATCGAGATGCGACCCTCTTTAATGAATTTCGTAATTTGCCTGGTTGTGACACCTGTAGCCTCAGATAACTCAATCATCGTGGCTGACTTATGTTCACGCAAATATTCGAGACATTTCTCGTATTCCGCCTCAATATCTTTCATGCAAGAAGGACAGAGGTCTCTGAAATTTTTGGCAAACAACCTTCCACAACGCGGACAATTCCCAAGATTCATATCCATCTCTTTCTCTTCCCTTCAGAAATCATCATCTGATGTTAGATTACATGATCAGACAAGTTTCGTCCATCCCTTTCTCTCACTCCTCTTCCAGAAAATAAACACTTCGCCCTTTCTAGCCAACTTTCTATGAACGTGCCCAGGTCAAGCAATAAATCTCAGCGAGATGCCCCAGATCTCGGAAAATATTGTGCAGTACCGAAGCGCAAGTATCCAGGGTACTTCCTGTGGTATACACATCATCAATTAGCAGTAGACGGACGGGACGCTGGGCTAAATGCTTGGATAGCAGATATTCCTCTAACTTACCTACGGAATCGGGCAACGGTTCAAACACTCCATTCAAATCCATGAGCCTTTGCCTTCTGTTTCTGGAGCTCTGCTTCTCAGTATGCCGGGAACGCCTAAGCATATCTAATACCGGAGCTCTAGCTCCCCTTGCCGCTCCATGAGCTAGAGTTCTAGATTGATTGAAGCCCCGCTCCAGCATACGTTCCTCACTCACGGGAACAAATGTGACTATATCGAAAGGATGCTTCGGAGCTGCAGATTTCACTCTTAACTCCTCGACCATGGCCCTCATCGCATAATTCATCATCTGAGCCAGCAGCGGCCCCAGCGATTCATTTCCCCTGAACTTATATTGCGCCAGCCATTCGCGCATCGCTGCATTATATTGAACCGCACTCCGGTTCATTAGAAAGTTCCTCGCCCCCTGACCAGCTCTGCTGCAATCTGGGCATCCGACCGCTCTTCCACAGACAGGGCAACGGGGTGCAGTAATCCAGTGAATCAGCTTATAGCATGCAGTACAAATTTGTGAAAAGCCTTTGACCCCACAGCCTCCAGCACGAATCATTTTCCCACAGGTCAGACAGCTTCCAACGGAGGGAGCCAACCATTGATGCACCGGAGTGATTAAAATGTCCTTCCAAGACATATCTTCACCTCATTTTGCGAAAACAAATGATATTTCTTATGTACATATAAACATGTGAGGCACCCACCTACATTTTCAGAAGGCTGGCTGTCTTGTCTTTCGAGATAACTGTAAATCATACAACTAAATTCGGCCCTTCTCCACGTAAGGGGAAAATAGTTGGAAAAGGTGCATTTAAATCTGCTATAACCCCTATGTTCGCTCAAATGCAGGAAATCTAGCTGTATAGAATCCAACTATTCTTCTGCCGCCCTCTCTTATTCGAAATATAAGTGTACTTAATACAACTATTCATAGATTTTGGTTCTCTTCCGTCAATAAACGGCTTGGTGGTCAATTTGATATCTCCTCCATCAGACGGAGTAGAATGATCAAGTGCTGTAACACGGTCAATGGTGCGTTAGGATCCAGCAGCTGAAGCTATGTGAATCGCTGCTATGAATGTAGGAAACCTTTTTTGTGGGCTATGGTATTCATAGAACGGATTTGGCGCACCGCTCCACGCTGCGACCGGGTCCATTCTGGTGAGGCGAACCAGACCTTTCCTGCCGGATCATCCTTCGATCTGCCAGCCCGACCTGCCATCTGGACGAGCGAGGCTTCATCGAACAGATCGCTGTCCGCATCCAAAATAAAGACATCACTCTTCGGTACAGTAACCCCCCGTTCCAAAATCGTAGTAGTGACTAACATACGTGTCTTAGCCGCCCGGAAATCAAGCACCTTCTCTGCACGCATTTCATCCTGCGATGAAGTGCCTTCAATCGGTATGCCCGAGAAGCGTCTCCTGAGTAGTCCGGTTAAAGAATCGATATGCCGAATGCGGGACACGAATATAAAGATCTGCGCCCCTCGTTGAATCGATTGTTCTAAAGAAGCCGCTAGAGAAGAGGGAAGAGAACGGCGCCGAAGACAACCCTCCACCGATTCAATTCGGATCCGGCGCGGCACGGGCAGTGGATGACCATGGAACCGTGCTGGAACTTTGGCATGTGCCAATCTGCCTTGACGAACTTCCCGTTGCATTTGTGAAGGCGGAGTGGCCGACAAGAAGATGAATCGTCCTGTGTCTTTGCAGGATTCTTTGGCGGCAAAGGCCAGCATCGGATCATTGTGATAAGGGAATGCATCCAACTCATCGATGATGACGAGATCAAATGCATGATAGAAGCGCATGAGCTGATGCGTTGTAGCCAGTATGAGTCTGGCTTCTTCCCAGCGCTGCGTGCTTCCGCCGTAGAGAACGGCGATCTTCTCCTCTGGAAAGGCTTTGCTAATCCGCGGCGCCAATTCCAATACGACATCCCGTCGCGGTGTAGCTACAAGCACTTTGCCGCCAGTGCTCAGTGTGTAGTTAATGAGCGGGAATATCATCTCGGTCTTGCCCGCTCCGGTCACGGCCCAGAGCAGGAAGCGAGGAAGGGAGCGTTCCCTGCTCTGTAACAGGCCGCCTGGACGCTGTGCATAGCGAGGGGCCGGTTCGGCTGGCGCGCCCTGCGGCTGCGCCAGGAACTGCAGCGCAGCTGATGCCGCATCTCGCTGCGCGGGGCTCAGCCCCCACCGGTCTAGCAGGGACCTGGTAGGGGGCCCTCCCGTGCCGCCCGCCGGAGGCGGCACGGCTTCAGCGCTGCCGCGCAGCAGCAGCGCACAAGATCGGCTGCGCCCCAAGGCGAGGCAGGCCTCGCAATAGGCG